>NZ_JAAGLN010000173.1 GCF_010548145.1 Streptomyces sp. SID10853
GGGCGCGCGGCCCGGTGGCTCGCACGCCGGTGGGGCGCAGCCCGGTGGGGCGCAGCCCGGTGGGGCGCAGCCCGGTGGTTGGCAGCCCGGTGAATCGCGGCCCGGTCGGCCGCGGCGGGAGTTCCTGCACGAGTTCCGGCCGGGGAAGGCCGTCGCGGGGCTGGTGCTGCTGGGCATCGCGGCCGTCTACCTCGGTGACGCGGGTGGCCTCTGGCGGACCCCGCCCGTCGCCGCGCTGCCGATGCTCGCGGCCGGCCTGGTGCTGGCGGGGATCGCCAGTACGGTCGGTTACGGCATTCGGCGACGGGCGGCCAGAAGGGCGTCGGCCGAGAGCAGCGGCGATCCGGCGAGCAGGAGCGGCAGCCAGGCCATGAGGTAGGCGAGGTCGTTTCCGTAGTAGTACGGCGTGGACTGCCAGCTCACGGTCAGCCAGAGGCTCAGCGAGATCAGGGCGCCGCCGAGCGCCGCGACCCGGCCGTACAGCCCGAGCAAGGTGCCGATCCCGACGGCGATTTCACCGATGGCGATGGCGTAGCCGAAGCCGGCCGGGCTCTTCAGGGCGAGGTCCACGAGCGCCGGGACGGCCGCCGAACCGCGTACGGAGTGCAGGAGCTCGCCGAGGGAACCGGTGCCCGTCGCGTGCAGGAAGGCCGAGTCGGTGAGCTTGTCGATACCGGCGTACAAGAAGGTGACGCCGAGGAAGATGCGCAGCGGGAGCAGCGAGTACCGCCTGGCGGTCTCCTTCCAGCGGCCGTTCCGGCCGCGCACGCTCCCGCCGAGCCCGATGGGTGTGCCCGTCCGGTATCCCTGAACCATGGCCTGGTCCTGCCTCTCCGATTGCCCCGTGATGACCCCGTAGCGCGTGCCGGTGTGGCGAGACGCAGTCCTGATTTTGCGTCCCGTGCCGCCGCGCCCTGCCGACGGGGTACCCATCGGAGGCGACCGGGCCCCGCGCGTCAGGTGCGCCGGGCGTGGGACGCGAGGCGGTCGGCGAGTGCGACGACGAGTCCGCGCAGCTCGTCGGGGCGCTCGATGACGAACGGCAGGTCGAGCGAGGCCAGTACCGGCGGCAGCCAGTCCAGCCGCTCCACTCTCAGCTTGACGCACAGCCAGCCGTCGCCGTCTCTGTCGCTACCGCCGTGGCCGTCCCCGACACCGTGCCTGTCGCTGTCGCCGTGGCCGCCGTCCCCGCCGACGTCGCTGTCGCTACCGCCATGGCCGTCCCCGTCGCCGTGCCTGTCGCTGTCGCCGTGGCCGCCGTCCCCGCCGACGTCGCTGTCGCTACCGCCATGGCCGTCCCCGTCGCCACCCCTGCCGCTATCGCTGCCGCTGCCGCTGCCGCCATGGCTGTCATCTTCGCCGCCGCCCGACGGGTCTGCGGGCGTGGGCTCCTCGACGGTCGCCACCGAGGCCGGCAGGCGGGTGCGGATCTGGTCGACCGTGCCGCGGATCCGCAGGACCACCTCGTACCGGTACCCGGCCGTGGCGAACCCCGACAGCACGCGCTCGGCCGGCCCGGGTCCGGCAGGCTCGTCGAACGAGCCGGGCAGGGCCCGCGCGGCCGCGATGCGGTCGAGCCGGAAAGTCCGGTCCTCGCCGATCCCGGGGTCCGCGCCCGTCACGTACCACCGGCCGGCGTGGGCGACGATCCCGTACGGGTGCAGCGGGCGCTCGCTGCGCCGGCCTTCGCGGTCGGTGTAGCGGACCGATACCGGCCGGCGGTGGCGTACCGCGTCGGCGATCGTGAGCAGGACATCGGAGTCCGGCGCGGCGAACTCGCCGGGCGGCGCCGTGAACGCCAGGGATTCCAGGACCGTTTCGAGCCTGCGGGCCACGCGTGCGGGAAGCACCCGGCGGATCTTGGCCGCCGCCGTCTCGGTCGCCGTGTCCGCCGCCGTCATCAGCCCCGACCGGCGGCCGGCGACCAGGCCGAGCAGCACGGCGAGTGCCTCGTCGTCGCTGAACATGAGCGGCGGCAGCCGGTATCCGGAGGCGAGGCGGTACCCGCCGTAGCGGCCCCGCACCGCCTCCACCGGCACATCGAGGTCGACCAGCTGGTCCACGTACCGCCGCACGGTCCGTCCCTCGACGCCGAGCCGGTCGGCGAGTTCGGCCACTGTCCGGATACCGCCCGACTGCAACAGCTCCAGAAGAGTCAGCACACGTGCGGTCGGTCGGGACATATCCGAAGCCTAACGCTCATACAGGACCGATTCTGTCCTCTATTCGTCCTAAGCTGCACAGCACAGGGCTCTACCAACCCGCACATTCAGGGAGAACACCATGGATTTCGTCTCGGTTCGCATCATCACCGGCGACGTGGCACGCCTCGTCGAGTTCTACGAGAAGGCCACCGGGGTACGGGCGGCCTGGGCCACCGAGGACTTCGCCGAGCTCAGCACCCCGCACACCACCCTCGCGATCGCCAGTACGCGCACGGTCCCGCTGTTCGCACCGGGTTCCGCACGGCCCGCGGACAACCACAGCGTGATCATCGAGTTCCTCGTCGATGACGTGGACCGCGTGCACGGCGCTCTGGACGGCCTGGTGACCGACTTCGTCAGCGGTCCCACCACGATGCCCTGGGGCAACCGGTCGCTGCTCTTCCGCGACCCCGACGGCAACCTCGTCAACTTCTTCACCCCGGTCACCCCGGCCGCCATCGAGAAGTTCACCCGCTGACAAGCGGAAACCAGGGCCCGCCACGTCCAGCCCGTCGGTCCGGCAGCCCGTCAGGCCCGCCACGTCCAGCCCGTCGGTCCGGCAGCCCGTCAGGCCCGTCACTCCATCAGTCCGTCAGTCCGTCACGTCGATCTCGCACGCCGCGGTCTCCACCCCGGCCGCCGTCACCACGCGTACCTCCACCCGGCCCGGCTCGACCTCCACCGGCACGGGCACCGTCAGCACCGTGTCCGACGGATTGGCGAAACCGCCCGGCACCGGAACCAGCGGCACATGGACATGCACCGTGCCGATGCGCACCACCATCCGGGCCAGCAGGTCAGGGGTCCCGGCCCCCGGCGGCACGAAGCCCGCACCGCGGATCTCGATGTCGTCGCCGGTACGGATCGGGGCGTCCAGGTCCCCGGCCTCCCGTGACCTCACCACCGAGAGCACCACGGGCCTGCCGCCCTCCGCGTACTTGCCGGCGAAGTACGTCACGGCCGAGACCACCACCAGAAGCGCCGGCCCCCACGGGAGGTCGGGCAGCTGATCGGGGCGGCGGGCCAGACGTACCGCGGCGAACAGCACCGCGGCCGCACTGACCAGGACGTACTGCACATCCGCGAAGCTGCCGCGCCCGGAGTCGTCGGTGAGGAGATCGGCGGCGCGCGGGCGGTCGGCCCGCACCTTCTGGAGCTTCTGGGCCGGCACCCGCAGCGCGACCACCCGCCGCACCACCACGGCGACGGCGCAGACCAGCGCGAGCACCGTCACCAGGCCGGCGCCGCGGGCCAGGCCGAGTCCGGCGATCAGAGCGTCGCGCCTGCCGTGCCCCGACGCCCCGGCGAGCTGGAGCGAGAGCACCAGGACGGAGAAGACGGCGAACAGCACCCACATGACGGCGACCGCCCGGGAGGTGGAGAGCCTGTTGTCCTCGCCGATCACCGGGGCCAGCAGACCACCGCGCGCCCGGTGGGTGCGGGCCGCGCCGGTCAGCAGGGCCGCGGTGAGCAGGGCGGCGATCAGCCCCGCGGTACGGGCCGTGCTCCAGCCCGCACCGATCGCGGTCACCGCCTCGGCGAGCACCAGGACCACCACGCTCCCCCACACCACCAGCAGCGTGCGCACCCAGACCTGCTGGAACCACGCCTCACCGGCCTCGCGGGCGCGTTCGGCCACCGCGTGGGCCGACTCCGTCAGTTCGTCGGAGACCCACTGCCGCGACGCCCCGGCCGAGTGGGCGACTCCGGCGGGCAGCCCCTCGCCGGCGGCCAGCCCGTCCCGCTGGGCGAGGAACGCGGCAACAGCGCGCCGGTGTCCCTCACGCGCGCCGTGCGGGCAGTCCGGGCAGGTGCACCCGCCGCCGTGCGCCCCGGCGTGCGGGCCTTCGCCCTGTCTTGCTTCCTGTACCGCCACGCAGAACGCCGCCCTCTTCCCGCCCCGTGCACTTCCCGCACACCGTTGAACTTCCTTGCAACTCAAGGGGATTGTGCCGCACCCAGGGAGCCGCACCGGCAGCAGGTCAGGTCAGACAGGGTGATTGACAGCACGTCAGGTTGACGAGCGTCCGCGGAGGCGCACCCGTACGGAAAGCTCATGCGCTCGTACGGGAGCGGCTCACGCCCCCGCGTCGGGGCCGGTTCCGCTGATCTGCCGCCACAGCGGCTGGTAGTTGATCCACGCCACCAGATCGCTGCCCAGCTGCTCACGGGTGGCGACCGCGTTCCTGTGGTCGATCAGTACGGGCTTCCCTGCGGCCCGCGCGGCGAGCTGGACCTGGCAGGAGCGCTCCATGGTGAGGAACCACCAGGCCGCCGCGTCCACCGAGTCGCCCACGGTCAGCAGGCCGTGGTTGCGCAGGATGATGGCCTTGCGCTCGCCGAGTGCGGCGGCGATGCTGCGGCCCTCCTCCTCGTCCACGACGACGCCCGTGTAGGAGTCGTAGAGAGCGTGATCCTCGTAGAACGCGCAGGCTTCCTGGGTGATGGGGTCGAGCAGCTCGCCCAGTGCGGACAGCGCCCGCCCGTGCAGCGAGTGGCTGTGTGCGACGGCGACGACCGCGGGCCTCGCCCGGTGCACCTGGGCGTGTACCGCGAAGGCGGCCTGGTTGACGTGGTGGCGGCCATCGACGACCTGTCCGTCGCCGTTGGCCAGGATCAGATCGCGCTCCCCCAGCTCCGCGAGCGGCGCCCCGAAGGGGTTCACCCAGAAACAGTCGGGGTAGCCCGGATCGCGGGCGGTGATGTGGCCCGAGACGCCGTCCTCGTACCCGTACCGCGCGAACAGCCGCAGCGCCCCCGCCAGCCTCGTCTTGCGGTACTGCCGCTCCTCCGCCAGCGTCTCGTGGACCGGCGGCATCGCGAACCGGAGCTGGTCCACCGGGACGGGCGCGGGCGCGGCTGCGGGCGCATGCGGGGAGGGGACGGGGGCGGGCGCTGAGCCGGGGGCAGAGGCCGGTATCGGGGCTGGCATCTCAGTCATGGCCGGAAGCTACCGCGCGTAACCGCAGGTGAACAGAGTCATGCAGAGAACAGAGCCGTGCCGGGAACAAAGTCCCGCCGTGAACAGAGTCCCGCCGTGAACAGAGCCGTGCCGGGAACAGAGCCGTGTCGGGAACAGAGTCGCGCACCGCTCTCCTCGCACAACGGCGAAGCGCCGCCGTACCGGATGTCCGGTGCGGCGGCGCTCGCCATGCGGTCGTCAGTCGCGGGTCACTCCCACTCGATGGTGCCCGGCGGCTTGCTCGTCACATCGAGCACCACACGGTTCACATCGGCGACCTCGTTGGTGATACGCGTCGAGATCTTGCCCAGCACCTCGTACGGCAGGCGCGTCCAGTCCGCCGTCATGGCGTCCTCGGACGAGACGGGCCGCAGCACGATCGGGTGGCCGTAGGTGCGGCCGTCGCCCTGGACGCCGACCGAGCGGACGTCCGCGAGCAGCACCACGGGGCACTGCCAGATCTCACGGTCGAGCCCGGCCGCCGTGAGCTCCTCACGGGCGATGGCGTCGGCTTCGCGCAGCAGGTCGAGGCGCTCCTTGGTGACGTCTCCGACGATGCGGATACCGAGGCCGGGGCCAGGGAAGGGCTGGCGCTGGACGATCTCGTCCGGCAGGCCGAGCTCCTGGCCGACCATCCGGACCTCGTCCTTGAAGAGCTGGCGCAACGGCTCGACGAGCTCGAACTCGATGTCGTCGGGCAGCCCGCCCACGTTGTGGTGGGACTTGATGTTGGCGGTGCCGGTGCCGCCGCCGGACTCGACCACGTCCGGGTAGAGCGTGCCCTGCACCAGGAACGCGACGTCCTCGCCTGCGTCAGCGATGATCTCGGCCTGGGCCTGCTCGAAGACCCGGATGAACTCACGCCCGATGATCTTCCGCTTCTCCTCGGGGTCGGAGACACCCTTGAGCGCGGTCAGGAAGCGGTCCTCGGCGTCGACCACCTTGAGCTGGACACCCGTGGCGGCGACGAAGTCCTTCTCGACCTGCTCCGTCTCCCCCTTGCGCATCAGCCCGTGGTCGACGTACACGCAGGTCAGCTGGGAGCCGATGGCCTTCTGTACCAGGGCGGCCGCGACGGCGGAGTCGACACCGCCGGAGAGCCCGCAGATGGCGCGCTTGGTACCGACCTGCTCACGGATCAGGGCGACCTGCTCATCGACGACGTTCGTCGTGGTCCAGGTCGGCTCGATGCCGGCGCCCCGGTAGAGGAAGTGCTCAAGGACCTGCTGGCCGTGGGTGGAGTGCAGCACCTCGGGGTGGTACTGGACGCCGTAGAGCTTCTTCTCGTCGTTCTCGAAGGCCGCGACAGGTACGACGTCGGTGGACGCGGTGACCGTGAACCCCTCGGGGGCGGCCGAGCAGGCGTCGCCGTGCGACATCCACACGGACTGCTCCGCCGGAGTGCCCTCGAAGAGGGTCGAAGCGGACTTGGAGACGGTGAGAGCGGTCCGGCCGTACTCCCGGGCGCCGTTGTCGTCGACCGTGCCGCCGAGGGTGGTCGCCATCAGCTGGAAGCCGTAGCACATGCCGAAGACGGGGACCCCGGCCTCGAAGAGCGCCCGGTCGAGGGTGGGCGCGCCCGGCGCGTACACGGACGACGGGCCACCGGAGAGGATGATCGCCCTCGGGTTCTTCGCCAGCATCTCGGCCACCGGCATGGTGGACGGCACGATCTCGCTGTAGACCCGCGCCTCACGGACGCGACGGGCGATGAGCTGGGCGTACTGCGCGCCGAAGTCGACTACGAGGACGACCTCGGGGGCGGCGGCGGGGGGTGCTGCTGGCACGGGGCGGCCTTCCGGCGGGAAAGGAGGGTGTCTTGTATCAGGGGCTTGTATGTCGATTCTAACGGGGCCGCGGGAACCGGCTTGTCTCTCCCTCCGGAGGCCGTCCATAATGACGCCATGCATCAGCAGCTGACCTTCGTCTTTACCTATGGCACCGGCCCGTCCGGCTGCCATGGTCGTGCTGCTTGATCCTCCGCTGACAAGCACTTCCCCAGGCGCCCCGGACCGGCAAGGTCCGGGGCGCCTGTGCATTCCGGACGATGCCGCTCCGGGGGCCGCGCCCCCGCAAGGAGTTCGGACCCATGAGCACCAGCACCCACACCGGCCCCCAGACGCACAGCACAGACCCACACAGCACAGACCTGCACAGCACAGACCTGCACGGCGCTGAACCGCACAGCACAGACCCACACAGCACAGACCTGCACAGCACCGGCGCGCACACAGGCGAGGCGGCGGGCGTCATCACCGGCGCGCGTGAGCGCATCGACAGCCTCGACGACCGGATCATCGGCCTGATCCAGGAACGGATGGCGGTGTCCGCCGTCATCCAGGACGCCCGGATGACATCGGGCGGGCGCCGGGTGAACCTCTCCCGCGAGATGGAGGTCCTGGGCCACTACAGCGAGGCGCTCGGCAAGCCGGGCACGGGGCTGGCGATGACCGTGCTCGAACTGTGCCGGGGACGGATCTGAGGCGGCCGGGGACAGCCCGTATCTGAGTTCGGGCCCGCCCTCACCCGTACGGCGCGTGACCGGTCCCGGCCGCCCTTCGTTGGTCCAGGCGTCCGTGTCAGCCAGGGGCGGCCTGTTGGAAAGAGGAAACCACGCGTGGCTTCGCTGGGGTGTGTGACGTACTGCAGGTGCGTCGTGGGACCACGTCTCAGCGCGTGTGACCGGGCGGCAGGGGACAGCGGCCCGGTCACCCGAGGCAGTCGGTTCCGGGGACGCCCGGAGCCGGCAGCCCCGGCACAGCACAGAGCCCAGTCCCCGCGCACAGAACCCAGTCCAGGCGCACAGAGCCGAGCCCCGGCACACAGTTCCGGCACCCAGCCCCGGCAGCAACGCACAGCGGCAGGTCCCGCCCGCAATCCCGCATTCCCGTAATCCCGCATTCCTCCGCGGCGCACCCCCTCCGGCGCCGCCACCCGGCACCGGTGCTGCCCTGACGCCGGTGCCGAAGAGCCAGGGGCCCGTGGCATCACTTCCGCGGGCCCCTGGCTTCGTCGTACGCCACCCATGAGGCACCGCACCCCGGACACCGCACACACCCGCGACGCACCCGCGACCCACCCACGACCCATCCGTGACCCATCCGTGACGCAGCTCACACCGGGATTCCGGGGCCTCGGAAGCAACCATTCAGCGGCCCGGTCAGTCATCCATGCGTACCCACCAGTGGCCCCACCCGTGTGCACGAGTCACACAGCGGGGCCCGGTCGGCACCGACTCGGGAGGGCTGCACTCGGAGGGGGGTGCAGCCCTCCCGCCGTGTACGGGGGCCTGCGGAACCGACGGGTCGGCGGAATCCGCGGATGGGGCTACTCCCGCGGCGGGACCTCCGGCATCCCCAGGAACGGCAGCCTCAGCGCGCCGAAGGCGGCCTCCGGCACGGCCGGAGAGCCTGGCTCGACGGCGGCGAGGCGTTCGTAGGGCTGCCCCTGCTCGGGGCGCGGGTCCGCTTCACCCTTGTTGGGCCAGTACGACATGGCGCGCTCCGCCTGCGCGGTGATGGTCAGCGAGGGGTTGACGCCGAGGTTCGCCGACACCGCCGAGCCGTCGACCACCGAGATGCCCGGATGCCCGTACAGCCGGTGGTACGGGTCGATCACCCCCTCATCCGCGGACGCGCCGATCGCACAGCCCCCCAGGAAGTGCGCGGTCAGCGGGGTCCCCATCAGCTCGCCGACATTCGACCCGGGGAACCCGTTGATCTCCTCGGCGATCAGCGTCGCGGCCCGGGTCCCCTCGGCGATCTGCTTCGGGTTGGGCGCGCCGTGGCCCTGCCTGGCCGTCAGCAGACCCTTACCGATCCCGCCCGGTTTGCGGTACGTCGTCAGGGAGTTGTCCAGCGACTGCATCACCAGACCGATGATGGTCCGCTCGGACCAGCGCCGGTTGGACAGTGAACGGGCCGTCAGCCAGGGGTGCTTGGCGACGTTCCCGAGCCAGCCGAGTACCCGCCGGGACCCGAACGGCACCTGGATGATGGACATCGCGCCCATCGCGTTGGACCCCTTGCCGTACCGCACCGGCTCGATGTGGGTGTCCGCGTCCGGGTGGATCGACGAGGTGATCGCGACGCCCTGGGTGAAGTCGGCCTTCGGGACGCCGTGCTTCCTGCGGTAGCGGCGGTCGGTGGTCTGCGAGCCCACCAGCGCCTCGGAGTTGGTGCGGGTCAGCTCCCCGAGCTTCGCCGAGATACGCGGCAGCAGCCCCTGGTCCTTCATGGTGTGGAGCAGGGTCTGCGTGCCGTACGTCCCGGCTGCGACCACCACGTGCCGGGCGCGCAGCACCCGCGGCGCGCCCTTGCGGGCATCGGTCGTGACGGTGGTGACGCGGTGTCCGCCCTCGCCGTCCTCCGCGATCGCGGTCACCGAGGTCAGCGGATGGATGACCGCGCCCGCCCGCTCGGCGAGATAGAGGTAGTTCTCGGTGAGGGTGTTCTTCGCGCCGTGGCGGCAGCCCGTCATGCACTCACCGCACTCAGTGCACGCCTTGCGGGAGGGGCCGGCCCCGCCGAAGTACGGGTCGTCGACGGCCTTGCCCGGCTCGGCCCTCGCCGTGCCGTCCGAGTCCTCCCCGTCGCCGAAGAAGACCCCCACGGGCGCCATGTGGAAGGAGTCCCCCACCCCCATCGCGTCGGCGGACGCCTTCAGATGGACGTCCGACGGCGTCATCGTCGGGTTGAGCCGCACGCCGAGCATGCGCTGCGCCTGGTCGTAGTACGGGGCCAGTTCGGCCTGCCAGTCGGTGATGGACGCCCACTGCCGGTCCTGGAAGAACGGCGCCGGGGGGACGTACAGCGTGTTGGCGTAGTTGAGGGAACCGCCGCCGACACCCGCGCCCGCCAGCACCATGACGTTGCCGAGGAGGTGGACGCGCTGGATGCCGTAGAGACCGAGCGCCGGGGCCCAGAGGTAGTTCTTGATGTCCCAGGAGTTCTTGGGGAGGGTGCCAGGCGTGAAGCGGCGGCCCGCCTCCAGGACACCCACCCGGTAGCCCTTCTCGGTGAGCCGCAGCGCGGTGACCGAGCCGCCGAAGCCGGAGCCGACCACCAGGACGTCGTAGTCGTACGGCGCGTCCGGGTCGCCGCCGGCCGGTCCCGCACCGCGGACAGAGTTCTCCTGTGACATTGACTCTCCTCTTGGAAAATGCGCGGGAGGCGGCGGATCAGCGCAGGCGCAGAGCCTTCATCGCCTTGAGGCTGCGGCTCATGAAAGCGGCGTACTTCTCGTCGTCCATCCCGAAGGACGGCGCCATCGGCATCACCCGCTGGTGCGCCACGGTCTGCGCCTCGGTGTACTTGAGGATGCCCTCGGAGCCGTGCCTGCGGCCGAGGCCCGAGTCCTTCATTCCGCCCATCGGCGACTGCACACTGCCGTACGCGGGCGCGTACCCCTCGTTGATGTTGACGGTGCCGGTCCGCAGCCGGGCCGCGACGGCGTGGCCGCGGCTGCCGCTCCTGGTCCAGACGCTCGCGTTGAGGCCGTAGGGCGTGGCGTTGGCGGCGGTGACCGCCTCGTCCTCGTCCTTGAAGCGGTAGACCGAGACGACCGGCCCGAATGTCTCCTCGGTGCAGACGGCCATGGGCGCCTCGACGCCGTCCAGGATGGTGGGCTCGTAGAAGAGCGGGCCGATGTCCGTACGGTGCGCGCCGCCCGCGACCAGGGTGGCGCCCTTCGCCACGGCCTCCTCCACATGCCGCCGCACGGCCTCCAGCTGCCGTTCACCGGCGAGGGAGCCCATGTCGGCGCCGTACGCGAGGGAGTTGCCGAGGCGCATCGCCTTCGTACGCGCGGCGAAGCGTTCGAGGAAGGCGTCGGCGACCGACTCGTGCACATACAGCCGCTCGATGGAGATGCAGAGCTGGCCGGCCGACGAGAAGCAGGCGCGGACCGCACCCGAGGCCGCCTTCTCGATGTCCGCGTCCTCCAGGACCAGCATGGCGTTCTTGCCGCCGAGTTCGAGGGAGACGCCCACCAGGCGGTCGGCCGCTCCCCGGGCGACCTCGCGGCCGGTGCGGGTCGAGCCGGTGAAGGAGACGAAGTCGGCGTGCTTGACCAGCTCGGGGCCGACGACCGGGCCCTCCCCGATGACCACCTGGAAGACCTCGGCGGGCAGCCCGGCCTCGATGATCAGGTCGCGGGCCCAGAGCGCGGTCAGGGCGGTCTCGGTGTCGGGCTTCATCACCAGCGCGTTGCCGGAGACGAGGGCGGGCAGCGCGTCGCCGATGGACAGCTCGAAGGGGTAGTTCCAGGGGGCGATCTGGCCCACCACACCGCGCGGCTGGCGCACCTCGGTGACCTTGGTCAGCGTCGGGATCGCCCCGGTGTGGCCCTTGGGCTTGAGGTACGAGGGGGCCTTGCGGCCGTAGTGGCGCGCCGCGACGGCGACGGCCTGGACCTCTTCATGGGCGTGCAGCCTGGCCTTGCCGGTCTCCAGCTGGATGAGGTCGAGGACCTCGGCCTGCCGGGCGAGCACCAGGTCGTGGAAGCGCAGCAGGACGGCTGCCCTGGCCCTGGCGGGGGTCGCGGCCCACGCGGTCTGGGCCGCGCGGGCCCGCTCGAAGGCGGTCGCGACGTCCGCGGGGGTCGACTCGGGCAGGTCGGCCAGCTTCTCGCCGGTGAACGGGGTGTGGTTGGCCGTCCGTCCGGAACCCACCACGCCACGGGTCAGCTGGGCCACCACTTCGGGGGTGACCACATCGGCAGCGGTACGCACACCTGAGGGGGTGGGGGCGATCGGGTTCGTGCCGTGGGGGGCCGTGGCGGTGGGAGCCTGCGAGTCCGTCATGAGGGGAGGTTATGCCCCGGCGAAGAGTTTCGGTACCCATGAGTAACGCCTTTTCACGGTACCCACATATACCGCCAGTGATCGCTGGCGACATAAGCCCTGATCAGGCGGGTTGACCGCCACGAGCTGGTCTTCGGCCTGAGGGAGCAGGGGGCGGGGGTGGGGGTGGGGGTGGGCGGGACAGGAGGGTGGGCATGGTTCAGGCCGGCGGCTGCCAGTAGCGCAGGATCGTGTCGAAGCGACTGCGGTCCCAGTCGCGGGCCGGGCCGCCCATGTAGATCGCGTACTCGGCCTGACCGTGGTTCACGTTGTACATCTGGTCGATGGCGCGGCGCCGGCCCGGGTGCCCCTTGGTCTCGGTCCAGGTGAACTCCCAGAGCGCGGCGTCCTCGTCGCGGAAGTTGTTCACGTGCAGCGTGATCCGCCGGTAGTCGGGGAGCCGTTTGAGCTGCGGTTCGAGAGCGAGCTGATGCAGATACGGGGTGGAGTAGTCCGGGTCCTTGTCGATACTTATCCGGATGAAGTGATTGCCGTCGTCCGGCGTGTAGTCGATCTCGTTGGAGCCGTCCATCTGGCGCTTCCACCCGTTGGGCAGGACCAGGCTGAAACCTTCGGGCTCGTTCACCCGGTGCCAGCCGGCCGGTATACCTCCGTGCGGCTTGTTCTTCACACCGCCGTCCGTGCCGGCGCCATCTGTTCCGCCGCCGTCCGTCCCGCCGGAACCCGCCGCCGTACCACCGGAACCCTGCTGCCGGTTCTCGTACTTCATGACGCCGAAGCCGACCCCGGCACCGACCAGCACGGCGAGGGCCAGGACGAGGGCCCCGGTCCGTACACGCCGACGCTTCTGCCCTTTGCGCCCCCTCGGACTCTTCGCACCCCCCGGGCTCTCCGGCCCCTTGGGCGCGTCCGGAACCGTCCCTTCCCCGCCCGGTCCCGGTGCCGGCACGGAAGCCGGAACGGGTGCCGGCAGGGGAGCCGATCCCTGTGCGGGTATCTGCGCCGGTACCTGCTCCGGTATCTGCGCAGATCCATGCGCCGGTATCTGCTCGCCCCTCCGCGCGGACAGTTCCTCCTGCCCCGGCGCGGCGGCCTGCGTCACAGGCGTACCGGGTGAGCTGATCCGGCTCGTGGGCGTCGCGTCCTGGAGCATCCCCTCGGAGACCAGCTGCGTCGGAACGTACGCCTCCGCCTGCCGGGGCCTGCGCCCCTCCATGGCGTCGAGCAGCATGCGCTCCGCCTCGGCGGGCCCCGGCCGTTCGTCGGGGTCCTTGCGCAGCAGTCCGGTGATGACAGGCGTGAGCGGCCCGGCCCGGGTGAGCTTCGGCGGCTCGTCGTTCACGACGGCCTGGAGCGTGGAGATCGGCGAGGTGCGCCGGAAGGGCGAGCGCTCCTCGACGGCGGTGAAGAGCGTGGCACCCAGCGACCAGAGGTCGGATGCGGGGCCCGGCTCCTCCCCGTACACCCGCTCGGGGGCGAGGTAGTCGATGGAACCGACGATCTCGCCGGTCCTGGTGATCTCCGAGTCGCCCTCGATCGCGGCGATACCGAAGTCGGTGATGAGGACCCGGCGGTCGTGGGCGAGCAGCACGTTGCCCGGCTTCACATCGCGGTGGAGCACCCCCGCCGCGTGCGCGGCCCGCAACGCTCCCAGGACGTGCAGCCCCACCCGGGCGGCCTCTCGCGGGTCGAGCGCGCCGGACTCCTTGACCACATCGGCAAGTGAGGGACCGTCGACGTACTCCATGACGATCCACGGCCGGTCGTCGAACTCGATGACGTCATGAACCGTGACGACCCCGGGATGGTTGATACGCGCGGCGGCCCGCGCCTCCTTCTGCGTTCTGGCGTGCAGTACGGCCCGGTCGGCCTCCGAGACATACAGACCGGCCGTCAGTTCCTTGACGGCGACCGTCCGGTGCAGCACCTCGTCGTGAGCCCGCCAGACCTTGCCCATGCCGCCACGACCGATGAGTTCGCCCAGCCGATAGCGGCCGGCGAGCACCAAGTCCGCGCTGTGAGTGTGTTCCACGTGCCCCTGTCCGTTCCCTCGACTGCCAGGTTACGGACGGACATTCGGTCTTGGAACCTCGGGGCGCGCCGTGATACCGCACTGTGACGGGAATCGCCCGCTCCGCTCACTGCCCCGTCCCGCTCCGCTCACTTCACCGTTCGGTAGGTGGCGACGGCCTGTTCATAGATTTCGGTGACCTTGTCCCGCTGTGCTTCGGGGCCGATCACCTGCACGATGTGGTAGCGGCCTGCGATAATCATGGCCACATTGCGGACGTACACCTCGCGTCCGCTGCTGTCCTGCCAGGTGAACTGCCCTTCGGCCATGGCCTGCTTGCCGACGTCTATCCGGCGCAGCCCAGAGGCGGACGACCACGTGGAGTCACGGAACGGTTTGAGTTCGCGTTCCTTGTTGCGCTGGTACGCCATGGGGTCGGCGCCCTCGTCCTTGACACTGTCACGGCCGGGGACGACGACGAGCTCGAAGTCGCCGCCGAGGAAACGCACCTGGCCGGCGTCGTTGACGGGACGGCGCTCCCAGTCCTTGGCCACGGCCACCTGGAACCCTTCGGGATCCTTACGGACGGCGTAACCGGCCGCCGGCCCACCGCTGTCCGCCTCCGTGCCCTGCGGTGACTCGGGTGCACCGGCAGACCCTGACTGCTGGGCCCGGCCGGACCCGCCGGGCTGCGGGGAGGTGGGCTGCCCGGACGCGGATCCCGTCGGTACGGCGGCGGGCGCACCGGTGTTGTCGTGCCCCGAGTCACCGGCCTTCGGCATGAACTTCAGCGCGTACACGAGGGCGGCGACCAGCACGACCAGGATGACGACGAGCAGAGTCCGGCCGAGGGAGCGCGGCCTGGCGTCCGGCCCGGGCTGCCGTTCGGCCGGTGCGGACCGCTCGGACGGACCCGCCGCGACGGAACTCATCGGCTGCGCGGGGTACACCGGGCGCGCGGATCCGGCCGGGCGCTGCTCCCCGCGACGGCCGCTTCTGCGC
>NZ_JAAGLN010000174.1 GCF_010548145.1 Streptomyces sp. SID10853
TCGAGAGCCGCGGGACCGCACCGGTACGGCTGCTGCGCTCGGCCGGGGTGCGCGTCGCCGCGGGCAGCGGCGCGCTGCGCGACCTGGCGAACCCGGTCGGCCGCGGAGACCCCCTGGAGGCCGCGTATCTGCTCGCTTCGCAGAGCGGTCTGCGGCCCGACGACGCGTACAGCGCGGTCAGTTCGGCCCCGCGCGATGCCATGGGTCTGCCCGAGGTGCGGGTGGAGGCGGGCTTCCCCGCCGAGCTCCTCGCGGTGCGCGGGGAGCAGCTCTCCGGGGTGCTGTCCCTCGCGTACAGCAGGATCGTCATCCACCGCGGCCGGGTCGTCGCGCGGACCAACGCGGTACGCGAGTACTGCGACTCGACCGCCCCCGGCGCGCTCGAACTGCCGCGGCAGGGACGGGTCGACCCCGGGCCCTGAGGGCCGCGCCCGCCCGGCCCTGCGGCCCCGGCGCCGAGTCTCCTGGGGATCCTCCCCGCCGGCCACGGGCATTCCTGAGCGAGTGCGGCCGCCGGAGCGTACCGTCGGAAACATGCGCATTGTCATCGCAGGTGGACACGGTCAGATCGCGCTGCGTCTCGAGCGGCTGCTCGTCGCGCGCGGTGACGAGGTCGCGGGCATCATCCGCGCAGCGGGACAGGCCGACGACCTGAGATCCGCGGGTGCCGAACCGGTCGTCCTCGACCTGGAATCGGCCACTGTGGACCAGGTCGCCCAGGCCCTGTCGGGTGCCGACGCGGTGGTCTTCGCGGCGGGTGCGGGCCCCGGCAGCACCGTCGAACGCAAGGACAGCGTGGACCGGGACGCGGCGGTGAAACTCGCCGACGCCGCCGAGCAGGCCGGCGTACGCCGCTACCTCATGGTCTCGGCCATGGGTGCCGACACCACCCACAAGGGCGACGAGGTCTTCGACGTCTACCTCCGCGCCAAGGGTGCGGCGGACGCCGCCGTACGGGCCCGCCGGACCCTGGACTGGACGGTGCTGCGCCCGGGCTCGCTGACCGACGACGCGGGCACCGGACAGGTGCGCCTGGAGGCCAGGACCGGCCGCGGGCGGGTCCCCCGCGACGACGTGGCCGCGGTGCTCGCCGAGCTGATCGAGACCCCGGCGACCGCGGGCCTGACCCTGGAGCTGATCGGCGGGTCGGTGCCGGTGTCGGTCGCCGTGAAGGATGTGGCGGGCAACTGATGCAGAACCCACCGGTGGTTGTCGAGCGGGCGGCGCAGCCGTACGCGGCGATCAGGGAGACCGTCACCATGGACACGTTCCCGGTGGTCGCCGACCGGCTGGCGGAGGTGTCCGACTGGCTCGCCGTGCACGGGACGGAGCCCGCGGGTGCGCCGTTCTTCCGGTACGGCGTCATCGACATGGAACGCGGTATGGAGGTCGAGGCGGGTGTGCCGGTGGCGGGTCCGCCGCAGGGCGCGGGCGGTGAGGCGGCCGCCGACGCGGGCGAGGTCTTCACCGGCACACTGCCCGCCGGCCGGTATCTGACGGTCACCCACATCGGGCACCCGGACGAGCTGTTGGGGGTCACCGCGGGCCTGCTGGAGTGGGCCGCGGCACGCGGTATGGAATGGGACATGGTGAAGGCCGACGTGGTCGAGGAGTGGGGCTGCCGGCTGGAGATCTACAAGACGGATCCGCGGGAGGAGCCGGACATGTCCAAGTGGGAGACGGAGCTGGCGTTCCGGCTCGCCGACCCCGGCCCGCAGCGGTAGCGCCCGCCCTACCGGCGGCCCGTGGCGCCGGGGCGAGTGCCTCGGGCACCCGGAGAGCCGGACAGCCCCCGGAAAACCGGAAAACCTCTGACCAGATGCTGGTCAGAGGCTGATTCCAGTGGCGGCGCCAGGGTTCGAACCTGGGTAGGCTGAGCCGGCAGATTTACAGTCTGCTCCCTTTGGCCACTCGGGCACACCGCCTGGGATGTGTCGCTGCGGAACCGCTGTGCTGCGGACTCCGTGGCAACGACGTAAACGATACCTGATGACACGGGGTGCTTCGCCACCCGATTGACCGGGGACGGTCGGGAGCGGCCCCGGCGCAGCCCTTAGGCTTGCGCGCAACAGGCCGGGACACCGGTCGTGCCCCTCAACACACCCCGATACAAGGAGCCACAGGACATGGCCGACTCCAGTTTCGACATCGTCTCGAAGGTCGAGCGGCAAGAGGTCGACAACGCCCTCAACCAGGCCGCCAAGGAGATCTCGCAGCGTTACGACTTCAAGAACGTCGGCGCCTCCATCGACTGGTCGGGCGAGAAGATCCTGATGCAGGCGAACACCGAGGAGCGGGTCGCCGCGATCCTCGATGTGTTCCAGACCAAGCTGATCAAGCGCGGGATCTCCCTCAAGGCGCTGGACGCGGGCGAGCCGCAGCTGTCCGGCAAGGAGTACAAGATCTTCGCCTCCATCGAGGAGGGCATCTCGCAGGACAACGCCAAGAAGGTCGCGAAGGTCATCCGCGACGAGGGCCCCAAGGGCGTCAAGGCGCAGGTCCAGGGCGATGAACTGCGGGTCAGCTCCAAGAGCCGGGACGATCTGCAGGCCGTGCAGGCGCTGGTGAAGGGCAAGGACTTCGACTTCGCGCTGCAGTTCGTGAACTACCGCTGATGTCCCGCCCCCTCCCGGCGGGCCGCGGCCCCCGCGCGCTGTGACATGCGGGGCTGCGGCATGCGGAGCTGCGGCTTGTGGGGCGCCGTGACTGTGGCGCGGCGTGACATGTGACGTGGCATGCGATGTGACGTGGCATGCGATGTGGCACGCGATGTCCGAAATCCGCCGGTCCGGCGGGGTCGGGGGTCGCAGACTCGTAGGTGTCCCGGTGGAACGGCCGCCGGGGCGCTGCGAGGAAGGGAGCGACCGATGACCGTGTACGAGGCCGTGTGCACACCGGAGGCCGTGTACACCACAGTCGGCAGTCCGCTCGGTGAGCTGTTGCTGGTGGGTCAGGAATCGGCGGCGGCGCGGGGCGGCGTGGCCCTGGTCTCGCTGTCCGTGCCGGGCCAGAAGGGCGGCGTGTCCGTCGGGGACGCCGCGGGCGCGGGGCGGCGCCGGGACCCGGCCGCGTTCGAGTGGATCGCCGGCCAGCTGCGGACCTATTTCGCCGGCGGTTCGACCGGCTTCGCGATCGATTACGCGGTGGGCGGGACCGATTTCCAGCAGCGGGTGTGGGCCGAGCTGGACAGCCTCCCGTACGGCAGCACCGTCTCGTACGGGGAGCTGGCGGGGCGCGTCGGGCTCTCGGGCGCCGGAGTGCGCGCCGTGGGTACCGCGATCGGGCGTAATCCCCTGCTGGTCGTACGGCCGTGTCACCGGGTGATCGGGGCCGACGGGGCGCTGCGCGGTTACGCGGGCGGGCTGGAGCGCAAGCGGTGGCTGCTGGGCCTTGAGGGGGCGCCGGCGTCGTGACGGCGCGTGGTGAGTGCCCGGGCCGCGGGGCGGGTGCGGCCGTATGACCGGGCTGTTCCCGCCGGACCGGGTGGAGGTCGCGCCCGGAGCCGTCCATGTGCCGGAGTGGCTGTCGGTGGAGCGCCAGGCCGAACTGGTCGCCGCGTGCCGGGAGTGGGCGCGGGGGCCTGTACCGCTGCGGCGCACGCGGTTGCCGGGCGGTGGCGTGATGTCCGTACGGACGGTGTGTCTGGGGTGGCACTGGCAGCCGTACCGGTATGCGCGTACCGCGGACGATGTGAACGGCGCGCGGGTGGCGGAATTCCCGGGCTGGCTGGCGGAGTTGGGGCGCTCGGCGGTGGCCGAGGCGTACGGGGATGCCGGGGGCGCCGGCTCGGTGTACGCGCCCGATGCGGCGCTGGTGAACTTCTACGACGGTGACGCGCGGATGGGGATGCACCAGGACAAGGAGGAACGGTGCGCTGCTCCGGTGGTGTCACTGAGCCTGGGTGATACGTGTGTCTTCCGCTTCGGGAACCCGGAGGGGCGGGGGCGGCCCTATACGGATGTGCGGCTGGCGTCGGGGGATCTTTTTGTCTTCGGAGGACCTTCGCGGTTCGCGTACCACGGTGTCCCGAAGGTCCTTCCGGAGACGGCTGATCCGGCGGTGGGGCTGCTGGGCGGGCGGTTGAACATCACGCTGCGCGAGACGGGGCTCGGGGCCGGCCGGCGGGCCGCGGACGATCAGCGCTGACGGCTGATGTGCGCGGTCAGCGGCGTGACCGGGAGTTGCCGAAGAGCAGCCGGTAGATGATCAGCAGGACCAGGGCGCCCGCGATGGCGGAGATCCAGGTCGCACCATCGTAGAAGTGCTTCGCCACCGGGTGGTTGAAGAAGTGGGAGGCGCCCCATCCGCCGACGAAGGCTCCCACGATTCCTATGAGGATGGTGCCGACGATGCCCCCGGGGTCACGGCCGGGGAGCAGGATCTTGGCGATGGTCCCTGCGAGCAGTCCGAGGATGATCCAACTGATAATTCCCATGAGCAGAGCCTGCCTTACGTTCGGTGTCTTAAACAGGGACGCCGAGTCGGCATGGCTGGTTGCGCCGCTGGTCGTGATGGTGAGCGGTCCGCGTGGGCGGTGACGTGCGGGCGGTGGAGCGGTCCGCGTGGGCGGTGAAGTGCGGGCGGCGGTGAGCGGTGAAGTGCGGCCGGCGGTGAGCGGTTGTCCCGTGCGGCTCAGCGGGCGGCCCAACGGGCGGCTCAGCGGGCGGCTCAGCGGGCGGTGAAGGGCTGGTCCGTGGGGACGATCTCCTTGCCCAGCGGCATCAGGGAGACGGGGATCAGCTTGAAGTTCGCGATACCGAGGGGGATGCCGATGATCGTGACGCACAGGGCGATGCCGGTGAAGATGTGGCCGAGTGCGAGCCACCAGCCGGCGAGGACCAGCCACAGGACGTTGCCCACGCAGGAGGGGGCTCCGGCGTCGGAGCGGTCCACCGCCATGTAGCCGAAGGGCCAGAGCGCGTAGACACCGATACGGAACGCGGCGATCCCGAAGGGGATGCCGATGATGGTGATGCAGAGCAGCGCGCCCGCGAGAACGTAGCCGAGGAACATCCAGAAGCCGCAGAGGATGAGCCAGATGACGTTGAGGATGGTCTTCATGAGCGGGGGCCTGCCATCTGTTCGAGTCGGGTGATGCGCTCCGCCATGGGCGGGTGTGTGGAGAACATCTTGGACAGTCCCTGGCCGGGACGGAAAGGGTTCGCGATCATCATGTGACTCGCGGTCTCGATCCGGGGCTCGGGCGGCAGCGGCAGCTGCTTCGTACCGGCGTCGAGCTTGCGCAGCGCGCCTGCGAGGGCGAGCGGGTCGCCGGTGAGCTGGGCGCCCGACGCATCGGCCTCGTACTCGCGTGAGCGGCTGACGGCCAGTTGGATGAGGGACGCGGCCAGCGGGCCCAGGATCATGATCAGCAGCATACCGATGAGGCCGGGGCCCTCGTCGTCGTCGGAGCGGCCCACGGGGATGAGCCAGGCGAAGTTGACGAGGAACATGACGACGGAGGCCAGGGCGCCTGCGACGGATGAGATCAGGATGTCGCGGTTGTAGACATGGCTGAGCTCATGGCCGAGGACCCCGCGCAGTTCGCGTTCGTCGAGGATCTGGAGGATGCCTTCGGTGCAGCAGACCGCGGCGTTGCGCGGGTTGCGCCCGGTGGCGAAGGCGTTCGGCGCCTGGGTCGGCGAGATGTAGAGCCGGGGCATGGGCTGGCGGGCCGCGGTGGAGAGCTCGCGGACGATGCGGTAGAGCGCCGGGGCCTCGAATTCGCTGACGGGCCTGGCCCGCATGGCGCGCAGGGCGAGCTTGTCGCTGTTCCAGTAGGCGTACGCGTTGGTGCCGAGGGCGACGACGAGCGCGACGATCAGGCCCGTACGGCCGAAGAAGCTGCCGATGACGATGAGGAGGGCTGACAGCCCCCCGAGGAGGACGGCGGTCCTCAGCCCGTTGTGCCGGCGGTGCACGGTACGCCCTCCAAATCGTGCGGCAGGGGAACCTTCGCTCAGTGAGTCAGTCCACTGTCCTCAGTCCACTGTCCAGTGGACCCTCCCTCACTGGTCAACGCCAGGCGAGGGAGGCTAGTTCCCTTGTGCGCGCGGCCCGTGGTGTGCGCCGTACGGGTGGGTCAGCCCTGTGCGGGGACCTTCGCCAGTTCCAGGGCCTCGGGTACGGGTTCGACCTGGCTGGTGCAGTGGGCGCAGCGGGAGGCGATCGCCGGGATCTCGGTGTAGCAGTACGGGCAGTCGCGCAGGGCCGCCTTGATGTCGACGGGCTTGTCGGCGGTGAACCGGTCCTGGATCTTGGCCAGCGGGACGACGACGCAGAAGTAGAGGACCGCGGCGGTCACGAGGAAGGCGACGCCGGCGTTGATGAGGAGGCCGTAGCGGAAGTGCGCGCCGTCGACGGTGAACTCGGCCTTGCTGAAGTCGCCCATGGCGGAGCTGGTGGCGAGGCCGATGAGGGGGGTGATGAAGGCGCTGCTGAGTGCGGTGACGACTGCCGTGAAGGCGGACCCCACGGCCAGGCCGATGGCCAGTGAGATGACGTTCCCGCGGAGGATGAAGTCTTTGAACCCGCTCAGCACTGCTTGCTCCTTGTTCGGTGGTCCCTGCGCACAGCTCCTGGGCGGGCTGTCGGGCGGTGGTTCGCCGGCGCTGTTCTCCGGTGCTGTTCTCCGGCGTGGTGCGTGTGCCCCGGAGTGCGCGCCAGGGCGCCGTCCGTGGTGTGCGCCCGGCGGAAGACCGTAGCAAAACTCAGAAGAGGCTGCCGGACGCGAAGTGCAGGACCAGCTGGGGGGCGACGGAGAGCACGGCTCCCGCGGCGGCCGCGAGGGCGATGGTGAGCGTGAGCGGGACGGGAATGCGGGGCCCTGTGCGGGTTTCGCCGGTCGCGGATCCGGTGGCGGCGGCGCTGGTGGCGGTCGCGGCCGTTTCCTGGGGTGTGCGGAACAGCACAGCTGTCCAGCGGAGGTAGTAGTACAGCGCGATGGCGACGTTGACGGCCATGACGGCGGCCAGCCAGCCGAGGCCCGCGCCGACCGCGCTCTGGAAGACGGTGACTTTGGCGAACAGGCCGATGATCCCTGGGGGCAGTCCGGCGAGGCAGAGCAGGAAGAAGGCGAGCGCGAGGGCGGTGAGCGGCCGCCTGGCGTAGAGCCCTCGGTGGTCGGTGAGGCGGCTGCCGGGGCGGGAGCGGGCGACGAGGGCCACGGTGGCGAATGCGCCGAGGTTCACGACGGCGTACATGAGGGCGTACGCGACGGTCGAGCCGATTTCGCGGTCCGAGGTGTATCCGGCCGCGGCGACCGGCACGAGGAGGTATCCGGCCTGGCCGATGGAGGACCAGGCCAGCAGCCGTACGGCGCTGTGGGCGCGGGTGGCCCGCTGGCGCAGGGCGGCGGTGTTGCCGACGGTCATGGTGAGCGCGGCGAGTACGGCGATGGCCGGGCCCCAGAGGTCGGAGTACCCGGGGAAGGCGACGACGGTCACGAGGATCAGCCCGGAGAAGCCGACGGCCTTGCCGATGACGGAGAGGTAGGCGGCGATGGGCAGGGGCGCGCCGATGTACGTGTCGGGGACCCAGAAGTGGAAGGGCGCGGCGGCCGTCTTGAACGCGAACCCGACGAGGGTGAGGACGACTCCGGCCTCGGCGAGGGTGTTGAGCTGGGGGTCGACCTGGGCGGTGGCGATGCGGCCGAGGTGCAGGGTGCCGGTGGCCGCGTAGACGAAGCTGACGCCGAGCAGGGTGACGGCGGTCGCGGTGACCGAGGAGAGGAAGAACTTGAGGGCCGCTTCGGACGAGAGGCGGTCGCCGCGCTTGAGGCCGACGAGGGCGAAGGCGGGCAGCGAGGCCACTTCGAGGGCGACGACGAGGGTGGCGAGGTCCCGTGAGGCGGGCAGCAGCGTGGCTCCGGAGGCGGAGGCCAGGAGCAGGAACCAGAACTCGCCGGCGGGGAGCCGGTCGCCGCCGGTCTCGCTCATCGAGAGCAGCGCGGTGAGCAGGGCGCCGCCGAGTACGAGCAGCTGGATGGCGAGGGTGAAGTGGTCCGCTGTGTAGCTGCAGGCCCCGTGGTCGGTGGTGAGGCAGAAGGTGGAGCGGTTGCCGTGGCGCAGCGGCAGGAGCATGAGGACGGCGGCGGCGAGTCCGGCGACGGCGCCCCAGCCGATGAGCTGCTTGCGGTGGTCGGGGACGAAGAGGTCGGCGACAAGGATGATCAGCGCGGTCGCGGCGACGATGACGGGCGGTGCGATCGCGAGCCAGTCGACGGACTGGACGAGGGAGCTCATGCCTTGCCTCCTGCGAGGAGCTTCTGCACGGCCGGGTCGGTGAGGCCGAGGAGGGCGGCGGGCCACAGGCCGGCGAGGACGGTGAGGACGACGAGCGGGCTCCAGGTGGCCAGCTCGTAGCCCTGGACGTCCTGGATGCCGGGGGCGGCGGCGGTGGCGGTGGCAGGGACGGTGAGTGCCTCGTGCGGCTCACGTGATCCGGGTGCCTCGCGTGACACAGGTGATCCGTGTGCCTTGCGTGATCCGGGTGATCCGTCTGTCTCGCGTGACCCGGGTGACGCGTGCGCCTCGGGTGTCGTCTGCGGTGCGCTGCCCATGCAGACGCGGCGTACGACGAGGAGGAGGTACGCGGCGGTGAGCAGGGTACCGACGGCGGCGAGCGACATGAAGGTGAGGAAGGCGGGGCGGCTGAGCCCACGGGCCGGGTCGAAGGCGCCGAACATGGTGAGCATCTCGCCCCAGAACCCGGCGAGCCCCGGCAGGCCGAGCGAGGCGACCGCGGCGAAGGCGACGAGGCCGCCGAGCCGGGGGGCGCGGCCGTAGAGGGCGGCGCCGGTCGCTCCGGCGAGTGTGTCGAGGTCGGCGGTGCCGTACCGGTCCTTCAGCGCGCCGACGAGGAAGAAGAGCAGCCCGGTGATGAGGCCGTGGGCGATGTTGGCGAAGAGCGCGCCGTTGACACCGGTGGGGGTCATCGACGCGATGCCGAGAAGTACGAAGCCCATGTGGCCGACGGACGAGTAGGCGATGAGCCGCTTGAGGTCGCCCCTGTTGCCGCGGCGGGCCAGCGAGAGGCAGGCGAGCGATCCGTAGATGATGCCGGCGACGGCGAAGGCCGCGAGGTAGGGGGCGAAGGTGTGCATGCCCTCGGGGGCGATGGGCAGGGCGATGCGGACGAATCCGTAGGTGCCCATCTTGAGCATGACCCCCGCGAGGAGCACCGAGCCCGCGGTGGGTGCGGCGGTGTGGGCGTCGGGGAGCCAGCTGTGCAGCGGCCACATCGGGGTCTTCACGGCGAGGCCGATGGCGATGGCGAGGACCGCGACGACCTGGGTGGTGTGGGTGAGGCCGCGGCCGTTGTCAGTGGCGAGTGCCACCATGTCGAGTGTGCCGCTTTGCACGCCGATGAGGAGGAGGCCGAGCAGCATGACGACGGAGCCGAGCACGGTGTAGAGGATGAACTTCCAGGCGGCGGCGGTGCGTTCGGCGCCGCCCCAGCGGGCGATGAGGAAGTACATCGGGATGAGGACCATCTCGAAGGCCAGGAAGAAGAGCACCAGGTCGAGGGCGGCGAAGGTGGCGAGCGTCCCCGATTCGAGGAGGAGGACGAGAGCGACGAACGCCTTGGGGGACGGGCCCGGGGGGAGCTTGAAGCAGGAGTAGAGCGCGCAGAGGAAGGTCAGCAGCGCGGTCAGTACGAGAAGGGGGAGCGAGATGCCGTCGGTGCCGAGGTGGATGCGGACGTGGAGCGCCGGGATCCAGCTGATGTCGGTGGTGGCCTGCATCTTCGACGGGTGGTCACGGTCGAAGCCGAGCGCGAGGACGATCGCGGCGATGAGCACGGTGCCGGTGACGATCACACCATGGCGGAGTACGGCCTGCTGGGGTGACCTGCCCCGCAGCCCGGGCGGTGCGGGCAGCAGCGCGGCGACGGCACCGATGACCGGCGCGGCGACGATGAACGCCAGGAGGAACTGCATCACGGATGCGCTGATATCGATCACGGCTCACGATCCGGCGTAGGCGTTGGCAAGGGCGACGGCGGCGATCACCAGGACGACGGATCCGGCGAGCAGGGCGCTGAGGTAGGTCTGCGGATTGCCGGTCTGGGCCCGGCGGAACGCGGCCCCCAGCAGGCGGGGCAGGGCGCTCGCACCGCGTACGTAGGTGTCGATGACCTCGCGGTCCAGGAAGCGGACCAGTTGGGCAGCGGCGAGCACGGGGCGTACGAACACGGCGGTGCAGAGGGCGTCGAGGTGGAAGCCGGTCACCGCGTGGCGGTGGAGCGGGCCGAGGAGCAGCCTGCCGGGGTCGAGCGGGTCCGGGGCCGAGGCGATGCTGCCGTAGACCGATCGGTGGGTCGCGATGGCCTCGGCCTCGACGGTGCCGGGGTCCGCGTCCGGGTGGGCCGTGACGGCGCCGATCGGGGGCTGTTGGGCCATGGCTGTGGTGTGACGCCAGGTGCCGTAGGTGACGAGGCCGCCCACGAGGGCGACGCCGGTACCGAGGACGGAGGTGGTGAGGGTCGGGGTGAGGCTGTTGCCGTCGAACCAGCCGGTGAGGCGGCCTGCGGTGAGGCCGAAGCCGATGGTGGGAATGGCGAGGAGCCAGAGCACACCGTTCATGGCGAGGGGCTGCTTGCCGTGGTCGGGGGCTTCGCTGCCCTTGCCGCGGAAGGCGAGGAGCCAGAGCCGGGTGGCGTAGGCGGCGGTCAGCAGGGCGGTGACGAGGCCTGCGATCAGCACGGTCCAGCCGGCGCCCGCGGGGGCGATGGCGCTGTCGCCGAGCGCGGTGTTCTCCGCGGCACCGAGGACGGATTCCTTGGAGAAGAATCCGGCGAAGGGCGGGATCGCTGCGAGGGCGAGCAGGGCGATGGTCATCGTCCAGAAGGCGTCGGGAATGCGCTTCGCCAGGTTGTCCATACGGCTCATCGCGGCCAGCGAGTTGGTGCCTGCGGCGTGGATGACGACGCCGGCGCCGAGGAAGAGGAGTGCTTTGAACGCGCCGTGCGAGAGGAGGTGGAAGACGGCGGCACCGCGGTCGCCGGCGGCCAGGGCGCCCGACATATAGCCGAGTTGCCCGATGGTCGAGTAGGCGAGGACGCGTTTGATGTCGTCCTGCGCGAGGGCGGCGAGTGCCGATCCGATCATGGTGACGGCGGACATGACGGCGAGGACGGTCATGGCGGCCGCGGACGCCGCGAAGACCGGCAGCAGCCTGGCCACGAAGTAGATCCCGGCGGCGACCATGGTGGCCGCGTGGATCAGGGCGGAGACGGGGGTGGGGCCTGCCATCGCATCGGGCAGCCAGGTGTGCAGCGGGAACTGCGCGGACTTCCCGGCGACGCCCGCGAGCAGCAGCAGCGCGATCAGGGTGGGGTGGTGGAGGCCGCCGGCGGAGACGGTGCTCAGGATGCCGGTGATACGGAACGTTCCGGCGTCGGTGGCGAGCGCGAACAGCCCGATCAGGAAGGGGACATCACCGAGTTTGGTGACCAGGAAGGCTTTGAGGGAGGCGGATCGGGCTTCGGGCGTCTCCCAGTAGTGGCCGACGAGGAAGTACGAGCAGATGCCCATGACCTCCCAGCCGACGAGCAGCACCATCAGGTCGCCGGAGTAGACGACGAGCAGCATGGCGGCGGTGAAGAGCGAGACGATCGCCGCGTACGAGGGGTAGCGCGGGTCGTCGCGCAGATAGGCGGTCGAGTAGATCTGCACGCACGCGGCGACGGTCACGACCAGGGTGGCGACGAGGGCGGCGAAGCCGTCGATGTGCAGGGACAGGTCGATGGGCACGGAGCCGGTGGGGGTGAGCCGGGTGGCCGCGTCGATGGTCTGGCCGCCGCTCTGCCGGACGGCCACGGTGATCGCCAGTGCGGCCGCGACGAGCGTGGGGAGGATGGCGAGCGGGCGGACGAATCCGGGCGCGATACGGCCGAGCAGGAGTCCTGCCACGGCCCCGAGGAAGGGGACGAGGGGGACGAGGACGGCGAGGGTCGTCGTGGTCACGCGGCAGCCTCTGCCTTCTCCTCGCGGTCTTCGGGTCCGTCGGGGTTGCCCGGGCTGTCCAGGTCGTGCCCGTCATGCGGGTCGTCGTCGTCAGGGTTCCGGGGTTCGGCGGTGTCGCGGAGCTTGTCGATGTCCGTCGTACCCCGGTTCCGGTGGACCGCGAGGACGATCGCCAGGCCGATGCCGATCTCGGCTGCGGCGATGGCGATCGTGAAGAGGGTGAGGGCCTGCCCGGAGTGGAGCTTGTCGCGCAGCCATACGTCGAAGGCGACGAGGTTGAGGTTGACGGCGTTGAGCATCAGCTCGACGGACATCAGGATCAGGATGACGTTGCGGCGGGCGAGTACTCCGTACAGCCCGGTGCAGAAGAGGAGGGCCGCGAGCACGGCGGGATAGACGAGGTGCATCAGCGCTGCTCTCCGCTGGTCGCTGCGGGGCTGGTCCCGGCGGGGCTGGTCCCGGCGGGGCTGGTCGCTGCCGCGCTGTTCTTGCGGGACAGGACGATCGCCCCGACCAGGGCGGCCAGCAGGAGGACGGAGAGCGCCTCAAAGGGCAGTACCCAGTTACGGAAGAGGATCTGGCCGGAGACCTTGGTCGAACCCTGGACGGGGCCGTGGAGGTTGATCCAGGTCGTGCGGAACGCGTCGACGACCACCCAGACGAGTGCGGCGGCCGCGGCGACGGCCACCGCGAGTGCCACCCAGCGGTTCTCCGAATCGGCGTCCGGGGAGCGGCCGATGGGGGCCTTGGTGAGCATCAGGCCGAAGAGCAGGAGGACGACGACGGAGCCGACGTAGATCAGCACCTGCACCCAGGCGATGAACTCGGCCGTCAGCAGCAGGTATTCGACCGCCAGACCGCCGAGCGCCACGATCAGCCAGAGCGCGGCGTGCACCAGCTGCTTGGTGGTGACGGTGATGACCGCCGCGCCGAAGGTGGCGATCCCGACGAGGAGGAACGCGATCTCGACGCCGGTCGGGGACAGGAACCCGGGGTGGGCTGCGGCGGCTGCGACGCCAACCGAGTCTGCTGCGTGGCTCACGCCTCCCCCTCCTGCTCCGGCTGCTCCGGCGGCCGTTCCTGCTCCTCCGGCCGTTCCTGCTCCTCCAACTGTCCCTGCGGCCGTTCCTGCTCCTCCGGCTGCCCCTGCGGCCGTTCCTGCTGGGCCGCCTGTTCCCGCTCGGCGCGCTCAGCCCGTTCGGCCTGTTCGGCCTGTTCGGCCTGTTCGGCCTGTTCGGCGGCTTCGAGTTTGTCCGCCGTCTTGCGTGCTGCGGCGACCTCCTTGGGCTCCTCGGCCGCCGGGTCGAGCGCGGGCGGCGCGGGCACCGTCCACATCCACTCGCGGAGCTTGTCGCGCTCGTGGGTGAGTTCGTGGATGTCCGTTTCCGCGTACTCGAACTCAGGTGACCAGAAGAGCGCGTCGAACGGGCACACCTCGATGCAGATACCGCAGTACATGCAGAGGGCGAAGTCGATCGCGAAACGGTCGAGGACGTTGCGGCTGCGCTCGCGCCCGCCCGGCGCGGCCGCCGGGAGCGTCTCCTTGTGGGAGTCGATGTAGATGCACCAGTCGGGGCACTCGCGGGCGCAGAGCATGCAGACGGTGCAGTTCTCCTCGAACAGCCCGATGACACCGCGGGAGCGGGGCGGGAGTTCGGGCTGGACATCCGGGTACTGCGCCGTGACCGTCTTTCTGGTCATGGTGCGGAGCGTCACGGCCAGGCCCTTGGCCAGACCGGAGCCGGGGACGGGGGGCATCAGCTGATCGCCACCTTCACAATGCCGGTGAGCGCGATCTGCGCGAGGGCCAGCGGGATGAGTACGGTCCAGGCCAGCTTCTGGAGCTGGTCCTCACGGAGCCGCGGATAGGTCACACGGAGCCAGATCACACCGAAGGCCAGGACGGCCGTCTTGAGGAGCATCCAGACCCAGCCGAGTCCGTCGCTCCCCCACGGTCCGTGCCAGCCGCCGAGGAAGAGCACGGCGGTCAGTCCGCAGAGGATCACGATGCCCGCGTACTCGGCGAGCAGGAAGAGCGCGAAGCGCAGGCCCGTGTACTCGGTGTACGCGCCGAAAATGATCTCCGAGTCGGCGACGGGCATGTCGAAGGGCGGGCGCTGGAGTTCGGCCAGTCCCGCGGTGAAGAAGACCAGGCCGCCGACGATCTGCCACGGGATCCACCACCACGCGAAGGCGTCCAGGATGCCGGGCAGCGAGACCGTACCGGCCGCCATCGCGACGGAGGCCGCGGTGAGCAGCATCGGCAGTTCGTAGGCGAGGAGTTGCGCGGCGGTACGGAGCCCGCCGAGCAGTGAGAACTTGTTGGCCGATGCCCAGCCCGCCATGAGCGAGCCGAGTACGCCGACGCCCATCACGGCCAGCACGAAGAAGATGCCCGCGTCGACGACCTGGCCGACGGCGCCTTCGCCGGGCCCGACCGGAATGACCAGCAGGACGAGGAGGTACGGGAGCAGGGCGACGGCGGGCGCGAGTTGGAAGACCCGCCGGTCGGCGTCGGCCGGGACGACGTCTTCCTTCTGCGCGAACTTCACCCCGTCGGCGACGAGCTGGGCCCAGCCGTGGAACCCGCCCGCGTACATGGGTCCGAGGCGGCCCTGCATATGGGCCATGACCTTGTGCTCGGCCTGCCCCACGAGCAGCGGGAGGACGAGGAAGGCGACAAAGACGATGACCAGCCGGATGGCGACGCCGAGTACGTCGTTCACGCGGTATCGCCTCCGTCGGGGGTATCGGTACTGGTGCCCACGCCAGTGTCGGGACTGGTGCCCGAGCCGGTGTCGCGCTCGGCGCCCGCGCCAGTGTCGGGCTCGGCGCCCGCGCCGGCGTCGAGACTGGTGCCCGAGCCGGTTCCCGGCTCCGCGCCTGTGTCGGTTTCCGGTTCGGCGCCTGCGTCGGTCTCGGGCTCGGTGCCGGTTTCTTTCCCTGGCTCGGTGGGCGGGGCGTTGTCCGCACCCTCCCCCGTCCCCGCACCGGCGGGCGGCCCCTGCGGCTGCTCGAAGGCGGGGCGGGCGTTGCGCCAGGGTGCGTCGTCGCCGGCCGCCGGGGCGGGTGCGGCCGCC
>NZ_JAAGLN010000175.1 GCF_010548145.1 Streptomyces sp. SID10853
AACCCACCAAAAAGTGGGCCGGGGTATCAACATATCTGGCGTTGACTTTTGGCACGCTGTTGAGTTCTCAAGGAACGGACGCTTCCTTTGTACTCACCCTCTCGGGCTTTCCTCCGGGCTTTTCCCTCCGGTCTTGCGTTTCCGACTCTATCAGACTCTTTCGCGTCCGATTCCCGGCCGGCGGGCCGCTTTCCAGTTCCACGCTTTCGCGTTTCCCTTTCCGGCGATTCCGACTCTATCAGTCCTTTTCCCTCACTCCGACCACTATTTCTGCGGGCATGCCGAAATAGAATGCGGTTGAGTTTCCTGGGCTGTTCGAGAGGCTACCGGCCCCCGACTTGACGTCGCGACGGGGCCAGGCAGGAGTACGACAGTACAGCTCGGCCGGAGGCGAGGCAAATCGCTTGCGCCGTCCTCGGCGGTCTGTCAACCCCCCGCTCCTGCGCGGAACCGGGACTTATTATGACTTACTCTTCTGAAACAGTACGCCGCCCTCTGAGAGGCCCCACATGACCAGCGTGACATCCCCGCTCGCCGGACGCGCGATTGGACTGGCCGCGGTGCCGGACCCCGTCTTCTCCGGCGCGATGGTGGGCCCCGGCACTGCCATCGACCCCGTACGCGAGCCGTCGGACGCGGTGGCTCCCGTCGACGGCATCGTGGTCTCCCTGCATCCGCACGCTTTCGTCGTCGTCGACGGAGAGGGGCACGGCGTGCTGACCCACCTCGGCATCGACACCGTTCAGCTCAACGGCGAAGGTTTCGAACTGCTCGTCAACAAGGGGGACACGGTGCAGCGCGGACAGGCCATGGTGCGCTGGGACCCGGCCGGTGTCGAAGCCTCCGGCAAGTCCCCCATCTGCCCGGTCGTCGCCCTGGAGGCCACTGCGGACTCCCTCGCTGACGTCGCCGAGAGCGGCGATGTCACGGCCGGCGGATCGCTCTTCAACTGGCAGTGACACGGGTCGCTCCGCAACCGGCAGCGACATCGGCGCCGTACACAGCGGTGCATCGGTCAACCACCCCGGCGCCCGAGTGCGCCGCGACAGACGGAGACGGGTGACATGCAGACAACGCTGCGAGGCGTCGGCGTGAGCCACGGTGTGGCCATCGGCGAGGTCAGGCATATGGGTACGACCGTTCTCGAACCGCCTGCCAAGCAGATCCCGGCCGAGGACGCGGAGCGCGAGCAGGGCCGCGCACGGCAGGCCGTGGAAGCCGTGGCCGCCGACCTCATCGCCCGGGGCAATCTGGCCGGCGGCGAGGCGCAGCAGGTGCTTGAGGCGCAGGCCATGATGGCCCAGGACCCGGAGCTCATCGCCGATGTCGACCGGCGTATCACTGTGGGCAGTTCCGCCGAGCGCGGGATCTACGACGCGTTCGCCTCGTACCGGGCGCTGCTGGCGGGCGCGGGCGAGTATCTGGCGGGCCGGGTCGCCGACCTGGACGATGTGCGGAACCGTATCGTCGCGCGGCTGCTGGGTGTTCCGATGCCGGGGGTGCCCGACAGCGACGAGCCGTACGTACTGATCGCGCGGGATCTCGCTCCCGCCGACACCGCGCTGCTCGACCCCACGCTTGTCCTCGGGTTCGTGACCGAGGAGGGCGGGCCCACCAGCCACAGCGCGATCCTGGCGCGGGCGCTCGGTGTGCCGGCTGTGGTGGCCCTGCCGGGTGCGGGTGAGCTGGCCGAGGGCACGGTGGTGGCTGTCGACGGGAGCACCGGGGAGATCTTCGTCCGGCCGAGTGCGGAGAAGCGCGCCGAGTTGGTGGACGCGGCCGCCGCCCGCAAGGCCGCGTTGTCGGCGGCGACGGGGCCCGGGGCCACATCGGACGGCCACAAGGTGCCGCTGCTGGCCAATATCGGCGGGCCCGACGATGTTCCCGCCGCGCTGGAGGCGGGCGCCGAGGGCGTGGGGCTCTTCCGTACCGAGTTCCTGTTTCTGGACGACTCCGCGAAGGCTCCGTCGGAGGCGAAGCAGGTCGAGGCGTACCGGACGGTGCTGGAGGCGTTCCCGGAGAGTCGTGTCGTCGTACGGGTGCTGGACGCCGGGGCCGACAAGCCGCTGGACTTCCTGACCCCGGCCGATGAGCCGAACCCGGCGCTCGGTGTGCGGGGGCTGCGTTCGCTCCTCGACCACCCCGATGTGCTGCGGGCCCAGCTGACCGCGCTGGCCACGGCGGCTGCGGGCCTGCCGGTGTATCTGGAGGTCATGGCCCCGATGGTGGCGGACCGGTCCGATGCCAGGGCGTTCGCCGACGCCTGCCGGGAGGCGGGGCTGCACGCGAAGTTCGGCGCGATGGTGGAGATCCCGTCAGCCGCGCTCCGGGCGCGCTCCGTCCTCCGCGAGGTCGAGTTCCTCTCGCTCGGCACCAACGACCTGGCGCAGTACACCTTCGCGGCGGACCGGCAGGTCGGTGCGGTGTCACGGCTGCAGGATCCGTGGCAGCCCGCGCTGCTCGACCTGGTGGCGATGGCCGCCGAGGCCGCGAAGGCCGAGGCCAAGAGCTGTGGGGTGTGTGGGGAGGCCGCCGCCGATCCGACGCTCGCCTGTGTGCTGACCGGTCTCGGGGTGACCAGCCTTTCCATGGGCGCGGCCGCCATTCCGTATGTCCGCTCGACGCTGGCGCAGCACACGCTCGCCCAGTGCGAGCGTGCGGCAGCCGCGGCGCGTGCCGCTGACTCGGCGGACGAGGCGCGGCTGGCCGCGCAGGCGGTGCTGTCCGGCGAGTAGCCGCCGGTCCCGGCCCCTCCCCCATGCCATGCCGTTCCGGCGCATGTGGTGCCCGAGGGGCTTCCTGCCGTATCCGGCCGGGAGCCCCTCGGTCGTCGGTGGTCAGTGGTTCGTGGTCAGTGGTCAGTGGTGGAGATCGTCGTCCGGGATCGCGTACCCCGCGCAGTAGTCGACGCCCGGCTCCGGTGGTACCGGATCGCCGGTGGCGGCGTCGGTGCAGTAGGCGCTGAACACCTCGCCCGCGGTCAGCGGCAGCGGCCGTCCGCGCTGGAGGCGCCAGCCGCGGACCCGGTCGTCCTGGTCCGGCACCGTCGTACGGATGACGATCCCGCCCGGGCTCTCCAGGGCCATACCGGCGGCGAGCACGGTCACGAAGGCCGCGCCCTCCATACGGTCGAGCCTGATGCCCGGGTCTTCGCCGTTCTCGGCGTGCAGGACGGCCAGGAGTGTTTCGTCCTCGGTGGGAATGCTGCAGACGAGATGGTGGACTCCGGCCCCCGCGCCGTCCAGCAGACTCTCCAGCACCCGGGATGCCCGGTCGAAGGACGCCGCACCGATGTCCTGCCCGCAGTCGGTGCACTCGCCCGCCTCGGCCAGCGCCATCGTCGCGTACTCCAGGGTGGCCCGGCATACCGCCGCGTTGATGAGGAGCGGGACCAGCCGGTCGATGGGCTGGCCGGTGTACGGGACGGTCGCCCCGTCGGCGGCGATGCCGGCGGTGAAACGCGTCCGGCTGTCCGCGGAGTCCGGGTCGAGCCCGGTTGCTGTGCAGAACTCCGCGTACTCCTCCGGGTCGAAGAGGGCGACCGTCGTGTGCACCTCCTCGGCGGTGAGGGCCCGCAGCAGGCCCTCGACCTGCTGGAGATAGGCGGTGTGGTCGTCGAAGGTGAAGGTGCGGTAGCGCCGCATCACCGCGAAGTCCTGCGCGTCGGCCAGCAGGCCGACGGTGCTCGGTGCTTCGCGGCGCAGTGCGTGCCGCATGGATCCGGTCCGGTGTGTCTGCGCCATGACTCCCCCTGAGCGCGATCGATCAGTGCTCACTCACCGTAACCGCGGGCACTGACAATGCCGTTCGGGGATGAACGGGAGCGCCGGAGTGCGTGGAGCGCCGGGCACCGGGCACCGGAAGTGCGTGCCCCCTTCAGCCGCGGTCGCGGGCCAGTTTCTCGTAGAAGTGCAGCAGTTCGACGTTGTCGACCGAGCCGGGGTTGACCGCGCGGTCGAGTGCGGCGCCCTGGAGCAGCCGCTTGACCGGGACTTCGATGCGCTTGCCGGTGAGGGTGTGCGGGATTCCGGGGACTTCGATGATGTCGTCGGGGACGTGGCGCGGTGAGAGCTGCTCGCGGAGGGTCTGCTTGATGCGCCCGCGCAGGGCGTCGTCGAGCGCGGTGCCGGGCGCGAGGTGGACGAAGAGCGGCATCCAGTAGCCCCCGTCGGGCTCCTCGATGCCGATGACCAGTGACTCACGGATCTCGGGGAGCCGCTCGACCGCTTCGTAGATGTCGGCTGATCCCATCCGGACGCCCTGCCGGTTGAGGGTGGAGTCCGAGCGTCCGTGGATGATCACGGATCCGTGGCCGGTGATCGTGATCCAGTCACCGTGCCGCCAGACCCCGGGGTACATATCGAAGTAACTGCCGGTGTAGCGGCTGCCGTCGGGGTCGTTCCAGAAGCGGACCGGCATCGACGGCATGGGGTTGGTGACGACGAGTTCGCCGACCTCGTCGATGAGCGGCCTGCCTTGGGGGTCCCATGCCTGGAGGTCGGTGCCGAGACAGGCGGCCTGGAGTTCGCCGATGTGCACGGGGAGGGTGGGGACGGCGCCCGCGAAGCAGCTGCAGACGTCCGTGCCGCCGCTGACGGAGGCGATCCAGAGGTCGTCGCCCGCTGCTTCGTGCAGCCAGCGGAACCCGTCGGGCGGGAGTGGGGAGCCGGTTGTGGCGACGCACTTGACGCGGGAGAGGTCGTGGTCGCGGGCCGGGTGGATGCCCGCCTTGCGGCAGGCCATGATGTAGGCGGCGGACGTGCCGAAGAGGGTGGTTCCGGTGCGTTCGGCGATGCGCCACTGTGCGTCGGTTCCCGGGTAGCCGGGGCTGCCGTCGTACAGGACGATCGTGGTTCCGGTGAGCAGTCCGGAGACGAGGAAGTTCCACATCATCCAGCCGGTGGACGTGTACCAGAAGAACCGGTCGTCCGGGCCGAGGTCGCAGTGCAGGCCGAGCTGTTTGAGGTGCTCGATCAGGATGCCGCCCTGGGACTGCACGATGGCCTTGGGGAGTCCGGTGGTCCCGGAGGAGTAGAGCACCCAGAGCGGGTGGTCGAAGGGGACCTGCTCGAAGACGGGTTCCGCGTCGCCGGATGTGACGGCCGACCAGTCGAGCGCGCCGTCCGGGGCGGTGGTGCCGAGCAGCGGGATGTGGATCACGGCGCGCAGGGTGGGCAGTTCGGCGCGGACCTCGGCGACGGTGTCGCGCCGGTCGTGGGTCCTGCCGCCGTAGCGGTAGCCGTCGACGGCGAACAGCACGACAGGTTCGACCTGCTGGAAACGGTCGAGGACGCCGCGGGCGCCGAAGTCGGGCGCACAGGAGGTCCAGACCGCGCCGACGGCCGCGGTGGCGAGCAGCGCGGTGACGGCCTGCGGGATGTTGGGCAGGTAGCCGCTGACGCGGTCGCCGGGGCGTACGCCCAGAGCGCGCAGTTCGGCCGCGACCGCGCCCACCTGGCGCCGGAGTTCGGACCAGCTGACGGGCTGCGGATCCTGGCTCTCGTCGACGTACAGCAGGGCGGGCTCCTGCGCGCGGGCCGGTTCGGTGGCGGTCCGCAGGGCGTGCTCGGCGTAGTTGACGGTGGCTCCGGGGAACCACTGGGCGCCCGGCATGGAGCGGTCGGCGATGACGCTTTCGTACGGGGTCGTGAACCGGATGTCGAACCAGTCGGCGACGGCCTGCCAGAAGGTGGCGAGTTCCTCGACCGACCAGCGGTGCAGGGCCGCGTAGCCGCCGTCGGCCGGTGCGCCGTACCGCTCGGCGGCCCACGCCTGGAAGCGGGTGATCGTGGCACCGTCGATCCGTTCCTGGCTGGGCTGCCAGAGGGGTGCGGCGTTCGATGAGTTCATGGGGCGGCTCCCGGGCTGTACGCGTGGTGTCGCGTGTGGGCGCGCACGTGCGAGGGGTGTGCGCGTGACACGGCTGGCAGCGACGATGCCATGTGATCGTCCTGCGCACCAGAGCGGGCCGTCCGGCGGTGGCGTGGTGAACATCCGGTCAAAGGCGAGGTGAACGACGGCTGAACGGGCCTCCCGCCCCCGGGCCGGGATGGCAGTGTGATCAGCATGGACGGTCGCGGCCTGGTTCGCTCGGTGAAGGCGTTCGGTTCGGCTCGGGGGCGGCTCGCCCTGCGTATCGCCCTGCGCAGACGGCGTACGGACGCGGCGGGGGCGGCTCAGCGCGGGCCGGAGCGGGCGCGGGTGCCCGGTGCGGTGACCGGTGTGGAGCACCGGCCGGGTGGCGGGGTCGTCCGGTTCACCAGGTCGGAGCTGCTGGTACGGGTCGCGGCGGGCGGTGCGGTCTTCTGGGGGTGGGACGGCGCGGAGCCGGCGCCCTCGTACGCGCTGGCGGACGGCTGCCCCGACGCGGATCCCCGGGCCGTGCTCGAACCGGACACGGACGGCGGCTGGCGGGTGGTCTCGGAACGGGTGACCGTCACGGTGTCCCGGCTGGGGGCGGTCGAGATCCTGACTCCGGGCGGGGTGCGGATCCGCCGTGAGCTGCCGCCCCGCTGGTGGGAGCCGGTGTCCGGCGGCGAGGCCCGCTGGGTGCAGCGGGCGGAGGTGCCGGCCGACGCGCGCTTCTTCGGTCTCGGCGGTCGGGCGTCGGGGCCCCGGCTGCGCGACGGCACGTACCAGCTGTGGAACACCGATCCGGGCTGTGGGTTCGGGCCGGGCGACGATCCGCTGTACATCACCATGCCGGTGCAGCTGGTGGTGGCCGACGCCGGGGCCCATCTGGTCTTCCACGACAACACCCGGGAGGGCCGGGTGGTGCTGGCCGAGGGCCGGGAGGGCGCGGGCTCCGGGCACGACAGGCCGGGATCGAGCGAGGTGTGGATGGGCGGCGGCCCGCTGCGCTGCTGGGTGGTGGCCGGCACTCCGGCGCGGGTCCTGCGGGGCTGGACCGCGCTGACCGGGCGGCCCGCGCTCCCGCCGTCCTGGGCGCTGGGACCGCAGCACGCCCGGTGGGGTTTCGGCAGTGCGCGTGAGGTCCGCAGGGTCGTGGCCGGTTACCGGGAGCACGGGCTGCCGTTGTCGGCGCTGCATCTGGACATCGACCACTACGACGGGCACCGGGTGTTCACCGTCGACGGCGAGCGGTTCCCCGGTCTGCCCGGCCTCGCGGAAGAGCTGCGGCGGGACGGCGTACGGCTGGTGTCGATCGTCGACCCGGCGGTGGAGGCCGCTCCGGGCAACCGGGTGTACGAGGAGGGGCTGGCCGCGGACGCCTTCGTCGGGGATGCGCGGGGCGGTGCCGCGCGCGGCGTCGTGTGGCCGGGCGAGTGCGTCTTCCCGGACTTCACGGCTCCGCATGTGCGTGAGTGGTGGGGCGGTCTGTACGCGGAGCGGCTCGCGCAGGGCTTCGCCGGTTTCTGGCACGACATGAATGAGCCGGCCTCCATGCTCCCGTTCGGGGATCCCACGCTGCCGCTGACGGCCCGGCACGATCTGGAGGGCCGCGGGGGCGACCACCGGGAGGCCCACAACGTCTACGGTCTGGCGATGGCGCGGGCCGGCTACGAGGGGCTGCGGGCGCTGCGCCCCGATGAGCGGCCGTTTCTGTTCTCGCGGTCGGGGTGGGCGGGGATGCAGCGCTACGGGGGTACCTGGTCGGGCGATGTGACGACGGGGTGGCCGGGGCTGCGGGCGTCGCTCTCGCTGGTGCTGGGTCTTGGGCTGTGCGGGGTGCCGTACTCGGGCCCCGATGTGGGCGGCTTCGACGGCAGCCCCTCCCCCGAGCTGTATCTGCGCTGGCTGCAGATGGCGTGTTTCCTGCCGCTGCTGCGCACACACTCGGCGATCGGTGCCGGGCGCAGGGAGCCGTGGGAGTTCGGTGCGGAGACCCTGGAGCACGCGCGGGCGGCGCTGCTTGAACGGGAGCGGCTGTACCCGTACTTCGTGACGCTGGCGCAGGTGTCCCGGCTGACCGGCGCCCCGTATGTGCGGCCGGTCTGGTGGGGCGCGCCGGACGACCGGGCCCTGCGGGACTGCGAGGACGCCTTCCTGCTCGGTGACGGTCTGCTGGTGGCGCCGGTCCTCGACCGCGGCGGCGTCCGGCGTGCGGTGCGGCTGCCGCGGGGGCGGTGGTACGACACGGCCACCGGCGCGGCGTACGAGGGTCCGGGGCAGGTGGTGGTGGACGCGCCGCTGTCGCGGGTGCCGGTACTGGCGCGGGCCGGTTCGGTGATTCCGGTACGGGGTGCCGGCGGCGGTACGGAGCTGGAGGTCTGGGCACCGGCCGCGGGGCACAAGGGGGGCGGGGTGGTCGTACGGGACGCCGGTGACGGGTGGCGGGAGCCGGAGGTCGAGCGCTACACCACGGCGCTGGAGGACGGCCGGGTCGTGGTCGGGCGGGTGGTGGCGGACGGTGTGGTGGAGCCGGGGTGCCCGGTGCGGGTGCGGGGGGCCGGGGCGTAGGGCGTGTCGCAGAGGCGCGTCGTCGCCCGCAGGGCGGCTGGGCGGCTGCCGCGGATCCGGGCGGACCGGATCACGGCGGTTCGGCCGGGGCGGGCGGCTCGGAACGGCCCCGGCAGTCGGGCGGAACCAGGCTGTTGGCCGGATTCAGCCGATGCTGATTCAGCTGTAGCGTCCGGCGAACCAGTTCCGGACGACCGCGGTGTGCAGGGGGAAGCAGAGGTCAGCGGCGGCCCGCAGGGTGTGCCGGCCCGCGGTCTCGTCGGTGGGCGCGGACGGCGGGAGCCCGGCCGCCGCATGCTCCGGGAGGAGGCCGAAGAGCAGCAGATGCCCGTCAGGCGAGCTGCGTGCGTCGACCAGCCGGACGTCCTGCTGGCGGGCGGTGATGCCGGTCTCCTCCCGCAGCTCGCGCACGACGGCGTGCTGCCACGTCTCGGCGCCGTCGACAAAGCCGCCGGGCAGCGCGATCCCGCCGGGCAGCGGGTCGTTGGTCCGGGTGATGACGGTGAGTCCGGTGCCCTGCGCGTCCCGGACGGGCAGCAGGGCCACGGCGACGGGCAGCGGGTTGCGGTAGGCCGTGGTCCCGCAGGACGGACAGGTGCGGGGCCACCCGGCGGTGGCGAACGCGGCGCCACAGCTCGAACAGTGGGAATCCCTGACAGGCTTGGCTGCGGGCTCGTTCATGACCGCGGACTGTAGCCGATCGTGCCGGTCCTCACCGGGCGCGGTCTAAGCCAGCCCACCGTTGCTCTTCAGCAATTGCCCATTGACCCACTGGCCTTGCGGCGAGCACAGGAAGTCCACGAGGTGCGCGGTGTCCTGCGGAGTGCCGAGGCGGCCGAGTGGTGTGTGGCCGACGCAGTTCTCCCGCGTCTCCTGGTTCATCCAGCCGGTGTCGACCGGCCCGGGGTTGATGACATTGGCGGTGACCCCGAGGTGGGCGAGTTCCCTGGTCGCTGCCAGAGTGATGCGGTCCAAGGCGCCCTTGCTGGCGCCGTAGGGGAGATTGCCGACGGTGTGATCGCTGGAGAGGCTGACGATCCGGCCGCTTCCGTGGGTTCCGCGAAAGCGCATCCCGTACTCGCGGATCAACAGCCAGGTGGCGCGTGCGTTGACGGCGAAGTGCCGGTCGAAGCTCTCCACGGTGGTGTCAAGGAGGCCGGAGTCGACCGACTCGCAATGGCACATCACCAGGGCGGTGATGGTGCCCAGTCGGCTTTCCGCCTCGGTGAAAATCCGGGCAGGGGCGCTCGGGTCGGCGAGGTCCGCTTCGATCGTCGCCGTGCTCGCGCCGCACTCGGCGAGGGCTTGCTCGATCGCGGCGGTCGCCCCTCGTTCAACGCCCCAGGCCATGCGCGCGTCGTACGGGGTCCAGCAGGTGAAGGCGATGTCCCAGCCGGAGCGTGCCAGTTGCCGGGCGATGCCGGCGCCGAGGCCCGCGGTCCGGCCCACACCGGTCAGCAGGGCGAGCGGACGGGGGGCGGCGGGGGAAGGCGCCTGGTTGGCACCGTCGGTATGCATGGGACGGGATCGTCCGATGCGGTCGCCGGCCCTGGCAACTGGTTTGTCCCGCGGATGCCTGCCGAATGCCTCATTCGGCGGAGGAAAGCACCGTCGTGGGCGCGGGCCGCGGGCGATTCGCTTCCCCTCCCGGCCGTTCACCTGATAGATGGAATGCCCATGACACGACGACCGACCTCCGCCGCACGGTCCCTGGCCGTGGCCGCAGCCGCCCTGCTCGCCCTCGTCTCCACCGCACCCGCCGCCTCCGCGCAGCAGGAGCCGAGGGCCCCACGGGACTTCGTCGCACTGCGCTCCGTGGACCCGACGATCATCCAGGAGATGCGGTACCCGTACGAGCACAACTTCACCGGCGCACCGGTCGACGGCTACGACCAGCCCCTGTGCATCCTCACCCGCCCCGCCGCCCAGGCCCTGCACCGGGCCCAGACGAAGCTGCTGCGCCGGGGTTACTCACTGAAGGTCTACGACTGCTACCGGCCGCAGCGCGCCGTCGACAGCTTCGTACGCTGGGCCGAGGATCCGGACGCCCTGGCGATGAAGGCGGAGTTCTATCCGCGGGTCGACAAGTCGCGGCTCTTCGCGGACGGTTACATCGCGGAGAAGTCCGGCCACAGCCGGGGCAGCACCATGGATCTCACGCTGGTCCGACTGCCGGCCCTGCCGACGCGTCCGTACCGCCCGGGTCAGCCACTGGCTCCCTGCTACGCGCCGAAGGCCCAGCGGTTCCCGGACAACTCCATCGACATGGGGACCGGGTTCGACTGCTTCGACACCCTCGCGCACACCGACGACCCGCGGATCAAGGGCGTGCAGCGCACCAACCGCGACATGCTGCGGTCCGCCCTCGGCGCCGTCGGCTTCGTCAACCTTCCCGAGGAGTGGTGGCACTTCACCTACCAGCCGGAGGTGTACCCCGACCGCTACTTCGACTTCCCGGTCGAGTGGCGCTCGGTGGCCGGACACCGCTGACGCCGGACGGGGGTCCGGTTCTCCCGCCGGACGGGCCGGCCCCCTTCTTCCCCGGGCCACCGCGGGGGGCCTACCGTCGCCCCATGACGCAGCCGATATGTGATTCGTACGAGGAGTTCTGGCCCTACTACGTGGCGATGCACTCCCGCGCGGCGACCCGGTGGGTGCACCTGACGGGCACGCTCACCGGGCTCGCGCTGAGCGCCTACGGGCTGGCGCGCGGCCGGAAACGCTATGCGGCCGCGCTGCCGCTCATCGGGTACGGGACCGCCTGGCCCGCGCACTTCCTCATCGAGGGGAACAACCCGGCCTCGTTCGGCCACCCGGTCTGGTCACTGCGCGGCGATGTACGGATGATCCGGACGATGCTGGCGGGCCGCGACCACGAACTGGCGGCGACCGCGGCGAAGTGGCTCGCGGAGAACGGCTGACCCGTGGCACACTTCTGACGTTCCGTCAGATCGTTGATGCCGGGAGGGGTTTTGACGCGCACGCGCACACCCGTGGTGGCCGGATGGTTCACGGCCGACGCCGAAGAGGACGACTTCCGGCTGCTGGGCACCCGCTGCTCGGCCTGTTCCGCCGTGTTCTTCCCCCGTGAGGACACCTTCTGCCGCAACCCGGCCTGCCCGGGCGGTGAGCTGGCCGAGGTGCCGCTCTCCAAGCGCGGCCGCGTCTGGTCGTACACCGACGGCCGGTACCGGCCGCCCGCGCCGTACGTCTCGGACCCCGGCGTGGACTGGGAGCCGTACATCCTGGTCGCCGTGGAGCTGGCGGCGGAGGGCATGGTCGTGCTCGGGCAGGCCGCGCCCGGTGTGGCACTCGCGGACCTGGCGGTGGGCGCCGAGGTGGAGGCCGTGCCCGGCGTGCTCAACGAGGACCAGGACACCACCTGGACCACCTGGCACTGGCGCCCGGCGCCGACCCCGGAGGCGCACTCATGACCGGCGACATAGCGGTCCTGGGGGCCGGGATGCACGCCTGGGGCAAGTGGGGGCGGAGCTTCGTCGAGTACGGCACGGCGGCGGCCCGTACCGCCCTCGCGGACGCGGGCGTCGACTGGCAGGACGTGCAGTCGGTGGTCGGCGCGGACACGGTGCGCAGCGGCTATCCCGGGTATGTCGCGGGCGCGACCTTCGCACGGGCGCTCGGCTGGCAGGGTGCCCGTGTCACCAGTGTGTACGCGGCCTGTGCCTCCGGGGCGCAGGCCATCGGCACGGCCAGGGCCCAGATCCTCGCCGGGATGGCGGACGTGGCGCTGGTGGTCGGCGCCGACTCCGCGCCGAAGGGTTTCTTCGCCCCTGCCGGCGGTGAACGGCCCGACGACCCCGACTGGCTGCGGTTCCGGGTGCTGGGCGCGACCAACCCGGCGTATTTCGCGCTGTACGCCCGCCGCCGGATGGCCGTGCACGGCGACACCCTGGAGGACTTCGCGCGGGTGAAGGTGAAGAACTCGGCGGCGGGCGCGCTCAACCCCAACGCCCGCTACCGCAAGCCCGTCACCGCCGACGCCGTGGCCGCGTCCCCGGTGGTCGCCGACCCGCTGCGGCTGCTCGACATCTGCGCGACGTCCGACGGCGCGGCCGCTCTGGTGCTCACCAGCATGGAGTTCGCGCGCCGGCACGGGGTGGCGCACCCGGTCCGTATCCGTGCGGTCTCCACCGTCACACCGACCTACCCGAGGACCGTGCTCGACCTGCCGGACATCGCCACCGACTCGTCCACCGCCGTGGCGGCCCCGGCGGAGTCCTTCCGCGCCTCCATCGCGCGTGCGGCGTACGAGGAGGCGGGGATCGGCCCCGAGGACATCTCGCTGGCCGAGGTCTACGACCTGTCGACCGCGCTGGAGCTGGAGTGGTACGAGGACATCGGGCTCTGCGCCCCTGGCGCGGGCGCGAAGCTGGTGCGGGAGGGCGCCACCGCGCTCGGCGGCCGCGTCCCGGTCAACACCAGCGGCGGGCTTGCCTCGTTCGGTGAGGCGGTACCCGCCCAGGCCATCGCGCAGGTCTGTGAGGTGACCTGGCAGCTGCGCGGCCGGGCCGGCGCGCGCCAGGTGCCGGGGGCGCGTGCCGCGATCACCGCCAACCAGGGGCTGTTCGGGCACGGGTCGTCGGTGATCGCCGTTCGCTGAGCGGGCGCGGAGCCGGGCCGGGGAGCGGAGCCGGGCTTCCGGGCTCGCCGGTTCCGGGTCGGTTCCAGGTCCACCGGTTGCCGGGGCCCACCGGGTCCGGCGCCTCAGGTGATGGCGTGCGCGCGGACTCCCGACGCCAGGGCCATGGCGTGCTCCACGACGGCCACCAGGACCTCCTTGACCGTCTCACGGTCCCGCGCGTCACACATCAGGACCGGCACCCCGGGGTCGAGGTCGAGCGCCGACCGCACGGTCTCCCCCGGGTAACGCGTCGCCCCGTCGAAGCAGTTGACGGCCACGGTGAAGGGGATGGAGCGCCGCTCGAAGTAGTCGACGGCCGCGAAGCAGTCCTCCAGGCGGCGGGTGTCGGCGAGGACGACCGCACCCAGCGCGCCCTGCGCCAGCTCGTCCCAGAGGAACCAGAAACGGTCCTGCCCCGGGGTTCCGAAGAGATAGAGGACGAGGTCCTCCTTGAGCGTGATGCGGCCGAAGTCCATGGCGACCGTGGTGGTGGTCTTCTGCTCCACACCGTCGGTGGAGTCCACGGGCCGGCCGGCCTCGCTCAGCGTCTCCTCGGTGCGTAACGGCCTGATCTCGCTGACCGCGCCGACCAGCGTGGTCTTGCCCACGCCGAAACCGCCCGCCACCAGGATCTTGAGGGTCACCGGCTCGACGAATTGCCGGCCGCGGCTAGAGCGCCCGAAGGCCATTGATTACCTCGCGAAGAATGCTGGCGTCCGGCAGTTCCGCCGGCGGTACGGGCTGGGTGACACGGACGAGTTCGTCGTCGACGAGGTCGCCGACCAGGACCCGCACCACGCCCACGGGCAGGTCGAAGTCGGCCGCGAGTTCGGCGATGGACTGCGGTGCGGTGCTGCACCGCTCGACGATGTCCACATGCTCGGGCGAGAGCGTCTGGTCCCGGCCCGGATCGTCGGCGGCGGGCTCGGGGATGACGAGCGCGATCAGATCGAGGCGGTGCCCGCCGTCGGCGCCGGTACGCCCGCGCGTCATGGCGTACGGCCGGACCACGGGGCCCGCGTCGTCGTCGAACCAGTGGTGCGCCGGTGGCCGGCCCACATCGCTCATGGCGTCGCCCTCACCCTCCCGCGGTGAGCCCGCTCCGCGGGGCCGTCGCGAGGTGAGCACCGACCCGCTTCACCATCAGTGTCATCTCGTACGCCACCAGGCCGACGTCGGAGTCCGCGTCGGACAGCACGGCGAGGCAGCTGCCGTCGCCCGCCGCCGTGATGAAGAGGAAGGCTTCGTCCAGCTCCACGACGGTCTGGCGCACCTTTCCCGCCTCGAAGTGGCGCCCCACACCCTTGGCGAGGCTGTGGAAGCCGGAGGCGACGGCTGCCAGGTGCTCGCCGTCCTCGCGGGTCAGATCCTTCGATGTGCCCGTTGCCAGGCCGTCTCCCGAGAGGACCAGGGCCTTGCGGATGCTGCCGACCCGGTCGACGAGTTCGTCGAGGAGCCAGTTGAGTTCGCCGGGGCCCCCTGCGGCGTGGTGTGCTGCTGTGTTCGGTACGGTCATCGACCGGTCCCCTCCGATGTGGTTCCTGGTGCTGCGTCGGCCGGTCCGGTGCCGACTGCGGCTGATTCTGCCGAGTCCTGTACGGAGTTGTCGCGGCGGCCCCGCTGCCAGCCGCGCTGGAGCGCCGCCATCCGGCTGCGCACCTCGTCCGCGTCGCGTTCGTCGTCGTCCACGGCGGCCGGTTCGTCGGGGGGTGCGGGCGCGCCCCTCAGCTGGGGGGCCAGATTCGCCTGGCGCACCCGGCGGGGCAGCCCGTCGGGGCCTGCCGCGGGAGAGCCGGCCCTGGGGGGC
>NZ_JAAGLN010000176.1 GCF_010548145.1 Streptomyces sp. SID10853
ACAGCCGGTAGCGGCCGGCCGACCGGTCAGGAAGGCAGCCCCCACGGCTCGGCCGGCCCGTTCGGCGGTACGTCCCTGGGGCCCCCGGACACGCGGGCACCGCGCGGGGTGACGACGGCCGTCGCGCCGCGCGGCAGCCGTACCGCGATCCGGCCGGGACCCGCCCCGTGCCAGGACAGCGGACGCCCGTGCTCGTCCCGTACGTCCACCGCGCCGGAGATCCCGTGGTCGAGCGTGAGCGGTTCGCCCGCCTCGCTCCTGATCCGTATCCAGCGGGTGGCGCCGCCCGAACGGTCCGCGTCCACCAGGAAGGCCCCCTCGGTGCGCAGGGAGGCGATCGACGCGTCCGCCCAGCGCTCCGACACCGAGGGGAACACCTTCAGCACCCCGCCGTCCCCCTGCACGGCCATGTCCAGCATCGACTGGACCGCCGCCAGGGGGGATTCGAGCGCGAGGTTCTTGCCCTCGCGGTACATCGTGTTGGGCGTCAGCCCGCAGTCGGCCACCGTGTTCCCGTCGGTGAAGAAGGTCAGCTGGTCCAGGGCCTTCTCCGGCTCGCCCATCACCGCGTACATGGACGAGGAGGTGGCGTAGCTGTAGCCGTGCCAGGCGCTCCGCATGCTCGTCCAGTGGGCCAGTGAGCGCCGCATCACATCCCGGTCGCCCTGCCGGTCCCACTTCCGTTCGCGCAGCGGGTAGAGCCAGAGCAGATGGGAGTGGTGGCGGTGTGATGCGGCCAGCGGCACGTCCTTGCCGATCATGACGCCGTCCGCCGGGTCCTCGGCGTACGGGGTGAGCCGCGCCGCGATGTCGTGCCACTGCCTGGCCCTCGGGTCGTCGACGCGCAGCAGCCGCGCCGATTCGATGAGCGTACGGACGCCCCAGCGGATCAGCGAGAGGTCATAGGTGCAGTCCGCCGCGTCGGCGTACTCGGGGGAGCGGGTGGTCAGCAGATGGAGCCTGCCGTCGCCGCCCTCGTGCAGGAAGCGGGCGTAGAAGTTGACGGCCTTCGCGAGGATCGGATACACCACGTCACGCAGGGTGGCGAGGTCCATCGAGTGCCGGTAGGACAGCCAGACGTTGTGCAGCGCCCAGGTGAGGTTGCCGAAGTTGTCGGAGACGCGGTCGGAGCCGGGGACACCGACGTCGTAGGTGTCGCCCGCCCGCAGCTGCCAGTCGGACGGATGACCGAGCGCGTAGCTGCGGCCGTCGCGGTAGGCGGGCGGTACGGACGTGGACAGGTTCTTCTCGAAGCGGCGGAACGCCTGGGTCACCGAGTCCAGTTCGGGGTGGTTGGTGCCGTTGACGGCGGGCATCCCGATCTGGACGTTGAGGTTCCACCACACCGCCGTCCAGCTGTTGCCGACCTCCGGATACCAGGGCCCCCATTCGGACAGGGTCGGTCCTCCGGCGCGGGTGGTCGAGGCCAGCTTGTAGAGCTGGAGGATGTAGAACGCCTGGAGCCGCTTGTCCGGTACGGAGAAGAAGCTGCGCCGGTAGTAGGCGTGCCACCACTCACGGTGCCTCGCGACCAGCCGGCCGGGCCCGGTGGACAGGGCGCGGTCCACCGCCCGTACGGCGTCCGCGGTCGCCTGCCGTACGTCGCCGGGGAAGCGGTACACCAGCCGGGCGGCCAGCAGGCGGCCGGTTCCCTCGCGCCGTTCCCGCCAGGCCGTCGTCCAGCCGCCGCCCGCGAGCAGCGGCTGCTCGACGAAGCCCGCACCGACCCGCGGGTCCGGGTTGGGGGTGTAGTCGGCCGGCTTGTCGATGAGCCGGGTACTGGCGGCCTGCAGCCACTGGAAGGACCAGGCGGCGGCCTCCTCGCCCGGACTCGGCCGGGTCGAGACCAGCAGGGCGCCCGAATCGTTCTGCACGAGTGCGGAGAAGGTGAGCGAGCCGCGGGTGGTGGTGAGGGTGCCGCGCAGCTCGGCGTCGTAAGGGTCGAGCGTCCACTCGACCGCGGTGATCTCGCCGGCCAGGGTGAGCGTGAAGTGTCCGACGGGCAGCCGGGAGTAGCCCGTGCCGCCGCGCCACTGGCCGCGCTGGTCCTGCACCTGGGTGTGGCTGATCATCAGCTTCAGGGTGTTCGCCGCGGCTCCCCGGTAGAGCTGTGCGCCCAGGAAGCCGTTGGCGAGGAACGGGGCGTCCTGCCAGCCGGTGGGCAGCCGCCGCCACCGCATGGCGGCCGCGCGGACGGTCCGTTCGTACACATCGGGGCCGTGGGAGGCGGGCGCTCCGCCGCCCGGCGCGGCCCAGGCGGTGCGGGAGCCTGCCAGCCAGAGGGCGGCGGTCGCGCCCGCCGCCGTACCGGCGAAGCGTCTGCGGGAGAGTTCATGCACGGTGGTGACTCCTGTTCCGTACGCGGGGTGCGGTGCGGGGTGCTTCCGGGCAGGGTGTTCTCGGGCTGGGCGCTTGCGGGCGGGGTGCGCCGATGTGGTTCTCCTCGGCCCAGGCGCGGGCCGCGGGCCCCGGTGGAAAGATCCGATCGTCGACGGTGTCGAAGGCGGCTCCGGTGTGCGGCGGGCGGAGCTCGTTGATGACCTGGCCGTCATATCCGTACGAGGCCAGGGTGCGCGGGCCGTTGCAGCGGGACTCGGTCACCGGCTCGCCCGGGTTCGCCTGGACCAAGTCGATGAGGAGGGGCAGCCGCCCGCCCCCGGTGCCCAGGACCGCTCTCCTGGACGGAGGCTGACGGGGTGCTCGACGGGTGCCCGGCACTGCGGGCGGTGCGCGGAGGGCATATGAGCTCCAGTCAGGTATGTGTTGACAGTTCTCGTCCCTGAATCCATGCACCCCGCATAGTGCCCGTGCCGCTCCCGGACGGGAAGACCTCGCGCACCATAAACATCGGATGAAAGGTGTTGACGTGGCGATGGTGGAGCTGCAACGGGTGGGGCTATTGGGTCGATACGCCTGTATTGCATGGCACGCTTGAGCCACTGATCGTCAAGGTTTCGGCAGTGATGCCGACGGAACATCCGAAGCCCCGGAGGGCACCCCGTGGACCAATTGGCACTGCTGCTCCTGCTGTTGATCGGGGCGGTGGTCTCCGTACCGATCGGTGAGCGGCTCGGGCTGCCCGCCCCGGTCCTGATGACGCTCGGCGGGATCTGCCTCGCGCTGCTGCCCTTCGTGCCGAACGTCAACATCCCCTCGGGCTTCATCCTGCCGCTGGTGCTGCCGCCGCTCCTCTACGCGGCCGTACAGCGCACCTCCTGGCGGCAGTTCACGGCCAACTTCCGGCCGATCCTGCTGCTCGCCGTGGCGCTGGTCTTCGTGACCACGGCAGGGGTGGCCGCCGTCCTGAGCGCGATCGTGCCGGGTCTGCCGATCGCCGCGGCCGTCGCACTGGGCGCGCTGGTGGCGCCGCCCGACCCGGTGGCGGCGACCGCCGTCGCGGGCGCGCTCGGGCTGCCCCGGCGGCTGGTCTCGATCCTGGAGGGCGAGGGGCTGTTCAACGATGTGACGGCGATCGTGCTGTACCACGTGGCGATCGCCGCCGCCGTCACCGGAACGTTCTCCTGGCCGGTCGCGGCAGGGCAGTTGGTGCTCTCCGCCGTGGTGGCCGTGGTGGTGGGCCTCGCGCTCGGCTGGCTCACCAACAAGCTGATGGGTCTGCTGGGCGACACCACCCTCCAGATCGGCCTGACCCTGCTGGTGCCCTTCCTCAGCTATGTGCTGGCCGAGGAGCTGATGGGCTCGGGTGTGCTGGCCGTGCTCACCTCAGCGCTGTTCCTCGCGGAGCACACCGCCGACGCCGACGACGTACGCGGCCGGCTGGAGGGCAACGCCTTCTGGGAGATCGTCGACACCCTCGTCACCGGGGTGACCTTCGGCCTCATCGGGCTCGAACTCCATGTGGTCTTCGGCACCGCAGGCGGGCATCTGAGCGAGATGATCGGCTGGGGCGCGGCGGCCGTCGGGGTGGTGGTGGGGCTGCGCCTGGTGTGGCTGCTGCCCGCCACCTGGCTGGCGAAGAAGCTGCACACCCTGCGCGACTACGACGAGGACATCCCCACCAGCTGGCGCGAGACCATCGTCATGTGGTGGTCCGGGATGCGCGGCGTCGCATCGGTCGCGCTGGCCCTCGCCATCCCGATGACCAAGGACGACGGCAGTCCCTTCCCGGCCCGCAGCGAGATGATCTTCATCGCCTTCGCTGTGGTCATGGTCACCCTGGTCTTCCAGGGGCTGACGCTGCCCTGGCTGGTGAAGAAGCTGGGCGTCCGCGCGGACGCCGGTGCCGAGCGCGAACTGGAGCGGAGCCTGGCGGTACGGGCCGCCAGGGCCGCCAGGGGCCGGCTGAAGGAGATCCAGGACGTCGAGGAGCTGCCCGAGGACGTCCTGGAGCGGCTGGCCCGCGGCGCGTTCGAGATCGGGGTGCGGATCAGCCCCGACATGGTCGACGAGGAGCGGCACGCGGCGTACCTCAAGCGGGCCGAGCGGGTGAAGACCGTCATGCGGATCCAGCGGGAGATGATGTCGGCGGCCCGCCACGAAGTGCTCTCCGCGCGCAATGAGGCGGGCGCGGACCCGGAGATCGTCGACCGGGTGCTGCGCCACCTGGACGTGCGCAGCCTGCGGTAGCCCCGGCTGCGGGGCGGACCGGCTGGGCGGCCTGCCGGCGCCTGTGCCCGTCTGCCTGTGCCTGTCGGCCTGTGCCCGTCTGCCTGTGCCCGTCTGCCTGTGCCTGTCGGCGCCTGTGCCCGTCTGCTCGTGCCTGTCGGCCTGTGCCCGTCTGTCGGTGCCCGTCGGCCTGTGCCTTCAGCTCTGCCCGTCTGCCCGTCTGCCCGTCTGCCCGTCTGCCCGTCTGCCCGGTCGCCCGTCAGCCGCGGCCGGTCCTGGGCGTGGGGTCGTGCTTGTACAGATCCGGTCCCCAGTCGTTCTTCGACACCTCGGCCTGCGCGGTCGAGATCCGCGGCAGCGCGTACGGGTGCTCGTCGCGCAGCCAGGCGATCAGCTGCTCCCGTACCGCACACCGCACGGTCCAGATGTCGTCCGCGTCCTTCGCGGTGACCACGGCCCGTACCTGGATCGTGCTGGGCGAGGTGTCCGTGACGGCCAGCGACCAGTTCCTGCCGTCCCACGACGGGATCTCGCGCAGGATCTCCCGCAGTTTCTCGCGCATCAGCGGGACCGGCGTCGAGTGGTCCAGCTCGAAGAAGACCGTGCCGGACATCTGCGCACCGCCGCGCGACCAGTTCTCGAACGGCTTGCCGGTGAAGTACGAGACCGGCATGGTGATCCGGCGCTCGTCCCAGGTGCGTACCGCGAGGAAGGTCAGCGTGATCTCCTCGACGGTGCCCCACTCGCCGTCCACGACGACCGTGTCCCCGATGCGGACCATGTCGCCGAAGGCGATCTGCAGCCCGGCGAACAGGTTGCCCAGCGTGGACTGGGCCGCGACACCGGCGACGATGCCCAGGAGCCCCGCCGATGCCAGCAGCGAGGTCCCGGCCGTCCGCATCGCGGGGAAGGTCAGCAGCATCGCCGCGACGGCCACCGTCCCGACGATCGCCGTCACCACCCGCTGGATCAGCGTGACCTGCGTACGGACCCGGCGGAGCCTGGCCGGGTCGCGGGTGGTCGCCGCGTAGCGGGCGTACGAGGAGTCGACGACCGCCGTGGCGATCCGCAGGGCGAGCCAGGCCGTGGAGCCGATCAGGACCAGGGTGAGGAGCTGCCCGATGCCGGTGGCGTGGTGCTCGACCGCCCGCAGCCGGATCTCCTGGAAGCTGCCCCGCAGCAACGCGGTGATCAGCACCGACTGCAGCGGCACCCGGCAGCGCCGCAGCAGCCCCCAGAGCGGGGTCTCGTGGTGGCGCGCGTCCGTTCTCTTCAGCGCGCGGTCGACCAGCCAGCCCACCGCGAGCGTCAGCAGCACCGAACCGCCGATGACGATCAGGGGACGCAGGACGGTCTCCATGCTTCCGGCCGAAGCTGGCACCATGGCCACGTGAACATCATCCTTTTCCATTCGACCTACGGTTTGCGGCCGGCCGTCCATGCGGCGGCCGACCGGCTGCGGGCAGCCGGTCATCAGGTGCTGGTGCCCGATCTTTTCGACGGTATGACTTTTGAGACCGTCGAGGAGGGTATGGCCCTCAAGGAGGAACTCGGCTCGGACGAGCTGCTCAAGCGGGCCGTGACGGCCGCGGCTCCCCACTCGGACGAGGGCCTGGTCTACGCCGGATTCTCGCTCGGCGGCTCGCTGGCCCAGAATCTGGCCATCGCCGACGACAAGGCGCGCGGACTGCTCCTCCTGCACGGTACGTCGGACATCGCCGACGACGCGTCGGTGGACGAGCTGCCCGTACAGCTGCATGTCGCCGACCCCGACCCGTTCGAGCCGCACGACTGGCTGAACGCCTGGTATCTGCGCATGCAGCGGATCGGGGCCGATGTGGAGGTGCACCGCTACGCGGGCGCGGGCCACCTCTACACCGACCCCGAGCTGGCCGACTACGACGCCGAGGCGGCCGAGCGGACCTGGCGGGTCGCACTCGGCTTCCTCGAAACGCTGTAGGACCTGTCCGGCAGATCCTGTCCGGCCAGGGCTCCGCCCGGATCAGCCCTTGAGGGCCTTGTCCAGTGCGGTGTTGAAGTCGGCGACGGTCATGGGCGCGTTGTCACTGCCCGGAGTGGTCAGCTTCTTGCCGTCCATCTTGAGGGTGGGCGTGCCCTGGACCCCGCTCTTGTCGAACTTCGCGGACATCTTCATCGCCCACGCGTCATAGGTGCCGTCGTTGACGGCCTTCTGGAACGCCTTGTTGTCCTTCAGCTCGGGCACCGTCTGCGCGATCTTGATCAGATACGAGTCGTCCTTGAAGGTGTCCGTGGTCTCCTCGGGGTGCCACTTCGTGGAGTACATCGCGGTCTTGTAGTGCTCGAAGGCGGTGGGGCTCACATTGAGCGCGGCGCCCAGGGCGCTCAGGCCGTTCTTGGACCCCTCGCCGCCGTTGTTGTCGATGAACGTCGCACCGATGTACTGGACCTTGAACTTGCCCGCGTCGAGGTCCTTCTGGACCGTCGACCCGACCGTCTGGTCGAACGTCGCGCAGATCGGGCAGCGCGGGTCCTCGTACATCTGCAGCGTCTTCTTGGCGGACGCCTTGCCGACGACCACGGTGGTGCCGTCCGTGCCCGTGGTGTTCTTCGGCGCGACGACCTTGGCGCTCTTCGCCGCATCCCAGCCGGACGGCTTGTTCAGCTGCATGACGCCGTAACCGACGCCGGCGGCGATCGCGAGGACGACGACGATGGACCCGGCGACGAAGATCTGCCGGCGGGTCTTGTCCTTCTTCGCCTGGCGCTCGCGCTCGGCGCGCAGCCGCTCGCGGGCCGCTGCCTTGTTGGCCTGGTTGTTGCGTGCACTCATGGTGGGTTCTCCGTGTGGGACGTGGTCGGGCAGGGCGGACGTGCGTACTCAGCCGGTGACAGCAGCCGGGTACGGGGGTCCGCGCAGTCCCACGGAGTGCACGAGGAGCAGGGTGCGCGAGGTGCGCGGCCGGTGCGTGGGCAGCGCCCCGCACCGTACGGAGGTGCTCACCGCCCGGACGACGGCCACCGCGACGAGCAGCGGCCGGAAGGCGAAGGCACCGACCGACCTGGCCAGCGAGGCCAGCGCGCTCTCGCCGCGCCGCAGCCAGAGCGCGGCCAGCAGCCCGACGGCCACATGCGCGCCGAGCAGCAGCCACGGCAGCGCAGGGGCCGGTGAGTCGAGCAGCGCCACCGCGTCCTTGCCGGGACCGGCCACGGAGGCCAGCGGGGTGCCGACCTGGCCGCCGCAGAGCACATCCACCCCGACCGAGCGCAGCGCGCCCGCGACGGGGCCGCCCGACGGTCCGTAACAGACATGCTGGCCGGTCGTGAAGATCGTGTCGGCGGCCAGTTCGAGCGGGATGAGCACGCCCGCTATCGCCCCGAAGCCCCGCTCACGGCCCGCCAGCGCGAAGGCGACGGTGAAGACGGCGGCGGCGAGCGCCGCCACGGTGACCGGTGGCAGCGGGACCCGCGAGAGGAGCACATGGGACGCAGCGGAGAGCGTCACGACCAGCGCTGTGAAAAGCGCCGCGCGAACCGCCCTGAGCTGCGTCCCTGATATGTCCATCGGCCCCGAGTGTGCCATGGGCGCAGGTAAGAGACCCTTAAAGGTTCCTGAGTCTAGAGGCCGGGGATCCGGCCATTACGGAACAATTCCACGAATACCGCGTGGTCACGCCGGGTCTGCGCCCCGTACGCGTGCGCGAAGTCCACCAGCATCTTGGCGAAGCCGTCCTCGTCGGCCGCGATCGCCGCGTCGATGGCGCGCTCCGTGGAGAACGGCACCAGTGAGTGACCGCTCTCGTCGTCCGCCGCCGCGTGCATGGTGGCCGTGGCCCGGCCGAGATCGGCGACCACGGCGGCGATCTCGTCGGGGTCGTCCAGATCCGACCAGTCGAGATCCACCGCGTACGGCGAGACCTCCGCCACCAGCTGCCCGGCCCCGTCCAGCTCGGTCCAGCCGAGCCACGGGTCGGCGTGCGCCTGGAGGGCGCGCTGCGAGATCACCGTGCGATGGCCCTCGTGCCGGAAGTAACCGCGGACCGCCGGATCCGTGATGTGCCGCGCGACCGCCGGGGTCTGCCCCTGCTTCATATAGATGATCACGTCGTTCTCCAGGGCGTCGCTGTGGCCCTCCAGGAGGATGTTGTACGAGGGCAGACCGGCCGAGCCGATCCCGACGCCCCTGCGGCCCACCACGTCCTTCACCCGGTACGAGTCGGGGCGGCCCAGGCTCTCCTCGGGCAGCGTCTCCAGATAGCCGTCGAAGGCGGCGAGGATCTTGTAGCGCGTCGCGGCGTCGAGCTCGACCGCGCTGCTGTCGGCGGTGAAGCGGCGCTCGTGGTCCCGGATCTCGGTCATGGAGTCGAGGAGGGCGAATCTGGTGCGCGACCTGGCGGCGCGGAGCGCGCCGAGCAGCGGGCCGGCCGCGGTGTCCAGCATGAACGGCGGTACGTCGTCGTCCTGGGCGCCGGCGGCCAGCACCCGGATGCGCTCGCGGTAGGCGGCGGCGTAGGTCTCCACCAGACCGGTGATCTGGTCGTCACTGAGCGCCTTGGCGTGGCCGAGCAGCGCCAGCGAGGCGGCGAAGCGCTGGACGTCCCAGGTGAAGGGGCCCACATACGCCTCGTCGAAGTCGTTCACATTGAAGATCAGCCGGCCGTTGGCATCCATGTAGGTGCCGAAGTTCTCCGCGTGCAGATCGCCGTGCACCCAGACCCGGCCGGTCCGCTCGTCCAGATACGGCCCGCCCTGCGCGCTCTCGCCCAGATCCTCGTAGAAGAGGCAGGCCGCGCCCCGGTAGAAGGCGAAGGCCGAGGCCGCCATCTTCCGGAACTTGACGCGGAAGGCGGCCGGATCGGCGGCCAGGAGGTCGCCGAACGCGGTGCCGAAAACGGCGAGGATCTGCTCGCCGCGCTCCTCGGCGCTGGACTGCGGGACCGACATCGCGTGTGCCTCCAGGTGCATGACATATGGGACAGCTGTTCCAACGGGGTCAACGCACGGAGCCACCCCGGAGTGCCCCGCGGCTGTCGGTGGGCCGACGTAGACTTCCACGCTGTTCCCCCACTCGTCCCGCAGGAGGCATCCCCGTGACCAAGCCGCCTTTCACGCACCTTCACGTCCACACGCAGTACTCCATGCTGGACGGTGCCGCGCGGCTCAAGGACATGTTCAACGCCTGCAATGAGATGGGCATGTCGCATATCGCGATGTCCGACCACGGCAACCTGCACGGTGCGTACGACTTCTTCCACTCGGCGCAGAAGGCGGGCGTGACGCCGATCATCGGCATCGAGGCGTATGTCGCTCCGGAGTCGCGGCGGAACAAGCGGAAGGTCAAGTGGGGACAGCCGCATCAGAAGCGCGACGATGTGTCGGGTTCGGGTGGTTATACGCACAAGACCATCTGGGCTGCGAACAGTACGGGTCTGCACAATCTGTTCAAGCTGTCGTCGGACGCGTACGCGGAGGGGTGGCTGCAGAAGTGGCCGCGTATGGACAAGGAGACGATCTCCCAGTGGTCGGAGGGGCTGATCGCCTCGACCGGGTGTCCGTCGGGCGAGGTGCAGACCCGGTTGCGGCTGGGGCAGTTCGACGAGGCGATGCAGGCGGCATCCGACTACAAGGACATTTTCGGTGAGGGCCGGTATTTCCTGGAGCTGATGGATCACGGCATCGAGATCGAGCGCCGGGTCCGTGACGGGCTGGTGGAGATCGGCCAGAAGCTCGGCATCCCGCCGCTGGTCACCAACGACTCGCACTACACGTACGCGCACGAGGCGAGCGCCCACGACGCCCTGCTCTGCATCCAGACCGGCAAGAACCTCTCGGACCCGGACCGCTTCCGGTTCGACGGCACCGGTTACTACCTCAAGACGACCGACGAGATGTACGCCATCGACTCGTCGGACGCCTGGCAGCAGGGGTGCGCGAACACTCTGCTGGTCGCGGAGCAGATCGACACCACCGGCATGTTCGAAAAGCGCGATCTGATGCCGAAGTTCGACATCCCGGACGGCTACACCGAGATCACCTGGTTCCAGGAAGAGGTCCGGGTCGGCATGGAGCGCCGCTATCCGGGAGGTGTCCCCGAAGACCGCCAGAAGCAGGCGGAGTACGAGATGGACATCATCATCCAGATGGGGTTCCCGGGGTACTTCCTCGTCGTCGCCGACTTCATCATGTGGGCCAAGAACAACGGCATCGCGGTGGGCCCCGGCCGTGGCTCCGCGGCCGGTTCGATCGTCTCGTACGCGATGGGCATCACCGACCTCGACCCGATCACGCACGGGCTGATCTTCGAGCGGTTCCTCAACCCCGAGCGTGTCTCCATGCCCGATGTCGACATCGACTTCGACGAACGCAGGCGCGTCGAGGTGATCCGGTACGTGACCGAGAAGTACGGCGCCGACAAGGTCGCCATGATCGGTACGTACGGAAAGATCAAGGCCAAGAACGCGATCAAGGACTCGGCCCGCGTGCTCGGTTATCCGTACGCGATGGGCGACCGCCTCACCAAGGCGATGCCCGCCGACGTCCTCGGCAAGGGGATCGACCTCAGCGGTATCACCGACCCGAAGCACCCGCGCTACAGCGAGGCGGGCGAGATCCGGGGGATGTACGAGAACGAACCGGACGTGAAGAAGGTCATCGACACCGCCACCGGTGTGGAGGGCCTGGTCCGGCAGATGGGTGTGCACGCGGCCGGCGTGATCATGTCCAGCGAGCCGATCGTCGACCACGCCCCGGTCTGGGTGCGGCACACGGACAACGTCACCATCACGCAGTGGGACTACCCGCAGTGCGAGTCGCTCGGCCTGCTGAAGATGGACTTCCTGGGCCTGCGCAACCTGACGATCATGGACGACGCCGTCAAGATGGTGAAGGCCAACAAGGGCATCGACCTGGAGATGCTGTCCCTCCCGCTCGACGACCCCAAGACCTTCGAACTGCTCTGCCGCGGTGACACGCTCGGGGTCTTCCAGTTCGACGGCGGGCCGATGCGCTCCCTGCTGCGTCAGATGCAGCCCGACAACTTCGAGGACATTTCCGCCGTTTCGGCCCTGTACCGGCCGGGCCCGATGGGCATGAACTCGCACATCAACTACGCGGAGCGGAAGAACAACCGCCAGGAGATCACGCCGATCCACCCGGAGCTTGAGGAGCCGCTCAAGGAGGTCCTGGGGCTCACCTACGGCCTGATCGTGTACCAGGAGCAGGTGCAGAAGGCCGCCCAGATCGTCGCCGGTTACTCACTGGGCGAGGCCGACATCCTGCGCCGTGTGATGGGCAAGAAGAAGGCCGACGAGCTCGCGAAGAACTTCGTGCTCTTCGAGGCCGGGGCCAAGAAGGAGGGCTTCTCGGACGCGGCGATCAAGGCGCTCTGGGACGTCCTGGTGCCCTTCGCCGGGTACGCGTTCAACAAGGCGCACTCCTCCGCGTACGGTCTGGTCACCTACTGGACCGCGTACCTCAAGGCCAACTACCCGGCCGAGTACATGGCGGCGCTGCTCACCTCGGTGCGCGACGACAAGGACAAGTCGGCGATCTATCTCAACGAGTGCCGGCGCATGGGCATCAAGGTGCTGCCGCCCAATGTGAACGAGTCCGAGTCCAACTTCGCCGCCCAGGGCGACGACGTGATCCTCTTCGGCCTCTCCGCTGTCCGCAACGTCGGGACGAACGTGGTCGAGTCGATCATCCGCTCCCGCAAGGCCAAGGGGAAGTACAGCTCCTTCCCCGACTACCTCGACAAGGTCGAGGCCGTGGCCTGCAACAAGCGCACCACCGAATCGCTCATCAAGGCGGGCGCCTTCGACGAGATGGGGCACACCCGCAAGGGCCTCACCGCACACTTCGAGCCCATGATCGACAATGTGGTCGCGGTCAAGCGCAAGGAGGCCGAGGGGCAGTTCGACCTCTTCGGCGGGGGCGAGGAGGACAGCTCGGAGCCGGGCTTCGGACTCGACGTGGAGTTCTCCGACATCGAGTGGGAGAAGTCGTATCTGCTCGCGCAGGAGCGGGAGATGCTCGGTCTCTACGTCTCCGACCACCCGCTCTTCGGCCTGGAGCACGTGCTCTCGGACAAGAGCGACGCCGCCATCGCCCAGCTGACCGGCGGGGAGCACTCGGACGGCGCGGTGGTGACCATCGGCGGCATCATCTCGGGTCTGCAGCGCAAGATGACCAAGCAGGGCAACGCCTGGGCCATCGCGACCGTCGAGGACCTCGCGGGCACCATCGAGTGCATGTTCTTCCCCGCCACCTACCAGCTGGTGTCGACCCAGCTGGTCGAGGACACCGTGGTGTTCGTCAAGGGCCGCCTCGACAAGCGTGAGGACATCCCGCGCCTCGTCGCGATGGAGATGCAGGTCCCCGACCTGTCCAACGCCGGGACCAACGCCCCGGTGACGATCACCATCCCCACCGTGCGGGTCACCCCGCCGATGGTCAGCAGGCTCGGTGAGATCCTCTCCCACCACCGGGGCAACTCCGAGGTACGGATCAAGCTCCAGGGCTCCCGCAAGACCACGGTGCTCCGGCTCGACCGGCACCGGGTGCAGCCCGACCCGGCGCTCTTCGGGGATCTGAAGGTGCTGCTCGGCCCGTCCTGCCTGGCGGGCTGAGGGCAGCGGGCTGAGGACGTCTGGCTGAGGACATCGGCCTGGGGGCAGCGGCCTGAGGAGGGCGGGCCTGAGGAGGGCGGCCTCCCGTAGGACGGCCTCCGGCAGGACGGTTCGAGGGGGAGGCGGCCCGAGCGGGACCGGCCGAGGGGCGCGCCGTGCACGGCGCGCCCCTCGAACATCATTACCGCGAAGATCAGTTGTGACCGAAGCGCTTCTGGTGCTTACGCGCAACATCCGCCGGGCTGCCCTGCGGCATCGACTGCGGCTGGCTCTGCGACTCGAATGAGCTGGACCGGTCGTCCTGACCGCCGCGCTCGGCGGCCGACGAGCGGTCCTGCTGACTGTCGTGCTTATGACGGTTCTTGTGCTTGGCCATGGTGATGCCTCCTTGAGGGGGACTGGGTCGTGCCATCAATCCGGCGTCTGCCGGGCGGGGGCCGGCATGCACGCTCGCGGCGTTGCCGAAAAGCCCAGGTAGCTCCGCTACATGAACTTTCCGGCGCCTTGCGATCGCACGGACCGGCCCCCGCCCGGCCGGCCTTCGGCCGACGACGCCAGATTTGACGACACGACCTGAGGGCCAGGGCCGCGACCAGATTCACATATCGCACAGACTGCCGCATTTTGGATCATTACCGTGCGTAATAAGCGCTTGTCCCACGCCACTTCGGACCAACTTCGCGTTGCGCCACGCCGATGATCGAGTTCCGGCCGTTAACCCTCGCGCGGTCGGGCAGACTCGAAGGAAACCCGAAGCACTTCCCCTTCTCCCGAGGTACCCGAAAGAGGGTGGATCGCGTGGACCGCTGCGTCGTCCTGGTGGACGCCGGATACCTGCTGGGCGCCGCCGCGAGTCTCCTCGCGGGAGAACCTGCCCGCTCACGCATCACTGTCGACCACGCGGCACTCATCCAGGGCCTGCGCGAGCGCGCCGAGGACGACACCGCACAGCCACTGCTGCGGATCTACTGGTTCGACGGCGCCCCCGACCGGGTGCCGCAGCCCGAACACCGCAGGCTGCGGGTGATGCCACGGGTGACCGTCCGGCTGGGCGCGCTGACCAGGAGCGACGGCCGCTGGGCGCAGAAGGGTGTTGACGCCGCGATGCACGCGGAGCTCACCGAACTGGCCAGAAATCGCGCCTGTTCGGACATCGTGCTCGTCACCGGCGACGGAGATCTGCTGCCCGGTCTGATGTCCGCGAAGGAACACGGAGTGGCCGTGCACCTGTGGGCGGTACAGGCGGCGGACGGGGACTACAACCAGTCCGAGGACCTGGTCGCCGAGGCGGACGAGCGCCGGGTCCTCGACCGGGCCTGGATCACCAAGGCCGTACGGGCCAAGGAGACCGGCGGGGTCTGCGCGCCGGCGCCGGCCCCCCGCCCGGAGATCGCCGCGATCCTCTCCGCCCCGCTGCCCGAGTCCGCGCTCGCCGCTTCGGCGGAGCGGGCGGCGCAGGCCGCGGCCGTGCACG
>NZ_JAAGLN010000177.1 GCF_010548145.1 Streptomyces sp. SID10853
CGCGCCCGTGATGACCGGGGTCGGCGCCGTCCAGGGCGGCGCGGACGTCACCCGGCCCGCACCGTCGCAGTCCGTTCCGGCCGGACACTCGGCCGAGCACTCCGCCGACCGCTCGGCGGGCCACTCGCTGGGCCATTCGGCTCCGCCCGCATCGGCCCTTCCGCGTACGCCCTGACGACGGCCTCCGGCCCCCTCACCCCCGCCGGGCACGGCTCCCGCACGTCCGCGCGCGGCCGAGGGGTGCGGGCCGCCCGGAAGTTGGCACGTACCGGGGCGTTTAGGCAGCCCCGCCGCGACCTACTCTCAAAGTATGGCGGGGCGCGATGAGCCACCCGAGGGGTCACCCGAGGGCCTGCCCAGCGGTGGCGACGACGAGTACCGGTCCGTCGTCTTCGACGAATCGTTCATCAGGGCTGCCCGGCTCCAGGAGTTCTCCGCGCAGGAGCGGATGGGCCGGCACGCCCGGGCCGTCCGCAGCCGCGCCGGATGGCCGCGCAGAGGCCCCGGACGCCTGCTCGTGGCACTGGCGCTGCTGGTGCTGGCCTTCGGCACCGCCGTCTTCATGGGCATCCACCACCCGTACCGGCCCCCGCCGGTCAGCCGGGCCCAGCCGCTGCACAGCGTGGTCGTGCCGCTCGCACCCCGCGGCGCGGTGCCGGGCGGTACACCGGCCGGGCTCTTCGCGCACAGCCCGGCGGCCGCGTTCCGTACCGGCGCATCAGGGGTCAATGTGCCGGGTGCCCGCGCGACCGCGCACTTCGCCTACAGCGACGTACGGGACGCGCTGAAAATCGCCCGGCAGTACGTCGTGACGTCATCGCTGGACCCCGCGGTGCTGATGGGCGGCTCGGCGGAGCAGCTCAGGGACCTGCTCGCCCCCGACCAGTACACGCAGTTCAACCGGAGCATGGCCGCCCCATCGGCCGACGGGCTGCACGCGGCGACCGGCTGGCTGGTGCGCTTCGACCCCGCGCAGGTGGCGCTCGCGGGTTCAGGCGTACGGGTCACGGGCGAGCTGCGGTACGCGGAGGCGGCGGACCGGACGCTGGAGGTGATCGCGGACCACACCTTCGTCTACCCGCTCAGGCCGGCCGCCTCCCGGACCGCCGGAGCCGGCCCCGCGCAGGCGGACGGCGCATCGCTGTTCACCGTCCACCGCGAGGTGCACTTCCGCTTCGCCGCCGAGGATCTGCGGCTGCGCCAGACGCATGTGACGCTCGCCGATGTGGAGGCCGGGCCGCAGAACTGCACGGCCGACGCGGTGAACCGGCTGCGCCCGCTGCTCGCCGGAGAGCACGCGTCGGACGGCGGCCCGGCCGGCACCGACCCGTACGCCACCGGGCAGCGGGCCACCTCGCTGTGCGGGACACTCGCGGCCGGGACGCAGCCGTCTCTCTAGCTCGTGGCCGGTCCTTCCGAGCCGGCAGGTCCTTCGGCCGGCCCGTCGCCCTTTCCGGCGTCGCCCTTCGCACCGCCGCCCGCCCCGCCGGTGAACTTCCCGCGCAGCTTGTCGCCCAGGTCGCCCGCGCCGCCCGCGATATCGCCCACCAGCTTCATCAGCGGGTCCTTGCTGGTGCGCACCGTGTCGGCGTAGTGCGAAGCGGACTCCCGGAAGGAGTCGCCGACGGAGGTGTCCTTGTCCTCGTCGCGCCGCGGGTAGTGCCCGTCCATGATCCGCTGGAAGTCCCGGCTCTCCGCCCACTTCTTCAGCTCGGCCGCGCGCACCGTGGTGAACGGGTGGCTGCGGGGCAGCACGTTCAGGATCTTGAGCACCGAGTCGCGCAGGTCGCCGCCCGCCTCGTACTCCTCGGCCTGCGCCAGGAACGCGTCGACGTTCATCTCGTGCAGGTGGTTGCCGCCGGCGATCTTCATCAGGCCGCGCATCGACGCCCGGAGGTCCTGCCCCACGAGCAGCCCCGCCCGGTCGGCGGAGAGCTCCGACTTGCGGAACCACTCGCGCAGCGCCGTCACCAGCGCCATGATCGCCACATTGCCCAGCGGGATCCAGGCGACCTTCAGCGCGACGCTCGTGAGGAAGAGCAGGATCGTGCGGTACACGGCGTGGCCGGAGAGCGCGTGGCCCACCTCATGGCCGACGACCGCGCGCATCTCCTCCTCGTCGAGGAGCTCGACCAGGCCCGTCGTGACCACGATGATCGGCTCTTCGAGACCGATGCACATGGCGTTCGGCCGGGGGTCCTGCGTGACGTACATGGCGGGGACCTTCTCCAGGTCCAGGATGTAGCAGGCGTCCCGCAGCATGACGTGGAGGTGCGCGAACTGGGCGTCGCTCACCCGCACCGAGTCGGAGAGGAAGAGGAGCCGCAGGCTGCGCTCGGGCAGCAGCCCGCTGAGCGCCTTGAGCACGGTGTCGAAACCGGTGAGCTTGCGCAGCGCGACCAGGGCCGACCGGTCCGCCGGATGCTCGTACGCCCGTGAGGAGATGCCCTGGAAGCGCCTGCGCTTCCTGCCCGGCACGTTCTCTTGGCTGTTCCCGTGACCGCTTCCGTGACCGCTGTCCGTCATGAATGTCCCCCTGCCTTCCGTCATCGAGCTCTGCTCGTCCCCCTGGCGGGCTCCAGCGTATGCGGTGGGGCTACCGTGTGGCGGGGGTCCTACACCGAGAAGGAGCGCACCCGTCATGCCGGACGCGACCACACTGCTCGCCGCTGCGACGAACCAGCAGGGGCCGGGCGACACCTTGCGGGTCCTGCTGGTTGTCCTGCTTGTCGGGGCTGTCCTGCTCGCCTGGTTTCTCCTGCGCGGATATCGCGACAACGACTGAGTCGGCGTGAGCGTGCCCGGCGGGCCCGCATACGATGTCCGCGAAGCCCCCGCTCCGACTCCCGGATAGGTCCTGCTGACCATGAGCCTCCACAGCACCACCGCCAGCCTCGCCACCCTCGCATCCGAGAGCGGCCACGGCGGCAACCACCCCAGCCTCAGCCCCTACATCACCGGTGGCGGCGCGCTCCTCGCGCTCCTGCTGCTGCTGTGGATCACCACCCGCTTCAACCGCGACCGCTGACCCGGGGCGCAGACGGGCAGGTGCCGGGCCAGTAGGGTCTGCACGCATGGGAGAGCAGAAGAGGCGTCTCGGCGTGATGGGCGGGACATTCGATCCGATCCACCACGGACACCTGGTGGCCGCCAGCGAGGTGGCCTCCCAGTTCCAGCTGGACGAGGTCGTGTTCGTCCCGACCGGTCAGCCGTGGCAGAAGAGCCACCGGACCGTCTCCCCGGCCGAGGACCGCTACCTGATGACGGTCATCGCGACCGCGTCCAACCCGCAGTTCTCGGTCAGCCGTATCGACATCGACCGCGGCGGCCCGACGTACACCATCGACACCCTGCGGGATCTGCGCCACCTCAACAGCGACGCGGATCTCTTCTTCATCACCGGTGCCGACGCGCTCTCCCAGATCCTCACCTGGCGGAACGCCGAAGAGCTCTTCGCACTCTCCCATTTCATCGGCGTGACCAGGCCGGGCCATGTCCTGACGGACGACGGTCTGCCGGAGGGCGGTGTCTCCCTGGTGGAGGTGCCCGCCCTGGCGATCTCGTCGACCGACTGCCGTGCCCGGGTCGAGCAGGGGGACCCGGTCTGGTATCTGGTTCCGGACGGTGTGGTGCGCTACATCGACAAGCGCCAGCTGTACCGCGGCGAATGAGCCGCGGAGAGGGGCACCGTTGAACGACCGACAGAACCCTTACGTTCAGTACGACCAGTACGGGCAGCCGATGCAGCTCGTCGGGTACGACGACTACGGGCAGCCGGTGTACCAGCAGGTGCAGCCGCAGCAGGGTCAGCAGCAGCACCGGCCCCAGCAGCCGCAGGAGCCCCAGCAGCAGTACGACCCGTACGGCCGGCAGCACCAGCAGGCTCCGGGGTACGGATACGACCCGTACGCGCAGCAGCAGCCCCCGTCCGGGCCGTATCAGGGCCAGGACCAGGGCCAGAGCCAGGGCTACGACTACGGCACCGGGCAGCAGCCCGCGGTGGACACCACCCAGCAGTGGATCCCGCAGCAGAGCCAGGCGCCGCAGGCCCCGCCCCAGCAGCCGCAGTCTCAGCAGCCCCAGCCCCAGTCCCCGCAGACGCACCAGCCGCCGCCCCAGCCCCGGTCCCGGCCCGAGCGGCCGCAGTCCCCCGATGAGCGGCCGCAGCGTGCCGTGCCAGGTCAGCGCCGTCCCGCGCCGGACGACGGCGAGTACCGGACCGAGCAGTTCTCCTTCATCGAGGAGCCCGACGAGGACTCCGAAGACGTCATCGACTGGCTGAAGTTCACCGAGAGCCGCACCGAGCGCCGCGAGGAGGCCAGACGCCGGGGCCGTACCCGCGTCGTGTCCCTCGTCGTCGTGCTGGCGCTCGTCGTCGCGGGCGGTGTGGGCTACCTCTGGTACGCGGGCAAACTGCCCGGGATCTCCGGCTCCGGCGACGGCGGCGCCACGGCCTCCGGGGCGCAGCAGCGCAACGCGATCGTGGTCCATCTGCACAACACGAAGAGCGGCGGCACCTCCACCGCGCTGCTCGTCGACAACGTCACCACGGGCAAGGGCACCACGCTCCTGCTGCCCAACTCCCTCTCGGTGTCGAACGACGACGGTACGGCGACCACCCTCGGCAAGTCCGTGGACGACGACGGCTCGGACGGCACCAGGGACTCGCTCGACACCCTCCTCGGCGCCAAGATCGGCGGCACCTGGCGGCTCGACACCCCGTATCTGGAGAACCTGGTCGAGATGATCGGCAACATCGACGTCGACACCGACGTCGACGTACCGGACACCAAGAAGGGCGCCGAGCCGCTGGTGCACCGGGGCAAGGACCAGACACTCAGCGGCCAGATGGCGGTCGCGTACTCCACCTACCGCGCGCCCGGCGAGCCCGAGGCGAAGCAGCTGGAGCGGTTCGGGCAGGTCATGCAGGGCGTTCTGAAGAAGATCTCGGACGACCCGCAGGCCGCCACGGCCATCATGAAGAACCTGTTGCAGATCATGGACCCGTCCCTGTCGGACAAGGACCTGGGCGCGTTCCTGGCCAAGCTCGCCGCACACGCCAAGAAGGGCGACTACAGCACCGAACTGCTGCCCGTGGGGAGCGACGGCACGCTCAGCGCACAGGCGAGCGCCGGTGTGGTCAAGAACGTACTCGGCGGTTCGGTGAAGGCGCCCGACCAGGGCGGCGCCACGAGCGTGGGGATCAGCAACGCCAGCGGCCGGACGGCCACGACGGAGAGCGCCAGGATCGCCCTCGTCAACGGCGGCTACTCGGTCGTCGTCGGCGGCACCGCGAGCGTCACCGCCTCGTCGCAGGTCAGCTATGGCGACGCGGCCCAGAAGGCCAAGGCGGAGGAAGTGGCGAAGACGCTCGGACTGCCGGCCGGATCGGTCCGCAAGAGCAAGGCCGCCGCGAACGCGGACGTCACAGTGGTGCTGGGCCAGGACTACAAGACGGGCTGAAGACCCTCGCCAGGTCCTGGCGACCATAAATTGCGGGACCGTCGGCGGTCCGTGAGACCCTGGGGTACTCCACGACCGCCGACGAAAGCCTGCCAGTGACCGCCACGGACCGTTCCATCGAGCTCATCAACGCCGCCGCTCAGGCGGCCGCCGACCGGCTCGCGCACGACATCACCGCGTACGACGTCAGCGATGTGCTGTCGATCACCGACGCCTTCCTGCTCGCATCGGCGCCCAACGACCGCCAGGTCAAGTCGATCGTCGACGAGATCGAGGAGCGGCTGAACAAGGAGCTCGGCGCCAAGCCGGTGCGCCGGGAGGGCGACCGCGACGCCCGCTGGATCCTCCTCGACTACGTCGACATCGTCGTCCACGTCCAGCACAGCGAGGAGCGCGTCTACTACGCGCTGGAGCGCCTCTGGAAGGACTGTCCCGAGATCGCCCTGCCCGAGGACGCCGTCAAGACCCGCGGCAAGGCGGAGGAGCACGCCCGGCTCAACGGCGCCGACGCCGACGAGGCGGACGCCGGCCTGGACGGTGAGCTGCACTGAACGGCACCACGGGCGGCCGTGGCCGCCGTATCGTCCTCTGGCGGCACGGCCAGACCGCGTGGAACCTGGAGCGCCGCTTCCAGGGCTCCACGGACATCGAGCTGACCGAGACCGGTGTCGGCCAGGCGCGCCGGGCCGCCCGGCTGCTCGCCTCGATGAAGCCCGACGCGATCGTGGCGTCCGACCTCAGCAGGGCGGCGACCACCGCCCGTGAGCTGGGGGCCGTGACCGGCCACGACATCACGTACGACGCCGCCCTGCGTGAGACGTACGCGGGCAGCTGGCAGGGGCTCACGCACAACGAGATCATGGCCCGCTTCGGCGAGCAGTACGCCGCGTGGAAGCGCGGGGAGCCCGTGCGCCGCGGTGGTGGCGAACTGGAGTCCGAGGTCGCCGACCGGGCCGCCCCGGTGGTCATCAGCCATGCCGACGCGCTGCCCGACGACGGGACGCTCGTCGTCGTCAGTCACGGCGGCACCATCCGCACCACCATCGGCCGGCTCCTCGGTCTGGAGTCGCGCCACTGGGAGAGCCTGGGCGGGCTCTCCAACTGCTGCTGGTCCGTGCTGGGCGAGGGCGCGCGCGGCTGGCGGCTCCTCGAGCACAACGCCGGGACGCTCCCCGAGCCGGTCCTCGGCGACGACGACTGAGCACCCCCGTGCGTGGCACCCCGGCGGATTTCACTTTCCGGCTGGTCGCAGGCTAAAGTTCTTCTTGTTCGCGCCGCAGAACGCAGAGAATGCAGCGAGCGAAGCGAACAGCGGGGCTATAGCTCAGTTGGTAGAGCGCCTGCATGGCATGCAGGAGGTCAGGAGTTCAATTCTCCTTAGCTCCACAGTCGGAAGCTCCAAGGCCGGAGCAAGGAGAAATCCCGTCCCCATCAGGGGGCGGGATTTTTCGTCAGCCCCGCCCCGGACTCCGTTTGTCCGTCCGCCGACACCACTGTCCCTCTTGCGGGGTCATGGCAGAATCGGAGCGCCGGTGGGACGCCGGCCCGGAGGGAGGGGAGAGCGCGATGCCCGCGAGCATGCTCGATCGCGCCCGTGCCCTGGCCGGCGGGACGGCGGCCCACGCCCGTCCCCGCCGCGTGACCCCGCTCAACTGCCCCTCACCGCCCGCCCGTCCGGCCTGTCCCGACTGCCCGCCCCGCGGCCACAGCTGGAGCTGACTGATGGGTGCACACAGGAGGAAATGCGACTGGTGCGGCAGCGGTACGCCGATCGTCAGGGACATGGATCCGGTCAACGCCGACTACCAGTACTGGTGCGAGGAGTGCGCGCGGGCGCTGATCATAAAGGGCGACCCGATCGAGACCTACCGTGAGCTGGAGGGGGAGCCGATCTATGGCCGGCTCCTGGAGGAGCACTGCACGCTGAAGCGGTTCTACTCCTTCGCCACCGCCTGACCGGGGAACGGATTTGGCGGAGCAACGGGGGACCGGTAATGTTGGCGGAGCCGAGGGGGCGACCCCGCAGAACGGCGGACAGCACGGGGCTATAGCTCAGTTGGTAGAGCGCCTGCATGGCATGCAGGAGGTCAGGAGTTCAATTCTCCTTAGCTCCACAGTGAGACCTCGTACGAGGTGGACAGCAGCGGGTCATCCGAATCGGGTGGCCCGCTTCTTCGTGTCTCTGCGCCTCCGTGCCTCCGTGCCTTCGTGTTTTCCTGTCTTCCTGTCTCTCTCGTGCAGGTGTCCGCGTACGCGCGGCAGCTGGTCGCGGCCAGGTGTCCGCACGGGCCGTACGGTGCCTGCGGTACCCTGACGCCATGCGTGCCGTACGCCTCCTGCTTAGTGAGCCGCGCTGATCAGTCCCGACCGATGAAGTGTCCCCGGTCGGCATCAGCGCGGCGTCCCCTCCTGTGCGAGGGGCTTTTTCGTTTGGTGCCACAGGCGCCACAGCCATGAGGATCGCGGGCAGAGACGACCGATGGAGCTTTGAGGATCATGACCGAGACGAATTCTTCCCCCGCTGCCGCAAGCGCGGGAGGGCCCTCATCCGAGGTGGCCGCAGCCCACCGCTACACCGCTGCCATGGCCGCCGACATCGAGGCACGCTGGCAGGACTTCTGGGACGCCGACGGCACGTACGACGCACCGAACCCCACGGGCGACCTGGCGGGCGACCCGGCCATGGCGGCCAGGCCCAAGAAGTTCATCATGGACATGTTCCCGTACCCCTCGGGCACCGGCCTGCACGTCGGCCACCCGCTGGGCTACATCGCCACCGACGTCTACGCCAGGCACCAGCGGATGACCGGCCACAACGTCCTGCACACCCTGGGCTTCGACGCCTTCGGGCTGCCGGCCGAGCAGTTCGCCGTCCAGACCGGCACCCACCCGCGGGCCTCCACCGAGGCCAACATGGAGAACATGAAGTCCCAGCTGCGCAGGCTGGGGCTGGGCCACGACAAGCGCAGGTCGTTCGCGACGATCGACCCCGAGTACTACAAGTGGACCCAGTGGATCTTCGTCCAGATCTTCAACTCCTGGTACGACCGGGACGCCCAGCGGGCCCGGCCGATCGCCGAACTGGCCGCCCAGTTCGAGAGCGGTGAGCGCCCGGTCCCCGGCGGCCGTGCGTGGAGCGCGCTGGACGCCGTGGAACGCGCCGACCTGCTGAGCGAGTACCGGCTGGCCTACGCGTCCGACGCCCCGGTCAACTGGTGTCCGGGCCTGGGCACCGTCCTGGCGAACGAGGAAGTGACCGCCGACGGCCGCTCCGAGCGCGGCAACTTCCCCGTCTTCAAGGCGAAGCTGCGCCAGTGGAACATGCGCATCACCGCGTACGCGGACCGGCTGCTGTCCGACCTGGACGCGCTGGACTGGCCCGAAGCGATCAAGCTGCAGCAGCGGAACTGGATCGGCCGCTCCGAGGGTGCCCGCGTCGACTTCGCGGTCGGCGGTGGCTCCGACCCCATCACGGTCTTCACGACCCGCCAGGACACCCTGTTCGGCGCCACGTACATGGTGCTGGCGCCCGAGCACGAGCTGATCTCCGGCGAGAAGTCGATCGTCCCGGACGCCTGGCCCGAGGGCACGCACGGCGTCTGGACCGGCGGCCACGCGACCCCGGCCGATGCCGTCGCCTCGTACCGGGCCTTCGCCGCATCGAAGTCGGACGTCGAGCGGCAGGCCGACGCGAAGGAGAAGACCGGCGTCTTCACCGGTGCGTACGCGGTCAACCCGGTCAGCGGCGAGCAGGTCCCCGTCTTCATCGCCGACTATGTGCTGATGGGCTACGGCACCGGCGCGATCATGGCCGTCCCGGCGCACGACAGCCGTGACTTCGCCTTCGCGCGCGCCTTCGAGCTGCCGATGCGCTGTGTCGTCGAGCCGTCCGACGACCGCGGTCTCGACCCTGCCACCTGGGACGACGCCTTCGGCTCCTACGACGCGAAGCTGGTCAACTCCACCCACGACGACATCTCCCTGGACGGCCTGGGCGTCGCCGAGGCCAAGGAGCGGATCACCGAGTGGCTGGCCGAGCGCGGCGTCGGCGAGGGCACCGTCAACTTCCGGCTGCGCGACTGGCTGTTCAGCCGCCAGCGCTACTGGGGCGAGCCCTTCCCGATCGTCTACGACGAGGACGGCATCGCGCACCCGCTGCCCGAGTCGATGCTGCCGCTGGAACTGCCCGAGGTGGACGACTACTCGCCGCGCACCTTCGACGCGGACGACGCGGACACCTCGCCCGAGACCCCGCTGTCCCGCAACGAGGACTGGGTCAACGTCGAGCTGGACCTGGGGCAGGGCGACGGCGTCAGGAAGTACCGCCGCGAGACCAACACCATGCCGAACTGGGCCGGTTCCTGCTGGTACGAGCTGCGCTATCTGGACCCGCACAACAGCGAGAAGCTGGTCGACCCGGCCATCGAGCAGTACTGGATGGGGCCGCGCGAGGGCCAGCCGCACGGTGGCGTCGACCTGTACGTCGGCGGCGCCGAGCACGCCGTACTGCACCTGCTGTACGCCCGGTTCTGGTCCAAGGTGCTGTTCGACCTGGGGCACATCTCGTCGGTCGAGCCGTTCCACAAGCTGTACAACCAGGGCATGATCCAGGCGTTCGTCTACCGCGACAGCCGTGGAATCGCGGTGCCCGCGGCCGAGGTCGAGGAGCGGGACGGCGCGTTCTGGTACGCGGGCGAGCAGGTCAGCCGCGTCCTGGGCAAGATGGGCAAGTCCCTGAAGAACGCGGTCACTCCGGACGAGATCTGCGCGGAGTACGGCGCGGACACGCTGCGTCTGTACGAGATGGCGATGGGCCCGCTCGACGTCTCACGGCCGTGGGACACCCGCGCGGTGGTCGGCCAGTACCGGCTGCTGCAACGGCTGTGGCGCAACGTCGTGGACGAGGAGACCGGCGAGGCCGGTGTCACCGACACGGGGCCCGGCGAGGAGACGCTGCGCGCGCTGCACAAGGCGATCGACGGGGTCGGCCACGACATGGCGGGGCTGCGGTTCAACACCGCGATCGCCAAGGTCACCGAGCTGAACAACTACCTGACCAAGGCGGGCGGCCCGGTGCCGCGCACGGTCGCCGAACAGCTGGTGCTGCTGGTCGCCCCGCTGGCGCCGCACATCGCCGAGGAGCTGTGGCGGAGGCTGGGGCACACCGATTCCGTGGTGCACCAGGACTTCCCGGTGGCGGACCCGGCGTACGTCGTGGACGAGACCGTGACGTGTGTCGTCCAGGTCAAGGGCAAGGTCAGGGCGCGGCTGGAGATCTCCCCCTCGATCTCGGACGAGGACCTGGAGAAGCTGGCGCTGACGGACCCGGGTGTGGTCGCGGCGCTGGGCGGGGCCGGGATCCGCAAGGTGATCGTGCGGGCGCCGAAGCTGGTGAACATCGTTCCGGCTTGAGTGAGGCTGATCCGGGGGCGGGCGTGAGCTGCCCCGGGGTTTCCCCTACGGGCAGGTTGGGGGTTCCGATGGAACCCTCAGCCTGCCCTTTCCGTTTACCGTGGAGGTACCGAGTCCGACAACCGAGGGACGCCCCATGGAAGCCGTGATCCTGATCCTGGTGCTGCTGTTCCTCGTCTTCCTCGGCGTGGGGGCGTACGCGACGGTGAAGGTGGTGGGAGCCGCGAGGCGGAGCGTCGACCGGACGATCTCGCAGGCCCGGCGCTCCGTCGAGGACACCGCGCTGCGCGCGAAGAGCTACGGCCAGCCGGGCGCCGCGGGTGAGCTGGCACAGCTGAGGCTCTCGCTGCGCACGTCGATGCGGGCCACCCAGGACGCCCTGCACGCGGGGGTGGCCGAGGACGAGTCGCTGCGCGAGACGCTGACCCTTTTCGAGCGGCTCAGCGCGCACGGCCTGGAGCTGGACGCGGAGCTGCGGCGGCTGGAGCGCGAACCGGACAAGACCGGGCTCGGACAGCGGCTGCCGGCCCTCCGGGAGCGTACGGAACAGATCACGCACTCGGCGGACGCGCTGCGCTGGGCCGCCAGGGACCGGGCGCGGAAGTTCGCCGACGACGACCTGGTCGCCCTGAACGAGCAGATCGATGTGGAGGCGGGGGCGCTCCGGCACTGGACGACACCGGCGGACGACGGGGATCCGCAGGCGCGGCGGCCGGGCGCACGCTCCGGCTCGGGCGCCGGTTCTGGTACCGGCGCAGGCGCAGCAGGCTCGGGCCCCGGCTCGTCGGCCGACGCGGGGCGCTGGTCGTCGGCCGGTGAAGGAACCGCGGGCGGGAGCGGTGCGGGCCACAGGACCGGGCCGGACGCGATCACGGGCACGGACCCGGGCCGTCGGCAGCGTTACCCGTGGCAGAAGGCCGCGCGCCCGGAGAGCACCACCTGAGTGACCGTCGAAAGGACCTCCGGCACGGGCGGGGACCCGGGCGTCGGGACGGGTGGGGACCCGGGCGTCGGGACGGGCACGGACTCGGGCGTCGGCACGGTTGGGGACCCGGGCGTCGGCATGGGTGAGGGGTCGCGCTGCCGGGTCCCCGCACCTGCGGGTAATCTCCGGCTCATGTCCCGCCATGTCGCGATCGTGACCGATTCCACGGCCTACCTGCCGCAGCAGACGTTGGCGCGGCACCACATCACGGCCGTGCCACTGACGGTGGTCCTGGGGGACCGCGCCCTGGAGGACGGTACGGAGACCTCGGCCCGCGCCCTGGCGCTGGCGCTGCAGAAGCGACGCTCGGTGACCACGTCCCGCCCCAGCCCCGAGATGTTCGCCACCGCCTACCGGGCGGCCGCGGACGCGGGTGCGAGCGACATCGTCTCGCTCCATCTGTCGTCCGAGTTCTCCGGTACGTACGACGCGGCCGTGCTGGCGGCTCGGGAGGCGCCCGTTCCGGTCCGGGTGGTCGACACCGGCATGGTCGCGATGGCCCTCGGCTTCTGCGCGCTCTCGGCGGCCGGGACGGCGGAGTCGGGCGGCTCGCCGGACGAGGCGGTGGCGGCAGCGGAGAAGTGCGCAGGCGGGATGTCCGCGTACTTCTACGTGGACACGCTGGACTATCTGCGCCGCGGGGGCCGGATCGGCGCCGCACAGGCCCTGCTGGGCTCGGCTCTCGCTGTGAAGCCGCTGCTGCAACTCGACGGCGGCCGCATCGAGATGCTGGAGAAGGTACGGACGGCCTCGAAGGCGATCGCCCGGCTGGAGGAGATCGCCGCCGAGCGGGCGGGGGACGGCCAGGTGGACATCGCGGTACACCATCTGGCGGCGCCCGAGCGGGCGGCCGCGCTCGCCGCGCGGCTGAGGGAACGGGTGCCGGGGCTGGTGGATCTCCACGTCAGCGAGGTCGGCGCGGTGATCGGCGCGCATACGGGTCCCGGGCTGCTCGGGGTTGTGATCTCGCCCCGCTGAGCGGATCCACCGCGCAACCGGACTCTCTCGTTCGGGTGGCCGGGATATCCACAAGTCTCGGTGTTTCCACCGTAATTGACCTTGATCAACGAGATTGCGCAGACGTCTTTACTGTCTCGTGGCATGACTTCCCGCACGCTCACGTCACGTTCCGCGACCAGCGGTCCCGGCCGGGCCCCGGCATCGGACGGCCGCACCCGCCACACCGGCTCGCGCCGCCGCACCCGGCTCAGGGGGCGGCGGCCGGAGCCCGATGAGGCGCTGCGTGTCCGCGCGGAGGCCCTCTTTCCGGCGCGGTCCGCTGCACTGCCGCCTGTGGAGCCCGCACTGCCTGTGGAGCCCGCATTGCCTGCCGAGCCTGCGGGATCTGTGGCGCCTGATTCGGCTGCCGGGCCTGTTTCAGTTGCTGGGCCTGTCTCGGCTGTCTCGTCGGACCCGTCTGTTCTGTCCGCCGCTTCTGTTCCGGCGGCCTCCGCCGCCTTGGCTGATCCCGTCGGCGGTAAGCCAGTTGCACCGGACCGGGTGGGCAGTCGCGGGAGGCGGGGTGACGGCGGACGACCGGGCGGTGATGCGCCGGATGGTGGCGGACGACCTGGCGGTGGTCCGCCGGGCGGTGGCAGGTCGGGCGATGGTGTGCCGGGTCCCGGCCGTATGGGCGGGGCGGTGGCCCGTGCGGGGGAGGCCCTGTGGGAGCGGCTGCCGCTCTGGGTGCAGGCACGCTGCGGTCTGACGCCCAGGACGCTCGCCGCGCTCGCGTTCGTGCTCGTCGCGGCCGGGGCCCTCGCCGCCCAGCACTTCTGGTCGGGGCGCCCGCAGTCCGTCCAGGCGCCCGCGGTGGTCGGCGAGGGACTGCCCGGCGCCGGATCACGGTCCGCCGACGACCGCGAACAGCCGACCGGGCCTCACCCGGCCCCAGGACCGCTGTCGTCAGCCGGACCTCTCCCGGTGCCGGGGACGGGCCCCACGCGACCAGGGGCGGCCGCAGCCCGGATCGTCGTCGACGTGAGTGGCAAGGTCCGGAAGCCGGGAATCCAGCGGCTGCCCGCCGGATCGCGGGTGACCGACGCATTGCGGGCGGCGGGCGGGGTGAAGGAGGGCACGGACACTTCCGGGCTCAACCAGGCACGTGTACTCACCGACGGTGAACAGGTGATCGTCGGCGGCCCGCCCGCACCGGCAGGCACCGCAGGCGGAAACACCGGCGGTGGTACGGGCGGACCGGGCGCCCCCGCCGCCGACACGGCGGGGCCGGTCAGCCTCAGCGGTGCCACCGTGGAGCAACTGGACACCCTCCCCGGTGTCGGCCCGGTGCTGGCGCAGCACATCATCGACTACCGCACCGAGCACGGCGGGTTCACCTCCGTCGACGAGCTCCGGCAGGTGACCGGTATCGGTGACCGGCGCTTCTCCGACCTCCAGCCCCTCGTACGGCCATGACACGCGCGGCAGTTCATACGGCGTCGGGCCACCGCCTCGGTGCGGCCGACCCCCGCCAGGAGGGCCCCGCCGACCTGCGGCTGGTGGCGCCCGCCCTGGCCACCTGGGCCGCCGCGGCCCTGTCCGTCGCGGTACCGGGCTGGTGGGCGTTCTGTTTCACCACGGTGTGTCTCGGCATGGCCGCGGTAGCGGCGGCCGTGACACGGGGGCGAGGGCAGTGGCGAGGGCAAGGCCGAGTGCGGGGGCTCGGGGCCGGAGCAGGAGCTGTCCGGCCCGTCCAGCCCGACCAGCCCCTCCAGCCCGTCCGGTCCGACCAGCCCGTCCGGTCCGACCAACCCGTCCGGCCCGACCAGCCGGGACGGC
>NZ_JAAGLN010000178.1 GCF_010548145.1 Streptomyces sp. SID10853
CACCCGCCCCGCGCGCGGCAGCGGCGTGGGAACACCGGTCGAGCACGCGACGTTCGAGACCCTGCACGCCGCATCGCTCGCCGCGCCCCCGCTGCGGGCCGGGCTCACCGGGGAGAGCGCCCGCAAGGCCGCGCGCAGGCTGCGCTCCCTGCTGGGCACCGACGCCCTCTGCCTCACCGACGGCGAGCGCGTCCTCGCCTGGGACGGCAGCGGCGAACACCACCGGGTCTCCGTGATGACACAGCTCGGCGCCCTGCTGGAGACCGGCAGGGACCAGGCGTTCAGCAGCGCCTGCGACGATCTGGACTGCCCGCTGCGCTGGGCCGTGGCGGTCCCGCTGACCGTGGACGGCCGGGTGCTCGGCGCGCTCGTCGCCTACGCGCCGCGTGAGTCGGCGGTCCTCGCCCGGGCCGCCGGTGAGGTGGCGCGCTGGGTCTCCGTACAGCTGGAGCTGGCCGAACTCGACCGCTCCCGTACGCAGTTGATCGAAGCGGAGATCAAGGCGCTGCGGGCTCAGATCTCCCCGCACTTCATCTTCAACTCCCTCGCCGCCATCGCCTCGTTCGTCCGCACCGACCCCGAGCGGGCCCGTGAACTGCTCCTTGAGTTCGCCGACTTCACCCGCTACTCCTTCCGGAGCCACGGGGACTTCACCACGCTCGCCGACGAACTGCACTCCATCGACCAGTACCTGGCCCTGGTGCGGGCCCGCTTCGGCGACCGGCTGGCCGTCACCCTCCAGGTCGCGCCCGAGGTGCTGCCCGTGGCGCTGCCCTTCCTCTGTCTCCAGCCGCTCGTCGAGAACGCCGTCAAGCACGGCATCGAAGGGGAGGCGGGCCGGAGCCGCATCACCATCAGCGCACTCGACGCGGGCGCCGAGGCCGAGGTGGTCGTCGAGGACGACGGCGCGGGGATGGAACCGGACCGGCTGCGCCGGATCCTGCGCGGCGAGGCCGGGGCCTCGTCCGGTATCGGGCTGCTCAATGTGGACGAACGGCTGCGCCAGGTGTTCGGGGACGACTACGGCCTGGTGATCGAGACGGCGCGCGGCGCGGGGATGAAGGTGACTCTGCGCATCCCGAAATACCGTGCGGGCGTGCACGGTTCATGATCCCCGCGCCCGCCTGCGCGCCCACGTGCCCCCGCGCCCGCCCGTGCCCATGCGCCCGCTCGCGTGCCCATGCGCCCGCCTGCGCGCCCACGCATCGGCGGCTCCAGCCGGAGGCTCCTGCTCCTGAGGATCCTAGAAGAGATGGATCGCCAGATGGCCCAGCGGCAGTCCCAGCTGCCAGGCAGGGGTCCACACCCGGGGCTCGTCGTCACGGCCGGGCACGGCACCCGGGGCGACCGCGTCGAGGTCGGCCGCGAACAGCTCGGTGTCCTCCAGCCAGCGCCAGGCCGCCAGGGCCAGCGGCAGATCGGGCCCCTGACCGCCCGCCGCGACCAGCGCCGCGATCCGGCCGCACACCCACTCACGCCACCGGGCGTCGTACGCGGTGAGCGACAGCCACTCGTCCAGCCGGGCCACCACCCGTGCGCCGCCGACCGGGCCTTCGGAGAGGAAGACGGTCAGCGCCAGCGCGTCCCGCCCCGCCTGGTACTCGATCGTGGTCGGCGGCATGAGGTCGCCGGTACGCAGCAGTTCATCCGCGATGTACTCGGCGTACATCCAGTCCATCGGGACCAGCAGTTCGTCACCACTGGTCCCGTTGGTGCTCTCGGGACGCATCCCGTCTCGCCTCTTCCATTGACTCGGCCGGCCGGTTCTCCGGCACGTCGGCAGGCGCGCCGTCGGGCGCTCCAGGGAGCATTGAACCCGTGCCGGATGATCCCCGTGGCCATAAAGCCAGGATTCACCGGGCCGTGCCGGGGCGCGGGACACTCAGGGCGGCCCGTCCGGATAGCCCGGCAGGCTGCGGCCGAGGGCGCGCAGGGCGTAGTGCGAACGGGACTTCACGGTGCCGGCGGGGATCCCGAGTGCCGACGCGGCCTCGTGGACGCTCAGTCCGCGGAAGTAGAGCTGCACCAGCACCGCCCGGTGCTCCGGGCTCAGCGTCCGTACGGCTTCCCGGACATCGAGGGCGGCGGCCGACCGCTCGGCGGGATCGCTGTGGGCCGCGGTCGTTTCCAGCAGCCGTTCGCTCACCTCGGCCGGGCGGGCCAGCCGGGACCTGCGGGCGTCGATGGCCAGCCGTCTGCCCACCGTGAACAGCCAGGGCCGTATCGACTCGTACGGTTTCTCGAACGCCTCGGGGTGCTGCCAGGCGCGCACCAGCGTCTCCTGCACCAGGTCCTCGGCGCGCTGCCGGTCTCCGTACGTCAGACGCAGCAGGAACCGGAGCAGCGCGCCGCCGTGGCTGCGCTGGAGCTCCAGAAGGTCCCGCTCGTCCGTTCCGCGGCATGTCCGTGTGGAGGTCACCGTCGTATACGAGCGCAGCACGGCGGGAAGGGACAGCGGCCGGGCGCGGCTCTGCGGCGAGCGGTTGAACGGTGCGACGAGCGGCACGGTGAGCGGTCGGCCTGCCGTGCGCCGGGGCACGGCCGGGCGGGGCGTGCGGCCCGGAAGCGCCATCCGGTGACACGTCCTAGGGGACGACGGTGACCGGCCAGCGGCCGGCCTTGACCAGCCGGATGGCCACCGATCCGACGATCCGGTGGCCGGCCGACTCGGAGGCCCCGACGACCACGGCGTCCGCCTTCAGCTCGTCGGCCGCGGTCACCAGACCGTTGTACGGGTCGCCGCGGAAGGTGTGGAACTCCCAGCGCACGGCGAATATCTCCTTGACCCGCTCGGTCGCGGTCCTGATCTCCGCCACCAGCCCCTCGGCGATCTCTCCGGTGGTATCTCCGACCGGGGCACCCATGGACACCCCGGCGGAGAGCACCGGCTGGACGTACACGATGGCGAGCAGCGCGTTCTGCCGCCGGGCGAGACCGGCGGCATACGAGGCGGCCCGCAGTGACGGCTGTGATCCGTCCATCCCGACCACGATCACCTTGGGACCGTCTGTACCGCGTTCGAACTGGTGAGGCTGCTGATCTGTCACGCCGAGAGGTTATCGCTCCGGCGTTCGGGCTCCTATTTGGCCGCGTGCGGGAAGAGATCGAGGAACGGTCCTGCCGTGGCGGAGATGACACCACGGCCGAAGGGCGCGTCGAAGTCCCAGATCAGGAACAGCAGGAAGGCGATCAGCGCGCTGAAGAGCCCGGCGAGCAGCAGTTCCTTCGGGGAGCGCCGGATCTGGAGGGTGAAGATCAGCCCGACGGTGATCACGGCACCGACGATCAGGCCGAACCAGACCACCCCCGGCATCGTCGCCTGCGCGGCCTGCGCCCGTGAGCTGCGGGCGTCGTCCGCCGCCGATACCTGGTCGACGAGGGGCTGGTACGCCTCGCCCTCGTGATCGTTGGCCGGCTTGTAGTCGGTGACGTCCCGCCGTACCTGGCCGAGGAGTTGTGCGCCGCGGTCGGTGAGATCGCCGTGCTCGCCCATGTGCTTCCACTCGGTGTCCAGAACGTAACTGACATAGGTCTCCACATCGGTGTGGATGCGCTGATGGACGGCGGGCGGATAGACGGCCGAGCGGGCGTCGACCTCGTGCAGGGCCTGGGCCTCCATGCGTACGGATTCCTGGGCGGCGCCGCGGCCCTCCCAGACGCCCGCGATGGCCAGACCCAGCACGATCGCGTAGATCACGCCGATCATCATCGTCATGTACTCGATGACGTCCGGGGTCTGCGAAGGGTCGTCGTCATCGGCGATCCGGCGGTTGCTGAGCAGGGTGATGGTCAGGACGACGGCACAGGCGGCCGCCATCGCGATAGTGAGAACAAGCCATTCCGACACGGGTGTCTCCGTCGGTCAGCGGGTGAGAATCAGTGGGAGGAGCGCGGGCGCAGAACGGCCACGGCGAAGACGGCCGGAGCCGTCACCAGAAGCATCAGCGTGACGATGGGCGGCCCGGTGTGCGGTTTCTTGCGCACGGGAGCCTTGTACGCCGGGAGGGCGACGGGCTTCGGTGCGGGCGGCCGCGGGCGTACCGAGGGCTTCGGCGGCGGGGGCGGTTTCGGCCGTGGGGCCGGCGGCGCCGCGCGGTGCTGGACGGGCGGCGGCGGGTGGTACACGGGACGTGGCGGGGGAGGCGGAGGTGGCGGCGGCGGGGGTTTCGGCCTCGGTTTCGGGGGTGGCGGCGGCGGGGGCTTCGGCCTGTCGGTGTGCTCCGCCGTGCAGCTGCCGCTCCCGCCGATGGCGACGGCCGTCCCCGAAAAGGAGTGACCCGACTGGGAGACGGAGGCATAGGAGCAGTCGGCTGCGGCTGCGGGGGCGGGTATCAGCGGGAGCCAGAGGAGGCCCGCCACCGCCAGCAGCCGGCCGGTGAGCGGAACCAGCGTCCGCGGCGATCGGTACATGCCGAGCAGCATGATCCGCCCGGTGCGGCGCCATTCCGGCCTTGTCGCCGATTCGCCGGAAGGGGGGATATCTGGGCCTTTGCGTTTGGCACGGCCATCTCATGTGTCACCCGCGGGAATTGGCCCGGAGGGGGGTGCCTACGATGGGCTCCGCCACGCTCGCACGGAGCGCGCGGCGGCAGGCCGGAAGCACTTGCCAGCGGCGAGTGACCAATAACGGACCGCCAATTTCCGTTTTTGCTCGCTCTCTTGCCGGGTGGTCAGTAGATTCGGCCCGAACAGTGGCCATGGATGTGGCCGGACCGTCGTGCCGACTTGTTGGAGACATTGATGGAGCGTCCTGCCTGGGCCCCGCAGGGCATCGATCTTTCGGTGCCGAGCGTGTCGCGGATCTACGACTACTACTTGGGCGGTTCGCACAATTTCGAGGTGGACCGGGAGGCCGCCCGCAAAGCCATGGAGTTCATGCCGGGACTTCCGAAGGTGATGCAGGCGAACCGGGCCTTCATGCGCCGCGCGGTCAGGTTCGCCGTCGAGCGGGGAATCAACCAGTTTCTCGACATCGGCTCCGGCATCCCGACCTTCGGGAATGTGCACGAGGTCGCCCAGTCCGTCGATCCCGGCTCCCGGGTGGTGTACGTCGACCACGATCCGGTCGCCGTCGCCCACAGCAAGGCCGTGCTCGAAGGCAACGGACTGACCGCCGTGGCCGCCGCCGACCTGCGCAAGCCCCAGGAGATCCTGGACAGCCCCGAGGTCGCGGCCGTACTCGATCCGGACCGCCCGGTGGCGCTGCTGCTGGTCGCCGTACTCCACTTCATCGAGGACGCCGACGACCCGTACACGGCGGTGGCCGCCCTGCGCGACGCGCTCGCGCCCGGCAGCCTGCTGATCCTCACCCACGCGGCGTACGAGGGCATCCCGGTCCCGCAGGAGCAGGCGGGCGGCGCGGTCGGGGTCTACCGCACCATCCGCAACCCGCTGGTGATGCGCTCGCGCGACGAGGTCGCCCGGTTCTTCGAGGGGTACGAGCTGGTGCAGCCCGGGCTGGTCGCGATGCCGGAGTGGCGGCCCGACACCCCGGTCGACCAGGAGGACCCGTACGCCTTCTCGGGTGTCGCGGGCGTGGGGCTCAGGCTGTGAACGTACCGCGGCAGAAGTCCGCGTCGACGGCCGACCAGGACAGCCCCGAGGACAGAGTCGGCCGCTTCGCGACCATCTGGTGCCGGGCCATCTTCCCCTCCACCGCCACCTCGCTGACCAGGCCCGAGTTCGAGCAGCATCTGCTGCCGCTCGCGCGTGGCCTCAGCGACGCGCTGCACGCCTGGCCCTTCGACCCGGCGCCCGCCCACCGGGTCGGCGGCGATCTGGTGGCCGCCCACTGCACCGACCCGGACGCCCTCAGCAGGACCCTCGGGGTGGTCGACTCGTATCTGGTGCTCTACTGCGGCGCGCGGGACGCGGGACTCGACCTGACCGCCGAGGAGTTCCGCAACCGCTGCGCCCGCCTGCAGCACTCCCTGGCCGCCGGATTCTCCCAGGCGCTGCGCGAGCGCACGCTCGCCGAGCAGGAGGCCATCGCCCGCTCGGCGCTCTCCGCCCGCAGCGCGGCCGAGGAAGCCCTGCACGTCACGGAGACCCGCTTCCGAGCGGTGTTCGAGGACGCGGCCGTCGGCATCGGCATCGCCGACCTGGACGGGAACATCCTGGAGATCAACGGCGCGCTGCTGCGGATGTTCGGCGGCGTCGACCACCATGTGCGCAGCCGCAAGGTCAACGAGTGGGTGCACCCCGACGACGCCCCGCAGGTCTGGCGGCTCCACGCCGAGCTGGTGCGCGGCGACCGTGAGCACTACCGGGTCGAGAAGCCCTACTACCGCAACGACGGCACCGTCCTGTGGACCAATCTGACGGTGTCGCTGCTGCGCGACGCGGAGGGCAAGCCGCAGTACCAGCTGGCGCTCATCGAGGACACCACCGAGCGGCGGCTGCTCAATCTGCGGCTGCGGTACGAGGCGACGCACGACGCGCTGACCGGACTGCCCAACCGCACGCTCTTCTTCGAGCGGCTCGAAAAGGCGGTCACCGCACCCGACGCGATGCGCTTCGGCCTCTGCTATCTGGACCTCGACGGCTTCAAGGCGATCAACGACAGCCTCGGGCACTCGGCGGGCGACCGGATGCTGGTCGAGGTCGCCGACCGGCTGCAGAGCTGTGCGACGGCGTCCGGCGAGATGGTGGCCAGGCTCGGCGGCGACGAGTTCGTCGCGCTCACCACCGGGTACGAGTCCGCCGACGAGGTCGAGGAACTGGCCGTACGCATCCTGTCGGTGCTGGCCACCCCCATCCGGATCGACGGCCGTGAGCTGACCGTACGCGGGAGTGTCGGGGTTGTCGAAGGACTGTCCGGGACGCAGAGCGCGGCCGAGGTGCTGCGCAGCGCCGACATCACGATGTACCGGGCGAAGGCGGCGGGCGGCAACCGCTTCCAGCTGGCCGACGCCGAGGCGGACGCCCGCGCCATCACCAGGCACGGGCTCACCACGGCGCTGCCCGCGGCCCTGGAGCGCGGCGAGTTCTTCATCGAGTACCAGCCGCTGGTGCACCTCGGCGACGGGAGCGTGCACGGCGCTGAGGCGCTGGTGCGCTGGTCGCATCCGCAGCACGGGATACTCGGGCCCGACCGGTTCATCTCGCTCGCCGAGCACACCGGGCTGATCGTGCCGCTCGGCCGCTGGGTCCTTGAGGAGTCCGTACGGCAGGCGCGCGGCTGGCAGCAGCTGCACCCCGCACACAGCGACGGCGGCCCGCTGCGGATCAATGTGAACCTCTCGCCCACCCAGCTCTACCACCCGGGTCTCGTCGCCGACACGGTCGCGGTCCTGGAGCGCACCGGTCTCGACCCGGGGGCGCTCTGCCTGGAGGTCACCGAGTCGGCGCTGATCGGCGCCGACGACGATCTGCTCAAGCCGCTGCGGCAGCTGGCCGACATGGGGGTGGACATCGCGCTGGACGACTTCGGCACCGGCTACTCCAACCTCGCCAATCTGCGCAGGCTGCCGGTGAGCGTGCTGAAGCTCGACCGGTCGTTCACGCAGTCGATGCAGCAGCATCCGGCCGACCCGGTCGACCTCAAGATCGTCGAGGGGATCGTGGCGCTGGCGCACAGCCTGGAGCTGGCGGTCACCGTCGAGGGCGTGGAGACCGGTGCGCAGGCCGACCAGCTGAAGGAGCTCGGCTGCGACACGGCGCAGGGCTGGTACTACGCGAGGCCGGGCGCACCCGACCGGATTCACACCCTGTCACTGGCCGACGCCGTGTGACTCGCGAGGAGTACGTCCTGGAGGACGCGGGCGGCCCGCGGCGGCGCCACATCGCTGCGGTGCGCCAGCGCGATCGTACGGCGCAGGCCGGGCCGGGCCAGCGGAGTGACCCGCAGCCCGTGGCCGGCCCGTGCCGCGATCATGCTGGGGACGACCGCGATGCCGAGCCCGGACCGTACGAAGCCGAGCACGGCGTCCATCTCGCCGCCCTCGACGGTGAAGTACGGCTCGAACCCCTTGGCGCGGCAGGCCGACAGGGTGAGGTCCCGCAGGTCGTAGCCGTGCCGGAACATCACCATCGGCTCGCCCCGCAGATCGGTGATCCGCAGGGGTGAGCGCGGCGGGGCCACGGCCGGCGACGAGACGACGACCAGGTCCTCCTGGAGCAGCTCGATGGTGGTGAGCGCGGGCGACGGGGTGGGCAGCGGGAGGACGACGAGCGCCAGGTCGAGGGTGCCGCGCGCCAGTTCCCGTACGAGGTCGTGGGAGCCGCCCTCCTCGATCAGCAGCTGAATGCCGGGGTGCTGGTCGTGGAAGGTGCGCAGGACGTCCGGGAGCAGACCGGTGCAGAGGCTCGGGGTCGCGCCCAGCCTGACCCGGCCCCGTCTCAGCTGGGCCAGCTCCTGCACCTCGTGGCGGGCCGTCTCGGCGTCGGCGAGGATCCGCCGGGCCAGCGGCAGCAGGGTCTCGCCGGCGTCGGTCAGCGTGATGTTGCCCCGGGCCCTGCTGAACAGCTCGGCGCCGAGCTCCTTCTCCAGCGCCCTGATCTGCTGGGAGAGCGAGGGCTGCGCGACATGCAGCTCCTCGGCGGCGCGGGTGAAGTGACGGGTCTCGGCGACGGCCACGAAGTAGCCGAGCTGCTGGAGCTGCATGGCGTCCACCGTAACCCCGTACGATAGTCAGGGGCTATGGATATGAGCTGTTTCATGTCTTGGACCTCTGGCCGTCCCGGGCCGTAACGTCTTCTGACATGGCACTGGCAACGAAGACGGACCAACGGCCGTCCATGGCGCGCTCGGTCTGGGGATCGACCGTGGGCAAGAAGACGATCATGGCCGTGAGCGGTCTGATCATGCTGCTGTACCTGGTCGTCCACATGTTCGGAAACCTCAAGATCTTCTTCGGCTCCGGCCAGTTCAACAGCTACGCGCACTGGCTGCGCACCATCGGTGAGCCCTTCCTGCACTACGAGTGGGCGCTGTGGATCATCCGCGTCGTACTCGTCGCCGCCGTGGTGCTGCACGCGGTCTGCGCCTACCAGCTCAGCCGCCGCGACCAGCGGGCCCGCCCGGTCGCGTACGCACACAAGCGCCCGCGCGCCAGCTACGCCACCCGCACCATGCGCTGGGGCGGCATCATCCTCGCCCTGTTCATCGTGTGGCACCTGCTGGACTTCACCACCCTCACCGTGAACAAGAACGCCCAGCCCGGGCACCCGTACGAGAACGTCGTGGCGACGTTCCACACCTGGTACGGCGACGTCATCTACATCGTCGCGATGCTCGCGCTCGGCCTGCACATCAGGCACGGCTTCTGGAGCGCGGCCCAGACGCTCGGCGCCGGAAAAGCCACCCGCGACCGGGTGCTGAAGGGCATCGCCAACATCCTCGCGCTGGTGCTGACGGTGGGCTTCATCTCGGTACCCGTCGCCGTCATGACCGGAGTCGTGAGCTGACATGACCGACTACACGCAGTACACGACCGGCACCCCGGCCGTCGACACCAAGGCCCCGCAGGGACCCGTCGCCGAACGCTGGGACACCCGCCGCTTCGAGGCCAAGCTGGTCAACCCGGCCAACCGCCGCAAGCACACCGTCATCGTCGTCGGCACCGGACTCGCGGGCGGCTCCGCGGGCGCCACCCTCGCCGAACAGGGCTACCACGTGGTGCAGTTCTGCTACCAGGACTCACCGCGCCGCGCCCACTCCATCGCCGCGCAGGGCGGGATCAACGCCGCCAAGAACTACCGCAACGACGGCGACTCGGTGCACCGGCTCTTCTACGACACCGTCAAGGGCGGCGACTTCAGGTCCCGCGAGTCCAACGTCCACCGGCTCGCCCAGATCTCGGTGGAGATCATCGACCAGTGCGTCGCCCAGGGCGTGCCGTTCGCCCGTGAGTACGGCGGACTCCTCGACACCCGCTCCTTCGGCGGCGTCCAGGTCTCCCGCACCTTCTACGCCCGCGGCCAGACCGGGCAGCAGCTGCTCCTCGGCGCCTACCAGGCACTGTCCCGGCAGATCGCGGCCGGCACCGTCGAGATGCACCCGCGCACCGAGATGCTCGACCTGATCGTCGTGGACGGCAAGGCCCGCGGGATCGTCGCCCGCGACCTGATCACCGGGAAGATCTCCAGCTACTTCGCGGACGCCGTGGTGCTGGCCAGCGGCGGCTACGGCAACGTCTTCTACCTGTCGACGAACGCCATGAACTCCAACGCCACCGCGGCCTGGCGCGCCCACCGGCGTGGCGCCTGGTTCGCCAACCCCTGCTTCACCCAGATCCACCCGACCTGCATCCCGCGTACCGGCGAACACCAGTCGAAGCTCACCCTGATGAGCGAGTCGCTGCGCAACGACGGCCGGATCTGGGTGCCCAAGGCCAAGGGCGACGACCGCCCCGCCAACGAGATCCCCGAGGACGAGCGCGACTACTACCTGGAGCGCACCTACCCGTCGTTCGGCAACCTGGTCCCGCGTGACATCGCCTCGCGCGCCGCGAAGAACGTCTGCGACGAGGGACGCGGTGTCGGCCCCGGCGGCCAGGGCGTCTATCTGGACTTCGCCGACGCGATCAAGCGCATGGGCCGGCGGGCCGTCGAGGAGAAGTACGGCAACCTCTTCGACATGTACGCGCAGATCACCGCGGAGAACCCGTACGAGACTCCGATGCGCATCTACCCGGCCGTGCACTACACGATGGGCGGACTCTGGGTCGACTATGACCTGCAGACCACCATCCCCGGCCTGTTCGCGGTCGGTGAGGCCAACTTCTCCGACCACGGAGCCAACCGGCTCGGCGCCTCCGCGCTGATGCAGGGGCTCGCCGACGGCTACTTCGTCCTGCCGTCCACCATCAACGACTACCTCGCCCGCAACCCGCACCACGAGGAGGTCACCGCCGACCACCCGGCGGTGACCGAGGCCGTCGCCGAGACCGAGGACCGGCTCAATCTGCTGCTCTCGGTCGACGGCGACCGGACCCCGGACTCCTTCCACCGGGAGATCGGTGAACTGATGTGGGAGCTGTGCGGAATGGCCCGTACGGCCGACGGCCTGCGCAAGGCGCTCGACCGGCTGCCGCAGATCCGCGAGGAGTTCTGGCGCCGCATCAAGGTGCCGGGCACCGGCGAGGAGTTCAACCAGTCGCTGGAGCGCGCCAACCGCGTCGTGGACTACCTGGAGCTCGCGGAGCTCATGTGCCTCGACGCCCTGCACCGCGCCGAGTCCTGCGGAGGCCACTTCCGTGAGGAGTCACAGACCCCGGACGGGGAGGCGGCGCGGCGCGACGAGGAGTTCTCGTACGCCGCCGCCTGGGAGTTCACCGCCACCGGTGACGCCCCCGTCCTGCACAAGGAAGACCTGGTCTTCGAGTACGTCCACCCCACTCAGCGGAGCTACGCATGAAGCTCACCCTGCGCGTCTGGCGCCAGCAGAACGCGGCCGCCGCCGGCGCCATGACGACCTACGAAGTCGACGACATCTCACCGGACATGTCGTTCCTGGAGATGCTCGACACCCTCAACGAGGAACTGACGCTCAAGGGCGACCAGCCCGTCGCCTTCGACCACGACTGCCGCGAGGGCATCTGCGGCGCGTGCAGCCTGGTCATCAACGGCGACGCGCACGGCCCGGAGCGCACCACCACCTGCCAGCTGCACATGCGCTCCTTCCGGGACGGCGACACCATCGACGTCGAACCGTGGCGCGCCTCGGCCTTCCCGGTCGTCAAGGACCTCGTGGTGGACCGGTCGGCCTTCGACCGGATCATCCAGTCCGGCGGCTATGTCAGCGTCCCGACCGGCGCCGCACCCGAGGCGCACGCCGCGCCCGTACCGAAGGCGGACGCCGACTACGCCTTCGAGCACGCCGAGTGCATCGGCTGCGGTGCCTGTGTGGCGGCCTGCCCCAACGGCTCGGCGATGCTGTTCACTTCGGCGAAGGTCAACCATCTCAATGTGCTGCCGCAGGGGGCTCCCGAGCGGGAGACCCGGGTGCTCGACATGGTCGCGCAGATGGACGACGAGGGGTTCGGCGGCTGCACCCTCACCGGGGAGTGCGCCACCGCCTGCCCCAAGGGCATCCCGCTGCCCTCCATCACCGCGATGAACAAGGAGTGGCTGCGGGCCACCCGCAAGGTCAGCCGCTGACCCAGGGGTCGTGCCGCGCGGGGCGTCACATGCTCACGCCCCGCGCAGCGCCCGCGCCAGATACGGCGCGGTCCGGCTGCCGGACGCGGCAGCCACCTCGGCCGGCGGGCCGGCGGCGACGATCCGGCCGCCGTCGCCGCCCCCGCCGGGCCCGAGGTCGATCACCCAGTCGGCCCCGGCCACCACCGCCATGTCGTGCTCGACCACCACCACCGTGTGGCCCGCGTCGACCAGGCCGTGCAACTGCCGCATCAGCACCTCGACATCGGCCGGATGCAGCCCGGTGGTCGGCTCGTCCAGGACGTACAGGGTGTGCGCCCCGCGGGCGCGCTGCAGCTCGCTCGCCAGCTTGATGCGCTGCGCCTCACCGCCCGACAGCTCGGTCGCGGGCTGTCCGAGCCGCAGATAGCCGAGCCCCACGTCGAGCAGGGTCCGCAGACTGCGCGCCGCGGGAGGTGAACCAGCGAAGAAATCGGCGGCCGCCTCCACCGTCAGGTCGAGTACCCCGGCGATGGAGAGTCCCCGGTGCCTGATCTCCAGCGTCTGCGGGTTGTAGCGCGCGCCGTGGCAGTCCGGGCACGGCGTGTACGTACTGGGCAGGAACAGCAGCTCGACGGAGACGAACCCCTCGCCCTGGCAGGTCTCGCACCGCCCGCCCGGCACATTGAAGGAGAACCGCCCCGCCCGGTAGCCGCGGGCCCGCGCCTCGTCGGTGGCGCTGAACAGCTTCCGTACGGTGTCGAACAGCCCGGTGTAGGTGGCGAGGTTGGACCGGGGAGTACGGCCGATCGGCTTCTGGTCGACTGTCACCAGCCTTTGCACGCCGGGGAGTTCCTCGGTGATCTCGCGGACAAGGGTCGACTTCCCGGAGCCCGAGACCCCGGTCACCGCGGTGAGTACGCCGAGCGGGACCACGGCCCGCAGGGCGTCGAGATTGTGCCGGGTCACCGGCCCGATCTCCAGCAGCCCCGACGGCTCCCGCACCGCGCGCTCCGGAGCCGCCGACCGGTCGAAGAGATAGCGCCGGGTCACCGAATCGGCCACGTCCGCGAGGAGCGCCGGCGGCCCGCTGTGCAGCACCCGGCCGCCGTGCTCGCCCGCCTGAGGCCCCACGTCGACCAGCCAGTCCGCCCGGCGCACGACATCCAGCTGGTGCTCGACCACGAAGACGGAGTTGCCGCTCTCCCCGAGCCGGTCGAGCACCACGAGGAGGGCCTCGGTGTCCGCCGGGTGCAGGCCCGCCGACGGCTCGTCCAGCACATACACGACCCCGAAGAGGCCCGACCTCAACTGGGTTGCCAGGCGCAGCCGTTGCAGTTCACCGGAGGAAAGGCTCGGGGTGCTGCGGTCCAGGCTCAGATAGCCGAGGCCCAGTTCGGTGACGACGGCGATACGGGCCAGCAGATCGGCGGTCAGCACCTTCGCCGTCTCGCTGCCGTCGTGTCCGGCCAGCACCCCGGCGAGGCCGGACAGCGGGAGCGCGGCGAGCTCGGCGATCGTACGGCCGGCGAAGGTCACCGCGAGCGACTCGGGGCGCAGCCGGTGCCCCCCGCACACCGGACACGGGGCGCTCGACAGGAAGCGCTCGGCCCTGGCACGCAGCGACTGGCTCTTCGAGTCCGCGAAGGTGTGCAGCACATAGCGCCGGGCGCTCATGTACGTGCCCTGGTACGGGCGGTGGATCCGTCCCGCGTCCCGCACCGGGTGCACGGTCACCACCGGCTGCTCGTCGGTGAAGAGGATCCAGTCGCGGTCCCGCTGCGCCAGCTCGTGCCACGGACGGTCGACGTCGTGGCCGAGCGCGTCGAGCACATCGCGGAGGTTCTTGCCCTGCCAGGCCCCGGGCCAGGCGGCGATGGCGCCCTCCCTGATCGAGAGCGACGGGTCGGGCACCAGCAGCGCCTCACTGGTCCTGTGCACCCGCCCCAGGCCGTGGCACTCCGGACAGGCCCCGGCCGCCGTGTTCGGTGAGAACGCGTCGGAGTCGAGCCGGTCTGCGCCCGCCGGATAGTCGCCCGCCCGGGAGAAGAGCATCCGCAGCGAGTTCGAGAGCGTGGTGACCGTTCCGACCGAGGACCGGGACGTGGGTGCCGATCTGCGCTGTTCGAGGGAGACCGCGGGCGGCAGACCGCTGATCGAGCCGACCTTCGGCGCGCCCACCTGGTGGATGAGACGCCGGGCGTAGGGGGCGACCGACTCGAAGTAGCGCCGCTGGGCCTCCGCGTAGATCGTCCCGAAGGCCAGCGATGACTTGCCCGAGCCCGAGACCCCCGTGAACACCACCAGGGAGTCACGGGGGATGTCCAGGTCGACGCCGCGCAGATTGTGCTCGCGGGCGCCACGGACACGGACATACGGGTCATGAGGGCTTTGCATACCGGAATTCTAGAGCCGCGGTACGGAATGTCGGACACCCGGCGGGGCCGCCGTCAGCGTCCCGTGCCGCGCCACTGTCAGAGGATCGCGCCGCGCCGCGCCGCCGCCGTGTGGCCGGCGCCCCGCCGTC
>NZ_JAAGLN010000179.1 GCF_010548145.1 Streptomyces sp. SID10853
GGGCCGCCGAGCAGGCCGGAGCGGACCCGGCGGTGGTCTCCGTGGTGCACGGCTTCGACGCCGGAGTGGCGCTCGTCAAGCACCCGCTGGTCGCCGCGGCCGGTTTCACCGGTTCGGTGCGCGGCGGCCGGGCCCTCTTCGACGCGGCGGCCGCCAGGCCGGTCCCGATCCCCTTCCACGGCGAGCTGGGCTCGCTCAACCCGGTCGTGGTGACGGAGGCCGCGGCCGCCGAGCGCGCCGAGGAGATCGGCGCGGGCCTCGCGGGCTCGGTCACCCTCGGCACCGGCCAGTTCTGTGTGAAGCCCGGCTTCGTGCTGGCGCCCACCGGGCCGGGCGGCGACGCCCTGGTCAAGTCGCTGACCGCAGCGGTCAGCGACTGCGAGGCCGGTGTCCTGCTCGACCACCGGATGCGGGACGCCTTCCTGGCGGGCGTACGCGAACGGGCCGCGCTGACCGGCGTCGACGTGCCGGTCACGCCGGGGGCGGGCGGCGAGCACACCGTCAGTGCGGGTTTCCTGACGCTGCCGGCGGCGCTGCTCGCCGCGGACGGCGAGCACGATCTGCTCCTGGAGGAGTGCTTCGGACCGGTCACCGTCGTCGCACGCTACGGATCCACCGACGAGATCACCGCGGTGCTCTCCCGGCTGCCGGGCAATCTGACCGCGACCCTCCAGGTCTCCGCCGCCGAGGCCGCGGGCGAGGGCACTGCCGCCGCCCTGCTCGACGAGCTGACCCCGCTCGCCGGCCGGGTCCTGGTCAACGGCTGGCCCACCGGCGTCGCCGTGGCCCCCGCCCAGCACCACGGCGGCCCCTACCCGGCCACCACCTCCACCTCCACATCGGTCGGCGGCACTGCCGTCGAGCGCTGGCTGCGCCCGGTCGTGTACCAGAGCACACCCGACGCACTGCTCCCGCCGGAGCTGCGCGAGACCAACCCGCTGGGCCTGCCCCGCCGTATCAACGGCCTGCCCGAGTGACCCGGCTGCCCGAGCTGCCCTTCCCGCTGCTTCCGGCGGGCCCGCAGGCCCCCTGGTCGTACGGGGCGGGGACGCTCTCGGTACGCGCCGGAGCGCGCCAGGACCTGTTCGTACCCCCGGCGGGCGACTCGCTCACCCCGGCGTCGGACGCGCCCAGGCTGCTCGGCACGCCCCCGCCCGGCGACTTCCAGCTGATCGCGCGGGTGACGGTGGGTTTCGTCGGCGCGGGGGACGCGGGCGCGCTGTATCTGGAGACCGGCGGACAGCAGGGGCCGCAGCGGGAGGGGCCTCAGCTGGAGTGGGCGGAGCGGGAGTGGGCGAAGCTCTGCTTCGAGCTCTCCCCCGACACCCCCACCGTCTGCTCGGTCGTGACCAGGGGGTACTCGGACGACGTCAACTCCGCGGTGGTGGAGGGCGGCAGCGTCTGGCTGCGGATCAGCCGTACGGGCAAGGCGTTCGCCTTCCACACGTCGGCGGACGGCGAGCGCTGGACCTTCGTACGGGTCTTCGCACTCGGGGACGAGGCGGCGGCGGCCGGCGCCCGGATCGGTTTCCTCGCCCAGTGCCCCACCGCGGACGGCTGCGCGGTGAGCTTCGACTCCGTCGCGTTCCGTGGGTACGCACCCGAGGGGCTGCGCGACGGCAGCTGAGGGGCGACCAGCGCCGGCGCGGCCACACCTGCCACGGCGAACCCCACGTCATGGCCCGTAGCAGCTTCAGAGCCGCACGGGCCAACACGCGACAGCTGACTACGCGAGCGCACCGGTACGAGGCCGTGACCGAAGACATTCGGCCGTGTCCAGGTGGTCCGGGACGGCCCCGTGAGGGTGTCAGACCTGGCCGTAACCGCCGTCGACCTGGTAGTCGGCGCCGTTGACGTGGGAGGCCGCGTCCGAGGCGACGAAGGCGATGACGGCGGCGACCTCTTCCGCGGTACCGGCCCGGGTCATCGGGGTCCCGGTGCCCATCGTGGCGATGAGCGCCTCGCGTTCCTCGGCGGTGGCGGCCAGCTGTGCGATACCGGGCGTGTCCGTCGGGCCCGGGCTCACCACGTTCACCCGGATCCCGCGTGGGGTCAGCTCAAGGGCCCAAGTACGGGCGAGGGCACGGACCCCGGCCTTGGAAGCCGCGTAGAGACTCCGCCCGCGCGACGCCTTGTGCGCGGCCATCGAGCCGGTGAGGACGATGACGCCACCGTCCGCCAGCAGTGGCAGCGCCTTCTGGGCGGTCATGATCGTGCCGGTGATGTTGACGTCGAATACCGACCTGATGACGTCCTCGGTGATGGTTCCCAGCGGTGCGGTCGCGATCGCCGCCGCGTTGACGACCAGCACGTCCAGCCGGCCGCTGCGCCGCTCCACCTGCGCGAAGAGCCGGTCGAGGTCGTCGGCCGAGCGCGAGTCGGCGCGCACCCCGACGACGTCACCCGGCAGATCCGCTGCCGCCGCCGTCAGGGCGTCCTGGTCCCGGCCCGTGATGTAGACGGTGCCGCCGCCTTCGGCGATCTTCCGCGCGGTGACGTGGCCGATACCGGCACTCCCGCCGGTCACGACCGCGACCTTGTGGTGAAACGCGTTGCTCATGGAACTCGTCGTCCGTTCATCCGGGCAGCCGTTCCGAACGGAACGTCCTGCGGGTACAGAGGCGTCAGGAGCCTGCGGCCTGTGCGGACACCGGTGCCAGAAGCCTGCCGATACCGGTACTGACAGCACCAGGCCGGCGCCTCCCGGCTCTGGCACAGTGGACGGGTGCCGACGACCACGAACCGGACCGAACTGCGGGAGTTCCTGCGCTCACGACGCGCGCGGGTCGCACCCGGGGACGTCGGCATCCCCCCGGGAGTCCGGCGGCGTACCCCCGGACTGCGCCGCGAGGAGGTCGCCCAGCTGGCCGGTGTCGGCATCACCTGGTACACGTGGCTGGAGCAGGGGCGGCCGATCAACGTCAGCTCCCAGGTGCTCGACGCGGTGGCCCGCACACTGTTTCTGGGTGCCGCCGAGCGCGACCACCTCTACCGTCTGGCCGAGGTCCCCCAGCCCCCGGCCGTCAGCGATCCGCCGTCCGAGCTCCCCGGCCACCTCGACACCGTCCTGGGAGCTCTGGACCCGTTGCCCGCCATGCTGGCCGACGCCCGCACCGACGTGCTGCGCTGGAACCGTGCCTACGCGGCCCTGCACCCCGCTCTGGTCAGTGCTCCGCCCGGGGAGCGCAACACCCTCTGGCACCTCTTCGCGGCGCCGGAGGGGCAGCACCCCGTCGTCAACCGCGACGAGCAGGCGCCCGAGGCCGTGGCGGGGTTCCGCTATCGCTACAGCCAGAACGCGGGCGACCCGCGATGGCAGGACTTCGTCACCCGTCTGTGCGCCGCCAGCCCGCTGTTCTCCCGGCTCTGGGCCACGCACGACGTCGCTCCGCCGCATCTGTGCGACAAGCGCTACGACATCACGGGGATCGGCGAAGTGAGCCTGCGCGCCACCGGCATGGAACTGACCGACCACCCCGGCGTCCGCCTCGTCGTCCAGACCCCCACCGACAGACGCAGCCGCGAGAACATTGACCGCCTGCTGCGCCGGGCGACCCCCCTGTGACGAATGGACCGACCCTCCAAGAGGCGTGAGCGCCGTCACGGCGGCACCGGAGAGAAATCCCGGTGCCCGGAGCTGCCCTTGGCGGCACACTGGGGCGATGGATCATGTGCAGACCGCCAGGGACCTGGTGCGGGACCGTTTCCCCGAGGCGCGGGCCGCCTTTCTGTGCGGCAGCGTGCTGACTCACCGCCGTACAGCCACCTCCGACCTGGACATCGTGGTCCTGCTGGCCGGTCCGCCCGCTCCGTTCCGGGAGAGTCTGGAGTGGGAGGGCTGGCCGGTGGAGCTGTTCGTCCAGACCGAGGCCGTCTGGCGGTCCTTCGCCGAGCGGGAGACCGTCGCCCGCAACTCCCCGCTGCTCGCCATGTGCGCGGAAGGCATGGTGCTGGCCGATGCGGACGGGCTCGGGGCAGCGCTGCAGGCCGAGTCCAGGGAACGGCTGGCGGCGGGGCCGCCGCCCGTACCCGCGGCGGAGCTGGAGGACCGGCGCTACGCGCTCACCGACACCCTGGACGATCTTCGGGGCTGCACCGACCCGGCGGAGCGTGCCTACCTGGTGGCGGATCTGCTGCGGCGCGCCTCGGAGCTGGCCCTGCTGGCGGGCGGGCACTGGCTCGGCGGCGGCAAGTGGCTCTCACGGCGGCTCGCCGCGGCCGACCCCGCGCTGCACGGGCGACTGACAGCCGGCGCGGCCGCGGCGATGTCCGGCAGGGCTGACGGAACGGAGCACTTCAGCGGGGTGGTGCAGGACGTGCTGAAGCTGGCCGGCGGGCCCATCTGGGCCGGTTACAGACGCAGTTGAGGCCGCGCGAGGCCCCTGACTCCGGCGCCGGGGTGCTGCTCGCCGCGGCACGGCACCGGGCTGCTCACACACCGTCGCCCGGTGCCGTGCCCGTGCGCTGCGGGCGGGGGGTGTCCAGGTGGGGCGGGGTGGCGGGCAGCGGGAGTTTGTGGACGAACGGGCGCCGCAGCGCGTGGTACGGGGCCTGCGGGTCGCGGAAGGTGCGCGCCATCCGCGTCAGCTCGTCCTCCCGGTACGCGGCCAGCGGCCTGACCGCCTCCTCGCGGTCCAGCTCGGCCTTCTTGGCCGCCGCCCGCGACTGCGCGGCGGAGGACGACGCGAGGAGCGTGGCGAGCCGGGTCACCGCGGCCGGGAAGTCCTGCGGGCCGCATTCGACGGTCCGGTCCACCAGGCCGATGCGCTGCCCGGCGGCCGAGCCGACCGGCAGCGCCCGCCGCATCAGCTCCCCGGCGACCTCCGCACCCACCCGGCGCGGCAGGGTGCGGGTCCAGTACTCGGATCCGTGGAGCCCCATCAGCCGGTAGTGCGGATTGAGCACCGAGCCCGCCCGGCACCAGACCTCGTCCGCCGCCAGCGCCAGCATCGCCCCGCCCGCGGCGGCGTTGCCGCCCACAGCGGAGATCACCAGCCGGTCGGTGGTCGTCAGAACGGCCTCCACCAGGTCGTCCATGGCACAGATGTTGGCCCAGGACTCCGCCGCCGGATCGCCGGCCGCCTCGATCACGTTGAGATGGATGCCGTTGCTGAAGAAGTCCCGGCCGCCGCCCAGCACCAGTACCGACGTGGGCCGGGCGAGCGCGGTCCGGTACGCGGCGAGCAGCCGCCCGCACTGGTCCGTGCTCATCGCGCCACCGGGGAACGAGAACGTGAGGAACCCCGCCCGCCCCTCCTCCCGGTACCGGATGTCGCTCCAGGTGCGCGACGGTCCGTCCGTCCGCAGCGGCGCCGGGAGTTCGGGCAGCGCGGGGAGCCGGTCGCCGAGCGCGCCGACAGCCGGGAGCTTGTACGTGGGCGGCTCGCCGGGGACGCGCCGGGGCCGCAGCTCCGGGATCCACACCGCCCCGTCGGCCGTCGCCCGGCAGACCGCACCGGCACGGGTGGCCAGCAGCTCGCCGGGCCGGCCCCGCAGCTCGTCCTCCGGGTGACCGCCGTGCAGGAACCACTCACCGCCGAGCAGCTCGTCCCGTACTCCCGGGTTCGAGTCGGCGGCACGCAGCTTGCGTACGACCGCCGCCGTGGAATCCGTTCGCCAGTCGATCCGCCGCCGCTCCTGCCGCAGATACGGCCTGGTGCGGGCGGCGCCCCGCCGTACCGGCCGCTGCTGCTGCGGCTCCGGCACATACGTACCCGACGCGAAACGCTCGACGGCCTGGAGCACCGCCCGCAGCGCCGCGTCGGAGATCTCGTTGCGGTACAGATCGCTCTTGCCCACATCGGGCACCGGGCACTCGGCGGTGGCCCAGACATCACCGGCGTCCATGACCGCGTCCGCCTGCAGGACGGTGACCCCCCAGCGGGTCACGCCCTCGTGGATCGCCCAGTCCAGGGAGGAGGGCCCCCGGTCGCCGACCGGCCCCGGATGCACGATGAGGCAGGTGTGCGCCGTCCAGATGTCCTGCGGTACGGCGGTCTTCAGCAGCGGGGCGATGATCAGCTCCGGCCGGTGCCTGCGGACGGCCTCCCGCAGCGCCGTGTCGTGCAGGGCGGGGTCGGGCAGCGCGACGGCCACCGCGACGGTGTGCCCGTGCTCCCGCAGCTCGGCGTGCACCCGCTGCGTCAGACTGTTGAAGGCACTCGCGACGAGCAGGATGTGCACGGCGGTCTCCCGGTGATCGGACGCTCCACGGCCGGGGTGGGGCCGGCCGCCTGTGATCGTCGGGCGCACCGGGGCGGTGCACGGGGGACGCCGGGCCGCGGTGTCCACCGAAAGCGGAGTGCTCTGCGCCATCTGCGGCGCCCCGCCTGGCATTCGCGTATGACGCCGGTCACCTTGCCGGCGCGGGCCGAACCGCGCGGCCCCGGTGTCCGTCCGGACGAGGCGGCCGCGGGTCTGTGTCCGCCGGGAATGTGCCGGTCCGCGCACCTGTTGACCAGGTGCGTGCGCGGGGGCTTCCTGTGCCGTACGACCCTGGAGAGATGAAGAACATGCGCGTCGAGATCTGGAGCGACATCGCCTGCCCCTGGTGCTACGTGGGCAAGGCTCGGTTCGAGAAGGCCCTCGCCGGCTTCCCGCACCGCGACCAGGTCGAGGTGGTGCACCGTTCCTTCGAGCTCGACCCGGCGCGGGCGAAGGGCGATGCCGCCCCTGTTCTGGAGATGCTCAGCAAGAAGTACGGGATGAGCCCGGAGCAGGCGCAGGAGGCCGAGAACAACATCGCGGCCAACGCCGGTGCCGAGGGCCTCGGCTACCGCACGGAGGGCCGTGACCACGGGAACACCTTCGACATGCACCGGCTGCTGCACTTCGCCAAGGAGCAGGGCCGGCAGGACGAGCTGATCGGGCTGCTCTACCGGGCGAACTTCGCCGACGAGCGGTCCGTGTTCGACGGCGGCGACGCGTATCTGGTGGAGCTGGCCGTGGAGGCCGGGCTCGACGCCGACGGGGCCCGCGCGGTGCTCGCCGACCCCGCCGCGTACGCCGACGCTGTGCGGAGCGATGAGCGCGAGGCGGCCGAACTCGGCGCGAACGGTGTGCCGTTCTTCGTGCTGGACCGTGCGTTCGGTGTGTCCGGTGCCCAGCCCGCCGAGGTGTTCACGCAGGCACTCGGCCAGGCGTGGGACGCCAGGCCCCGGCCCGCGATGGTCGGCGGCGACGGCGAGGTCTGCGGCCCCGACGGCTGCGAGGTCCCGGCGCCGGGCGAGCGGCCCTGACCGTGCGGTGGAGGCCGGCATGACCGGCAGTGACGGGGGCAGTTGGGACCGGGTGCGGTGGCCGGGCGGGGCCGGGGCGGTGGCTTGTCCGCTGCCCGGCCCACCCCTGACTAACTGAGCACGTACGCCATGTCGTGGAAGGCGCGGCGCACCGCGGCGATGCCGTCCCCGGCCCTGCTCGGATGCACCCGGTTGGTGAGCAGCACCGCGTACCGTCCGGCCGCCGGGTCCACCCAGAGGCTCGTACCGGTGAACCCGGTGTGCCCGTACGAAGCGGGCCCGAACGAGTCGCCGACGGGGGAGCCCACCGGGTCCTGGCCCTGCCAGGCGAGGCCCCTGCGCAGCGCGAGACCGTCCGTGTGGCCAGCCGTCATCAGGGCGAACGTGCCGGGCCGCAGCAGCTCCCGGCCGCCGCCCGCCAGCGACCTGCCCAGCCGCTCCATGTCGTCCAGCGGGGCGAACAGGCCGGCGTGTGCGGCCACCCCGCCGAGCACCGCGGCGTTCTCGTCGTGCACCTCTCCGGTCACCACCCGGCCGCGCCACGGGCAGTCCTCGGTGGCCACCGCGCGCGCCCGGCCCGCCGCGTCCGGAGTGAAGCCGGTCGCCGCCAACCCCAGCGGCGCGCAGACCAGTTCCGCCACCAGCCGGTCCAGCGGGCGCCCGGCGGCCGCCTCCGCGATCAGCCCGAGCAGGATGAACCCCTGCGAGGAGTACTGGACCCGGGTGCCCGGCGGGGCGGCCGGCGCCAGCATGCGTACCGCGTCCAGCAGCGCCGTACGTGTCCCGTGCCCCCGGTAGAGCGGCACGCCTCCCGGCAACCCCGAAGTGTGCGTCAGTAGTTGATGGAGGGTCAGGTCTGCCTTGTCGCCGCCCCGGTACTCCGGCAGATGGCCGCCCACCGTGTCGGTGAGCGCCAGGACGCCCGCGTCGACGAGGGCCATCACGGCGAGACCGGCGACGGGCTTCGTCACCGATGCGAGATCCCACAGTTCGCTGCCGTCGAGCGCGGGCCCCGTCCAGCTCCTGGTGCCGGTCCAGCCGCGGTCCAGCGGGCCGTCCGCGGTGCCGACCGACCAGGCGGCCGCCGAGTAGACCCGGCGCTCCCGCCCCGCGGCGAGCAGCTGGGCAGGCCGACTCGCCCCCGTCGGAGCCGAGTTCACCTCGCCCGTGTTCACCTCGCCCTCGTTCACTTCGTCCGCGTTCACTTCGTCCGCGCCGTTCATGCCCGCTCACCGCCCCGCGCCGCCGTGTCCTTGACGACGCCCAGTGCGGGGCCGCCGCTGCCGAGGCCCGCCGAGACGGTACGCGCGGCCGCGCGCACCATCGGCCCGAACAGTCCGGCGCTCTCCGGATCCAGGGTGAACGTCAGCCCACAGACCCCCAGCGCGCCCACCACCCGCCCGTCCCCGTCCGTCACCGGCGCGGCCACCGCCCGGACGTCCTGCTCGTGGTACTCGTCGTCGACCGCGTAACCGCGCTCCGCCGTACGGCCCAACTCGGCCCGGATCGCGGCCGGTTCGGTGAGCGTGCGGAAGGTGAGCGCGGTGAGCTGGGTCTCTTCGAGCACGGCCGCCACCTCCGGATCCGGCAGTGCGGAGAGCATCGCCAGGCCCGCCGCTGTGCAGTACAGCGGGGTCTCGCCGCCGGGCCGGGTGCTCATCCGGTATCCGCGCACCGGTTCCGACTGCTCCAGGAGCACGGCGGTGGACCGGTGCCGCACCGCGTAGTACGCGAGCAGGCCGGTGCGGGTGCGCAGATCCGCCAGCGCCGGGCGGACCAGCCGGAGGTCGTCCCCGGCGTCCAGCGCGGCCGCGGCCAGGCCGAGCAGCCGGGGCCCCGCGCGGTAACTGCCGCCCTCCGCAGGCTGGGCGAAGCCGTAATCGGCCATGGTCCGCAGATGGCGGTGGACCGTCGGTTTGGTGAGCCCGGTGCGCCGTGCGATCTCGCCAAGGCGGTGCGGGCCGCCCGTCCGTACCAGTGCCTCCAGTACCTCCATGGCTTTGTCGACTGGGCCCTTCCCGGGCTCCTGCTCGCTCGATCGGGTGTTGACCGTGTTCGGCATGACGCCTAGCTTAACCCCATCGCATTCCATCTTCCGGAACGGAAGTGTTGTTCAATGGAACGAATACGTCAGAGGTGGGCCGTGGACCGCATCCACCCGTCCCGCCGCGACGTGCTGCGGCTCGGCGGTCTGATCGTCCCGGCCGTCGCAGCCCCGGCTCTCCTGACGGGGTGTGGCGCCGACCCCGCGAGCAGCGCCGGCAACGTCCTGCGGGTCTCGCAGCCCGGCGACGCCCTCACCATGGACCCGCAGAAACAGGGCGACATGGTGTCGATGAACGCCCTGATCAACATGTTCGACACCCTCACCACCCGGGGCCGCGACAACAGACTGCACCCGCGCCTGGCCCTCTCCTGGACGGCCCGCTCCGCACACACCTGGCGGTTCCGGCTGCGCCCCGGAGTGCGGTTCCACAACGGCGAGCCCTGCGACGCGGCCGCCGTGAAGTTCAGCATCGAGCGGCTGCTCGACCCGGCGACCAAGTCGCCCATCGTCGAGCTGCGTTACGTGAAGAGCGTGAGCGTCGTCGACCGGCTCACGGTGGATGTGCACACCACGCTGCACGACCCGATCCTGCCCGACAAGCTCTCCCTGTTCGGCGGTGTGGTCGTCCCGCCGCGCTATCTCGCCGAGGCGGGTGACGAGGGCTTCGCCGCCCGCCCCGTCGGCACCGGCCCCTTCACCTTCGTCAGCTGGCAGCGCGACCACCAGCTGCGGATGCGGGCCAACAGCAAGCACTGGCAGGGCAGGCCGCACGTGGACGAACTGGTCTTCAGCCCGGCGCCCAACCCGTCGTCCTCGCTCGCCGCCCTCCAGAGCGGCGGCGTCGACCTCGTCACCGGGCTGACCCCCGACGCCGCCCAGCAGCTGGCCGGGTACACCGGGGTGACGCTGGAGAACTATCCCGGCATCCGCACCTCGTACCTCTCGCTGAACACCCTGGACGGCGGCCCGCTCGGCGACCACCGGGTGCGGCAGGCGCTCAACCACGCCATCGACGTCCCGCTGCTGATCAAGGCGGTGCTGGGCGGCAAGGCCCGTGAGGTCCCCGCGATGATCCCGCGCGGCGCCTTCGGCTTCGACCCCTCCGTCAAACCCTTCACCCGCTCGGCGGCGAAGGCACGCGCGCTGCTCGCCGAGGCCGGATACCCGCACGGCTTCACCACCACGCTCACCGCGTCCAACGCCGACTCCAACGTCGCCGAGGCGCTCTCCGGGCTCCTCGCCAGGGCCGGAATACGCGCCCGCGTCGCCCTCCTCGACCCAGGTACGTACGCGGCCCGGCTCACCTCCGACAACCACGGCGCGCTCGGCCCGATGTACCTGGCCGCGAGCACCGTATGGACCCTCGACGGCGAGAGCATGCTCCAGTCCGTCGTACGCAGCGACCGCAGGCAGAGCCGCTGGCACTCCAAGGAAGCGGACCGGCTCATCGACACCGAGGAGCTCTCGGTCGACCCCGCCGCACGCGCCCGCGCCTTCTCCGACCTCCAGCGGCTGATGCGCGAGCAGGCGCCCTTCGTCTTCCTCTACCAGCTCGACAACATCCTCGCCCGCAACGCGCGGCCCCGGTGGAAACCGGGCGCCGCCGGCTCGCTGGCCCTGCAGAACGCGGAGGTCACGGTATGAGCGACCTGTCCCTCCTGGAACCGGACGCGACGGAACCGGACGGTACGCCGGCCGCCCCCGCCCGTACCGTCCGCGACCGGACCCGGCTGCTGCGCGGTGTCCTGGTGCGGCTCGGCACCGCGCTGCTCGTCCTGCTGTGCACGGCGACCGTCTCGTTCTTCCTGGTCCGGCTCTCCGGCGACCCGGTCAAACAGCTGCTACCGCCGGACGCCACCGCACACCAGGAGACCGTGCTGCGGGCGAGCCTCGGTCTGAACCGGCCGCTGTTCACCCAGTACCTGGACTTCCTCTGGGGGCTGCCGCGCCTCGACTTCGGCAACTCCCTCTTCTACAACGAACCGGTCAGGACGGTACTCGCCGACCGGCTGCCCGCCACCCTCCAACTCGCGGGCGCCGCACTGGTGGTGACCCTGGTCATCGCGGTGCCCGCCGGGATCTTCGCGGCCATGCGCCGCGGCCGGGCCTCCGACCGCGGGGTGATGACCGGGGTGCTGCTCGGGCAGTCCACACCGCCCTTCTGGGTCGGCATCCTGCTGATCCTCGTCTTCGCCGTGGGACTGCACGTCCTCCCGGCGTCCGGCTACGGCACCTTCGCCAACCTGGTGCTCCCCGCGGTCACCCTCGCCGTCTACTCCGTCGCCGTCGTCGCCCGGCTGCTGCGGTCCTCGCTGATCGACGTGCTCTCGTCCGACCACATCCGCACCGCACGGGCCAAGGGATTCGGACCGGTCAAGGTGGTGCTCAGGCACGGGCTGCGCAACGCGTCGCTGCCCGTCATCACCGTGGTCGGCCTCGAAGTCGGCAGCCTGCTCGGCGGCGCGATCCTCACCGAACAGGTCTTCTCCTGGCCAGGGGTCGGACAGCTGACCATCGAGGCCATCTCCAAACGCGACTTCCCGCTGGTCCAGGCAACGGTGCTGTTCTTCGCCGCCACCTTCGTCGTGGTGAACCTGCTGGTGGACCTCTCCTACAGCTTCCTCGACCCGAGGGTGAGGTCAACCAAGTGAGCCCGCTGCGCCCAGTGAACAGGACCCTCGTCGCACCACCGTCCGACGACCCGGAAGGATCCGCCGCCGCGGCCCCGTCGACTCCGGCCGCGCCGCCCGCCCGTGGCCCCGGAGCCGCCGCCCTGCGGGCCCTGCTGCGCAACCGGCTCGCGGTCATCGCCCTGGCGGTACTCGCGGTCATGCTGATCGCCGCCGTGTTCGCCCCGCTCATCGCCCCGCACGACCCGAACACGCAGAACCTGCTGCTGCGGCTCAGGCCACCGGCCTGGCAGCACGGCGGCAGCGGCGCCCACCTCCTGGGCACCGACCAGCTCGGCCGGGACATGCTGTCCCGCGTCATCTACGGCACCCGGGTCTCGCTCCTGGTGGGCGCGGGCGCCGCGCTCCTCGCCGGAGTCATCGGCACCGCGGTCGGGCTGGCCTCCGGCTACTTCGGCGGCTGGACCGACCGCGTACTGATGCGCCTCGCCGACGTCCAGCTGGCCTTCCCGGCGATCCTGCTGGCACTGGCCATCGTCGGCTTCCTCGGCTCCGGCCTCTGGTACGTGATCCTCGTGCTCGGCTTCACCGGCTGGGTCTCCTACGCCCGCGTCGTCCGCTCCGAGGTCATGTCGCTGCGCTCCCGCGACTTCATCACCGAGGCACGGGCCATCGGCGTCACGGACGGCACCATCATGCGCCGCCATCTGCTGCCCAATGTGCTGGCGCCGCTCGCCACCATCGGCACCCTGCACATCGCCGCCGCGATCGTCGCCGAGGCGTCCCTGAGCTACCTCGGCCTCGGGGTCCCCAAGGAGACCGTGACCTGGGGGTCGATGCTCTCCGACGGACAGCTCTACCTGGGCACCTCCTGGTGGCTCGCCGTCTTCCCCGGAGCCGCCCTGATGATCACCTCCCTCGCTGTCAACATCACCGGCGACGCCCTGCGCGACGTCGCGGACCCGAAGGCGTACCGCCGATGAAACCCACCTCAGCGGAGCCGCTGCTCCGCGTCAGTGACCTCAGTGTCGACTTCCGGCTCGAAAGCTCCACCGTGCACGCCGTCCGTGGTGTCTCCCTGGAGGTCGCGGCCGGTGAGACGCTCGCCGTCGTCGGCGAGTCGGGCAGCGGGAAGACGGCCACCGCCCTGTCGGTGCTGCGCCTCAACCCGGAGCCGCCCTGCGTCTACAGCGGCGGCGAGATCCACTTCGACGGCCGTGATCTGCTCGCGCTCTCCGAGAAGGAACTCGGCCGGATCAGGGGCCATGACATCGCCATGGTCTTCCAGGACCCGATGACCAGCCTCGACCCGCTCCAACGGGTCGGCAGCCAGGTCGCCGAAGTGCTCCGGCACCACCGCGGCGTGTCCAGGGCCGAAGCGCGGGAGGCCGCCGTCGCGGCACTGGACGAGGTCGGCATCCCCGACCCGGAACGCCGCTACCGGCAGTACCCGCACGAGCTCTCCGGCGGGCTGCGCCAGCGCGTGATGATCGCGACCGCGCTGGTGGGCAGGCCACGGGTGCTCATCGCCGACGAGCCGACCACCGCACTCGACGTCACCGTGCAGCGGCAGATCCTCGACCTCCTGGTCGAGCTGCGGCAACGGCACGGCATGGCCGTCGTCCTCATCACCCATGACCTCGGCGTGGTGGCCGAGACCGCCGACCGGGTCGCCGTCATGAACCACGGCAGGGTCGTGGAGACCGGTGACGTCCTGGACGTCTTCGCGCACCCGGCGGACGACTACACCCGCCGGCTCCTGGACGCCACCCCCCGATTGGAGCCGGCATGACATCAGTGGGCATCACATCAGAACAGGGCCGCCCGCTGCTCGAACTGGACGGCCTGCGCAAGGAGTTCGGCAGCAGGCCGGTGAGCGTCGCGGTGGACGACGTGTCACTGACGGTGTACGAGGGCGAGACCCTGGCCCTCGTCGGCGAATCGGGGTGCGGCAAGACCACGCTGACCAGGCTGCTGCTGCGCCTCATCGAACCCACCGCGGGCCGGGTGCGGTTCGCGGGGCAGGACCTCGGCGGCCTCACCCCGGCCCAGCTGCGCTCCGTACGCAAGCAGATGCAGGTCGTCCTGCAGGATCCGTACTCCAGCATGAACCCGCGGATGCGGATCGCGGACATCGTGGCGGAACCCCTGGTCACCCACGATCCGGCGGCGCGCGGACGGCGCGGCAGGGCCCGCACCAGGGAGCGCGTCGGCGAGCTCCTGGAAGCGGTCGGCCTGGACGCCGGCATCCAGGACCGCTATCCGCACGAGTTCTCCGGCGGCCAGCGCCAGCGCGTCTCGATCGCCCGCGCGCTCGCCATCGAGCCCCGGCTCGTGGTCCTCGACGAACCCACCAGCGCACTCGACGTCTCGGTGCAGGCCAGGATCCTCGACCTGCTCGCGGAGCTCCAGCAGCGCCTCGGCCTGACGTATGTCTTCGTCTCGCACAACCTGGCCGTGGTGCGGCAGGTGGCCGACCGGGTCGCCGTGATGCGCGGTCCTCGTCTGTATCGCGGTCACTCAGCGTTCCAGGACGAGATGACAGTAAAAGTCCCGTTCTGTGCAGTGAGCGATGGTTAACCCGGCGCCCCGGCCACCCGCAGGTCAGGAGTAACGTCTG
>NZ_JAAGLN010000017.1 GCF_010548145.1 Streptomyces sp. SID10853
GACGGTGACGGCGCGGCAGGACGGGTGGGTGCGCAGCCACTCGATGGCGATGGACCCCGAGCCGCCGCCGATGTCCCAGAGCAGTTCGCCGGGTGCGGGGGCGAGCGCGCCCAGGGTCGCGGCGCGCACCTGGCGCTTGGTGAGCTGGCCGTCGTGTTCGTACGCGTCGTCGGGCAGCCCGGGGACGGCGCCGGTCCGCGGGGCGCCGGGGGTACGGCGGCAGTCGACGGCGATCACGTTCAGCGGGTCGGCGGGCGGATGCGGCCAGTCCGCCGCTGTGCCGTCGGTGATGTTCTCGCGTTCGCCGCCGAGCTGTTCGAGTACCCGCATCCGGCTCGCTCCGAAGCCATGGCCTGTCAGGTGCGCGGCCACCTCGGCGGGTGTCGCGGCGCCCGCGCTGAGCACCAGGAGCCTCCGGCGGTCGTACAGCTCCGCGGTCAGCCGGGCGACGGGGCGGCCGACGAGGGTGACGACCTCGGTGTCCTCGACCGGCCAGCCCAGGCGGGCGCAGGCGTACGAGACGGACGAAGGGGACGGCAGCACGCGGACCCCGTCGGCGCCGAGCACCTCGGTCAGCGCCCGCCCGATGCCGTAGAACATGGGGTCGCCACTGGCCAGTACGGCGATCCTGCGCCCGGCGTGTGCCGCGAGGATCCCCGGTACGGCGGGCCGCAGCGGTGACGGCCAGGCCACCCGCTCTCCCGGGCAGCGCGAGGGGAGCAGGGCCAGTTGCCGGGCGGCGCCGATGAGGGTCTCGGCGTGCAGCAGAGCCCGCTGCGATGCGGCGGGCAGCCCGTCCCAGCCGTCGGCTCCGATCCCGACGACGGTGACGGCCGCCGGGGCGGGGGGCGGGGGTGGTGCGGGGGCCACAGCCGGGTTCCTTACGGTTTGATCGGGTCGGGGCGGGTTTCAGCCAGGTCCGGACCGGGTCGGTTCGGTATCGGTACGGTTCGGTATCGGTACGGAGTCGCATTCTGGCGGCACCTCTGTGACATGCACAAATCCCCGCCACAAGGGTCTGCCCCGGGGCAGGTGCCTCGGGGCAGACAGGACAGGCGTCCAGGGGCGGTCGCCGCCTCAGGGGGCCGCTGTGTCCGTTCCGCCGGTGCGGTCCCGCTCCCTGCGGCCACGTTCGTACGTACGCAGCACATGGACCACGCGCACCACAGCGAGCAGTCCGGCAACCACCGTCCCGGTCAGCAGCAGGGCCGCTGTGACGCGGTGCGGCAGATTCCACACGGCCGCGGGCCCGGCGATCGCACCGAACACCACCGCGCCCAGGAAGCCCGCGCTGACCAGGGCGTAGCCGATCTCGACCGTCGTGGCGTCGCGGTCGGCCCGGCTGCCGCCTGTCATCCGGTGCTCTTTCCCAGCGTGTAGTGGTCGGCCACCTGCGCGGCGCTGAGCACCCCGGGGTAGACGGCCGTCTCGTCCAGCTGCCCCTTGAAGAAGCCGCTCGTGGGGCGCGAGGGCCAGCCCGCCAGTGTGTCGCCGCCGACCCGCCAGAAGCCGCTGGAACTCTCGCTCTTCGCCACCGTGTTGCTCTCCAGGAGGTGACCGTCGACGTACAGCCGCATACCGGTCGGGCCCTGCGTCGCGACGGCCTGGTGCCATTTACCGTCGTTGTACGCCTTCGGGCTCACGAGCGTCTTGAAACCGCTGCCGCTCACTCCGAAGATGAGCTTGCCGGCATTCGTCATGTACACCTGCTTGTCGTACTTCTTGCTGTCGGCCGTGGTGTTGTCGCCGAACCCGATCAGCTTGCCGCCGGATGTGCTGGTGGTCCTGAACCAGGTCTCCAGGCTGTACTTGGCGGGCGCGGCGTACCGGCGGTCGCTGTATATCCACTGGTTGGTGCCGTTGAACCCGATCGCCGTCGACGGGCCGGTGACAGCCCCCGGGGTCTGGCGCAGCGCGGGCGCGTTGACGTCGACACCCGAGCGGTTGCCGCTCGACACGTCCGCCACGAACGGCGCTGTGTGGTCGTCGTAGCGCCAGTACAGCGAGGCCCCGTCGCCGAGGACCGCGGCCGGGTAGCGCTCCGCCGCGGCGGCCGCGGTGGCGGTGACGGCCGCCGATTTGGCGCTGGTGTTGCCCGCGGCGTCGGACGCGGTGATCCGGTAGCTGTAGCTCTTGCCCTTGGTGACCGAGGTGTCCTTGACGGACACCTGCGGCCGGGACCACATCAGCGAATCGGCCTGCACGGTCGCCATCGGTGTGCTGGACCCGTCGCGGTAGACCTTGTACGTCAGCTTCGAGTCGTCGTTGTCGAAGCTGGCGCGCCAGCTCACCTGTACCTGCCCCGGTGTCGTACTGACCGCGGTGCCCACCGGGACGGTCGGGGCGCCCTTGTCGCCGGTGGACGCGAACCGGGTGAGGCTCTGCGCGGCGGCCCCGTTGACGGTGGTGAACTCGCCACCCGACCACAGGTACTGGGTGGAGCCCGCTGTCGCGATGCTCAGCGCACGGGGGCCGATCCCCTCACCGTTGCCGTCGTTGGTGTCCGGGGTCCAGCCGAGCTTGCCGGTGCCCGTGGTGGGCTGCGCCAGGAAGTGGTGGCGCGGCCCGTTGGGGAACCCGCCGACGCTGGAGCAGTCGTGGGCGTGCGAGGCGCTGTAGAGCACGCCCTTGTACGACTTGATGGACTGGGTGGCGCCCAGGCAGGTGTCGCGCCAGCGCTGGGTGAGGCTGTCGGCGTTGAGGGCGATCCGGCCGTCGAACACGCCGAAGCCGGTGCCCTCGTTGCCGGTGTAGATCCCGGTGGCGTCCGTGTCGAGGGTCTTGACCACCGAGTTGGTCTCGATGAAGCCCGGATACGCCTTCGTCACCTTGCCCGACGTGGCGTCCACCACGGCCAGGGCGTGCGAGGTCGTTCCGTTGACCTTGAAGAAGTCCCCGCCGAGCACCGCGTTCTTGCCGTCCGGGGTCAGCGCGAGGGCACGGCCCGGCTCATCCGCGTCGGCGGTGAAGGGCAGCACCGCCCCGTCGGACGCCTTGACCGCGGCGAAGCGCTGGCGCTTCTGCCCGCTGACGGTCTTGAAGTCGCCCCCCGCGTACACCGTGTCCTTGGTCACCGTCAGCGCCCGGACGGTCGCGGCGAAGGCGGGCCTGAACGAGGTCCTGGGCTTGCAGGTGGCGATGTCGATGGCGGCGAGCGAGGACACCTTGGTGCCGTTGACGGCGCCGAAGTAACCGCCCGCGTAGAGCGTCTTCTTGTCGGGCGACACGGCCAGGGCGCGCACGGTGGCGGTACCGCTGCCGACCGTGAAGGAGAGCGTGCAACTGGTGGGTGCGCCGGTGGCGGCGTTGAAGGCGGCGAAGTTCACCGCGGACCGTGCCGTGCCCGATGCGCCGGCCGGTGGCCGCAGCGCGGAGAAGGTGCCGCCCGCGAACACCACACCGTCGCTCTGGGCGAGCGCCCAGACGATCCCGTTGGTCTGCCAGGTCGGCAGCGCGTCCGCCGTGAACGCCACCGGCGGGGTGATCGCGGACGCGCCGGGCGCCGCGATCACCCCCAGACCGGCCGTGGCGAACGACATGGCGAGAACGGCCGACAGTGTTCTCGATCTCTGCATGAACCCCCCAGAAGAAGAACCGGGCTCCGTCCGGAGGACCGCGGAACATCCGGAATACGACAAGGCCGGGGCGAGCGGGGAAGGTCCCCTGCCCACCCCAACCGCCCCGTATCTCACCGTACTTGCCGAAAGGCCTTCGTACCCGCCACTCCTCCCGGCCGACCTGAACCGGATGGGGCGGCCGATCCCGGCAGTGAATGCTTTGAGTCATAAAAAGTCAGCCAGGTGGTGCCGAGCCGCTGACTTGCCTTGAGTAGCCGACTCCGTATAGTCGGTTCCGACTATTAGGGGTCGGTGACATAGATGGCAAAGCGGAAGATCTCCAACACGCTGGCACTGGCCGTGCTGGGCCTGTTGCAGGAACAGCCGATGCACCCGTACGAGATGGCATCCACCCTGCGGGAGCGGCACAAGGACGGCAGCTTCAAGATCAACTCTGGGTCTCTGTACGACACAGTCGAGGCGTTGGTTCGGCATGGCTGGATCGAGCCGGTGGAGACGGCGCGCGATGGCAGGCGGCCAGAGCGAACCGTGTACGCGACAACCGCGTTGGGCCAGAACGAGTTCGTGCGCTGGATCGACGAACTCCTCCGCGTGCCCGTCGCGGAATACCCGAAGTTCATGGCCGCGGTGTCCTACCTCGGCGCACTCGGTCCGGACAGGGCAGCAGAAGCACTGGCCGAACGGGCGGGGCATCTGACCCAGCGGATCGATGAGACGAACAGGGTGCTGGCCGACACGGTCGGCTCTGGTGCAGTCCCCCGGTTGTTCATGATCGAAGTCGAGTGCGCGTTGCACGCCTGGGAGGCCGAGTTGGCCTGGACGCGACGGACCATCACCGAGATCCGCGACGGCAGCCTGTCCTGGCCCGAGGTCGGGCGAACCGAACAAGGATGGACCGGGTCCGCCCCCTCGGACCGGAAAGGAAGCACCCGATGACCGATGCGTTGATCGTGGGAGCCGGTCCGGCCGGGCTGCTACTCGCCGGCGAGCTCCGGCTCGCCGGCGTCGACACCGTCGTTGTCGAACGCCACGCGCAGCGGCCGGGCTTCTGCCGGGGCTTCAACCTCAACGCCCGCGCCCTGGACCTGCTGGCACGGCGCGGTCTCGCCGAGAGGCTGGTCGGCGAGGGCTGGCAAGTGCCCCACGCCGCGTTCTCCGGCCTGCCGGTGACACTCACCCTCGCAGGCGCGCATACTGACCATCCGTACTCACTGGGAATCCCGCAGACCAGGGTCGAAGAAATCCTCGAGGAGCACGCTCTCGGCCGGGGAGCCGACATCCGGCGCGGACACGAACTGCTCGCTTTGGAACAGGATTCCGAGTCTGTCACAGCCACCGTCACCACCGGCGACGGTGAGTATCACGTCCGGGCCGCGTACCTGGTCGGTTGCGACGGCGGCCGCAGCACCGTCCGTAAACAGGCCGGCATCGGCTTCCCCGGTACCGAGGCGACCCGTTTCTCCTTGCTCGGCGACGTCGAGCTCGCCGCCCCGGAAGCGTTGCCGTTCGGCGTGACCACCGGCCCCGGCGGGGCTGTATTCGTCATTCCCCGTCCTGGCTACGTCAGGATCATCGCCTCCGACCGGCAACCCCCCGCGGACAAGGACACCCCGGTCACCCTGAGCCTGCTCCAAACCGCTGTGGACGACGCGCTCGGCCGCCACGTCGAGTTGCGCGCCGCACGCTGGCTGACCCGGTTCGGCAACGCCGCCCGGCAGGCGGCCGAGTACGTCCGGGGCAGGGTCATCCTGGCCGGGGACGCCGCGCACATCCACCCGCCGGCCGGGGCGATCGGCGTCAATGCCGCCCTGGACGACGCATTCAATCTCGGCTGGAAACTAGCCGCCACCATCCGCGGCACCGCACCGGCACACGTGCTCGACAGTTACCACGCCGAACGCCACACCGCCGGTGCGCATGTGCTGGCCAACACACAGGCCCAGGTGCTGCTCGGCGAGGCCAACGATCGGCTTGGGCCGCTCACCGACCTGCTGACCCGCGTTGCCGGCCACCCTGCGGGAAACCGCGCCTTCGTCGAGACCATCACTGGACTGGACACCCGTTACCAGATGTGTCCCGACGCCAACCACCCCTGGTTGGGCCGCCTGGCGCCCGACCTCGCCCTGACCACGGGCGACGGCTGTACACGCCTGGCCGAGCTACTCGCCTCAGGACGCGGCCTGCTGCTCGACCTGACCGGAGGAAGCGCCATCCGCGATTCGGCCGCAGGATGGGCAGACCGAGTGGACCTCGTCACTGCGGCATGCCCCGACCATCCCGAACTGCATGCCATCCTCCTGCGGCCGGACGGGCACACTGCCTGGCTGCGTACTGCGGGTCACGGCTACGCCGACGGCCTCCACCCGGCGCTCCAGCACTGGTTCGGCCCGGCACGATCCGACGCCGCGTCCGCGGAAACATTCCAGACGTAGGCCAGGTGCTGCCGCCGTCGTGTCCGGTTGGCGGGTCAGAAGGGCGTGGGACCGGACAGTCCTGACCCGGGTCGGCCACCGATGCGAGGACGCCCCGTCCGAGCCCGGCGAGCACGGCTCGCGCCTCCTGCCCACCGGCTGAGCCTCGCACAAGGCGGTCCAGCCACAGTCATAGGTGGTGACTCCAGGCCGGACCGCTTTCTACGGTGGGGCCTGTGGCTACTCGTCCTCGCCGTCGTCTGTCTCGCCGTCGCTGTGTGGGTCGCGCAACCGCCGCAGGCCCGGCGCCGGAGGCCGGGTGAAGGCATACCGGCCCAGTAAGTTGATGTGGTCGTACTGAAGCGGGAGAGCCGGGCGAGCAGTTCGTCGGTGACGGGGAAGCCGTCGGGGCTGCCAGGTGCTTGACGGCCGCTGCGATGTAGAGGCTGTTGAACAGCACTACGGAGCTCAGGGCCAGGCCGAGGGCACCGAGCTGGTCCTCCAAGTCCCCGCTGCAGTGCCGGCCCCAGCCAGCAGCTTCGCCCAAGGGTCGCCCCAGCGGTCCCCGTCCATGGCGAACACGTCCCGTCGGCGAACTCCAGCCCTGGCGGCAGCGGCTCATCTGGAAGAACTCCTGATGGCCAGCGGAGTCCTGCCCGCCGTCGACAAGTACATCTGCTCCTTCCAGCGATGGCTGCCCGGTCACCTGGCCGACAAGGCCGATCCCGAGCATGTCAAGACGATCAAGCTCTTCGCGACCTGGCACGTCCTTCCTCACCTACGGGAACGGGCCGACCGGAACCGGATCACACCGAGCGTCCGCCGCTTCGCGGCCGAGCAGATCAAGTACGCGACGGCCTTCCTGGAGTGGCTCAGCGCCCGGGACAGCACCCTCACGTGTGCGGCCAGCTCTACATCGACGCATGGTTCGCGAAGAACACCGAACACGGTCGCACCTGCCTGAGGTCCTTCCTCAACTGGGCCAGGCAGAGTCGCAGGTGTCCACGCTCCCTGGCCATCCCCACTATGAAGATCTCCCGGCGGCCCACCCTGAGCGAGGACGAACGCCTGGCCACGCTCGGCCGGCTGCTGACCGACGTAGACACACCGATGCGCCTTCGTGTCGCCGGCGTCATCGTCCTCCTCTACGCGCAACCCCTCACCCGGATCGGCCAGCTGACAGTCGACGACGTGCCCCACGACGGAGAGGCCACGCTTCTGCGGCTCGGAGAGCCCGCCTCACCCGTCCCCGAACCAGCGGCAGCCCTGCTGCTGGCGTACATCGCAGACCGCGACAACATGAACACCGCCACCAACCAGGCATCCCGCTGGCTCTTCCCCGGCCGACGGGCAGGCCAGCCAGCCCGTCCCGACCACCTCTCCGCACTCCTGCGCGAGATCGGCATCCCGGTCGCAGCCGCCCGCGGCGCCGCCATCCGACAGCAGCTCCTCGAACTGCCCGCCCCGTCGTCGCGGAGGCCCTCGGCTACCACGACAAGATCACCAGCCGCCTCCTGCGAGAGACCGGCGGGACCTGGAGCCGATACGCCGCTGGCGATCACCCCCGGTCATTGGTGGGTTGGGTTCCTCGGGGAACCCACGACAGTTGAAAACGCGAGCCACCAGTATCGCCCCCAGTCAAAGGCCCTTCAGAACACGATCAAGTGCCGCCCGGCCTGCGGGCCCCCAGTGCGGCTTGCCGCCGGGTAGGCCGCGGTCCCCGTTCTGGCCCATCAGTATCAGGAACAGGCTCTTCATCGCGGCCAGCCCGTGCGCCCGGCGGATCGTTGCCTCATCCGCCTGTGCGTAGCTGTTGAAGAACCGTGAGGCGCCCTCCGGGGGGAGCAACACCCAGGCGGCGGCGAGGTCCCATGCCGGGTCGCCGGCGAAGACATCGCCGAAGTCGACGACGCCCGCCAGTGTGCCGTCCGCGACGACGACGTTTGCGGGATGCAGGTCACCATGTACCCACACCCGCGGGCCCTCCCACTCGGGAGCCGCAACCGCGTCGTCCCACACGGCCCGGATGTCGTCCTCGGCGAAGTGCCCGAGGTCCACGGCCCGCAGAAAGTGCTCGAAGCCGTCCGTGCACTCCTTGGGATGGCCGCCGCGGTCCGAGGCGTCCGGCGCGTCGGCGGGCGCCTCCACATGCAGCGCCTTGAGGAAGGCCGCCAGCATGTCGGCCGCGTGGTCCCCGCGGGTGATCGAGCCATGGTCCAGTGGGGTGCCGTCAACCCATGTCACGACGGTCCAGATCTTGGGGAAGTGCTCGGACGGTGCCCCGCTCCGTACCGGAGTTGGGATCGGAAGCGGCAGCCGCGAGGCCAGCGCCGGCAGCCAGCGGCGCTCCTTGAGCTGCGGATCGGGGAGCTTGTCCATCCGCTGCATCCGGACGGCCAACTTGTCCCCGAGGCGCCACATCTGGTTGCCCCAGCCGCCCTCCACCTTACGGATGGGCAGTTCGGCCAGGTCCGGATGCTGCTCCCGCAGCAGGTCGCGGACCAGGTACTCGCTGATCTCAATCTCGGATTCGATCACGCGAAGCCACAGTACTTGAGGCAGGTGGAGCCGGCCTTGCCCTTGGAAGATCCAGTCCCCGGTACCCCGCTGGCGATCACCCCCGGTCACCGGCGGGCTGGGTTCCTCAGGGAACCCACGACAGTTGAATACGCGAGCCCACCAGTACCGGAGCCCTTGACAGGTAACAGGGCCAACTCTAGCTTCCCCCGATGGTGAAACGATTCATTCCCGCGTCGTGACGGAGCCGAACATGATCAGCAGAAGACGACTGCTCAGCACCACCGGAGCGGCCCTGGCGGCAGCCGCGGTAGCGGGAGCGGCGCCGGCCGCCCGCGCCGCCGGGGCTTCCGGAGCCGCGGGGCGGCGGAAGGGCGCGGAAGCCGCCGTCCGCGTCACCGGGCCGACCGTGGAGTACGCCGGGCGGCCGCTCGGACTCGACGCGGCGCAGCCGCGGTTGAGCTGGCCGCTCGTGTCCGGCGGTCACGACCTGACGCAGACCGCCTACCAGATCCGGGTCGCGACCGACCCCGCCCGGCTGTCCGAGCCCGATGTGTGGGACAGCGCCAGAGTGACATCGCCGGATTCGCTCCTGGTGCCGTACGCGGGGCCGCCGCTGCGCTCCCGTACGCGCTACCACTGGTCGGTGCGTGTCTGGGACGACCGGGGCGAGGTCTCCGAGTGGAGTGAACCCTCCTGGTGGGAGACCGGTCTGACGGAAGCGTCGGACTGGTCGGCGCAGTGGATCGGCGCGCCGGCCGCGCTGGTGGCGTCCCCCTCGCTTGACGGCGCGTCATGGATCTGGTTCCCCGAGGGTGATCCGGCGAACAGCGCCCCGGCGGGGACCCGTTGGTTCCGCGGTGGCGTGGAGGTGGCGGCCGGTGTGACCCGGGCCCGGCTCGTCATGACCGCCGACGACGGGTTCACCGCGTATGTGAACGGTACTCAGGTCGCGCACACCACACCGTACGGACCCGCGGAGACCTGGCGCCGTCCGGTCGTCGTGGACATCACCGGGCTGCTGCACCCGGGCGCCAATGTGGTGGCCGTCGCCGCGGTGAACGCGCTGGAGGGGGCGGCGGGGCTCATCGGCCTGCTGGAGGTGACCGGCGAGGAGGGCCCCAGGACGTCCTCCGTGACCGGGGCGGGATGGCGTACAGCGCTTCAGGAGCCCGCGGCCGGCTGGGAGTCCACGGGTTTCGACGACGGTTCCTGGCAGGCCGCGCGGGTGCTCGGTGCGTGGGGTACGGGGCCCTGGGGCGAGGTGGCCGCGTCGACGGCGCCGGCCGCCCAGCTCCGCCACGAGTTCCGGTTGCCGTCAAAGCCGGTCGCACGCGCCCGGCTGTACTCCACGGCGCTGGGTGTCTACGAGGCGAGTCTCAACGGCGAGCGGGTCGGCGAGGACCAGCTCGCCCCTGGCTGGACGGACTACCACCACCGCGTCCAGTACCAGACGTACGACGTGACCTCACTGCTCGCATCGGGGGCCAACGCGCTGGGGCTCACGGTCGGATCGGGCTGGTACGCGGGCCATGTCGCCTCGTTCGGTCCGCATCAGTACGGCGGCATTCCGGCGGTACTGGCCCAGTTGGAGGTGGTGTACGAGGACGGTACGACCGATCGCATCGGGTCGGGTGCCGACTGGCGTGTCTCGACCGGTCCGGTGACCGACGCCGATCTGCTGATGGGCGAGCACTACGACGCCCGCCGGGAGACCCCCGGGTGGACCCGGGCCGGTTTCGACGCCTCGGGGTGGGTCCCGGCCGCCGTCGTGACCGGGGTCGCGGCCCGGCCGGTGGCCGCGGTCGACGCCCCGTCGCGCGTGGAGCGTGAGATCACGGCCCGCGAGGTCACCGAGCCCGAGCCGGGCGTCTTCGTCTTCGACCTCGGCCAGAACATGGTCGGCTCGGTCCGTCTGCGGGTGCCGGGCAAGGGCAGGGCGGGGACCACGGTGCAGCTGCGCCACGGTGAGGTGCTCAACCCCGACGGCACGCTCTACACGGCCAATCTGCGCACCGCCGCGGCCACGGACACGTACACCCTGGCGGGCCGGGGCACCGAGACCTACGCCCCGCGTTTCACGTTCCACGGATTCCGCTATGTCGAGGTGACGGGCTATCCGGGCCGGCCGCCGCTGAGCGCCGTGACCGGCCGGGTCATCCATACGTCGGCGCCGTTCACGATGGAGTTCAGGACGAACGTCCCGCTGCTCAACCAGCTGCACAGCAACATCACCTGGGGCCAGCGCGGCAACTTCCTTTCGGTCCCCACCGACACCCCGGCGCGTGACGAACGGCTCGGCTGGACCGGTGACATCAACGTCTTCGCGCCCACCGCGGCCTACACCATGGAGTCGGCACGGTTCCTCACCAAGTGGCTGTCCGATCTGCGCGGCAACCAGACCGCGGAAGGCAGCTTCACCGATGTGGCTCCGGCTGTGGGGCCCATCGGCAACGGGTCGGCGGGCTGGGGCGACGCCGGGGTCACCGTGCCCTGGGCGCTCTACCAGGCGTACGGGGACACCCGGGTGCTGGAGGAGTCCTGGGACTCCATGGTCAGGTGGCTCGGCTATCTGCGGCAGCACAGCGACGGGCTGCTCCGCCCGGCGGAGGGGTACGGGGACTGGCTCAACGTCGACGACGAGACACCCAAGGACGTCATCGGCACGGCCTGTTTCGCGCACAGCGCCGACCTGGTCGCCCGGACGGCGGGCGCGCTCGGCAAGGACCCGGCGCCGCACCGCGCCCTCTTCGAGCAGATACGTACCGCCTTCCGCGCCGCGTATGTCTCCGCGGACGGCAGGGTCGAGGGCGACACCCAGACCGGCTATGTGCTGGCCCTCTCCATGGATCTGCTGGCGGACGGCGAACGCGGACCGGCCGCCGACCGGCTGGTCCAGCTGATCAAGGACAGGGACTGGCACCTGTCGACGGGCTTCCTCGGCACACCGCGGCTGCTGCCCGTGCTCACCGCCACGGGCCACACGGATGTCGCGTACCGGCTGCTGCTCCAGCGCACCTTCCCGAGCTGGGGCTACCAGATCGACCGCGGCTCCACGACGATGTGGGAGCGCTGGGACTCGATCAGGCCCGAGGGCGGTTTCCAGGACGCCTCGATGAACTCCTTCAACCACTACGCGTACGGCTCGGTCGGCGAGTGGATGTACGCGAACATCGCGGGCATCGCCCCCGGCGCTCCCGGATTCCGTCGTACGGTCATCAGGCCGCGTCCCGGCGGCGGGGTGACGGAGGCCGATGGCCGCTTCGACTCGCGCTACGGCCCGGTCACCACCCACTGGACGACGTCCGGCGGGTTCCGGCTCACCGTGTCGCTGCCGCCCAACACGACGGCGGAGGTGTGGATCGCCGCCGGCCGGGCGTCCGATGTCGACCACGGAGCGGCCACGTTCCTGCGGATGGAGGACGGGTGCGCCGTCTTCCACGCCGGATCGGGGACGCACCGCTTCGCCGTCCGGGCCGCCGACTGACTTCCTGGGCCCGGGGAGAGCGGTGGCGCCACTGGCCGGATCCGAAGCATCCGGCCAGTGGCGCCACCGCTCCGTAGGTCAGCTCCGCACCGTGAAGCCGTCCACGATCATGTACTGACCGCTCCTCATCGTGCCCGTGAGGGTGTGCACACCGGCCGGGAGACCGCTGACCGACCAGAGCTTCTGCTGGTACTGGCGTGAGCCGCTGGTGGCGTCGGCCGTCTCCCGGTGGACCCCGTCGACAGCGATGTCGATCAGTCCCTCGTCCGCGTTCAGCTCGGTGAGGAAGTCGGCCCCGGTGCCGTTGAAGGTGAACGTGAAGGAGTCGCCGACGGAGGTGGTGGCGTCGATGTCGTTCTGGAACGAGCCCTCACCGCCGGCCTGGGCGCCCCGCCAGCCCCAGCCGCCCCCGGTATAGGTCACACCGGCGGTGTTGTTGTACTCCTGTGGCCCGGTGGGCTTGACCAGCGTGATGCCGGTGGCGGACTGGGCGCGCCACACGCCGAGTGTGACAGTGCTGCCGGGGGCGAGCTTGTGGTAGACCGCCCAGAAGCTGTCGCGGTCCGTCACAGCGGTGCCGTTCACGGACCGGATCACATCGAGGGAGCGCAGCCCCTGGCCGTAGGCGTAGGAGGTGGTGGGGACGGCAGGCAGGTACAGCCCGTCGAAGTCGCCGAGTCCGACGGCCGACTGGGTCGCCTTGTCGTGGATCTGCCGGGCGGTGGCGCCCATCAGCGGCTCGGGCTGGGTCTCGATCACGGTGTCGGGTCCGGGGCCGGCCGGCCATCCCACCGCGGGAGGTGTCGCCTCGCCCGGCCTTCCGGTGCCGAAGCGGTCCATCGGGAAGTCGACGAATCCCAGGGCCTTCGCGGGTGAGCCGGCGGCCGGTGTGTAGTCCGTCATGGCGGGCGAGTCCCACGGCGAGCCCCCGGCGAACCGCGGATCGGCGGTGACCGAGTGGGTGTCCAGACGGCCGGTGCTCCATTCGCCGGGCAGGCCGACCGGCTGCCCGTTGTTCCAGAACAGGTTGTTGTCGGCGGTGTACTTGGCGGCGGCGGGGTCGCTGCCGGTGAGCGAGTAGGGCGAGTCGGCCAGGATGATGTTCTTGGTGATGGCATCGCCGTTGTCGCGGTGCGAGATCTGCTCGTAGACCGATCCGCCCACGACGATGTTGTTCGTGACCGTCCGTTTGAATCCGTCGCGCAGCTTGATGCCCGCGCCGAGGAGCAGGTTGTTCTTCACGACGTAGTTGCTCGACCCGTCGTCCAGGTCGATGGCCCATTCGCTGTTGTGCCAGATCCGGTTGTCGCTGATCGTGATCGGGCGGACCACGTCGAGCAGCGAGTAGCTCTTCTGCAGGGCGTCGGACTCGGCGCTGGGGTTGATGCTGGGCCCGGCGATGGGCCAGTAGCGGTCCCGGCCCCAGGCGTTGACCGGTCCGTGGTCCGAGGTCTCCTTCACACAGTCGAAGATGTCGTTGTACTGGATCCGGTGTCCGCCCCAGGTGCCGTCGTTGACGTTGACACAGGACCGCGGGCTGCCGTGGATGGTGTTGTGGGAGACGGTGACACGGCTGCTCATCGAGATGTTGACACCGGCGCTCTGCTTCTCGAACCGGCCCATGTCCGCCATGCTGTTGCCGCTGATGTCGATGTCGCGCGGGTAGTCGTCCGTTCTGGGGCCTGGTGTGAGATCCGTGGGCGGGTCGACCATGTGCGCCCAGGTCGACGGGTTCCGGACGGCCCTGACCGAGCCGACCACCTGGACGTCGCTCGCGCCGGATCCCGCGAAGGTGTTCCCGGTGACGGCGTCGCCCTTGTTGTAGCCGTCGATGAAGACGCCGTTGCCGCCGGCCTGGGCGAAGGAGGAGTGCGAGACGGTGATGTTCCTGGCGTTCTTGATGTGGACGGCTCCGGCCCGCGCCACCGCCCAGTCACCGAGCTGCAGTGGCTCGTACGGGGTGTCGAAGAGGGTCCGGTGCGTGGCGGTGTAGGTGAAGCCGTCGAACGTGAGGTCATGGACCGGGCGGGAGGGGGACGCGCCCTCGGCCCGGACGAGTTCGTCCAGTTCGGCCGTGTCCACGGTGGTCCTCGACAGATCGGTGCCGGCCGGCGGGATCATGTACAGCTTGCCGGTGTCCCGGTCGTAGAACCACTCGCCGGGCGCGTCGAGTTCCTCGAACACGCCCTCGGCGACGACGTGCGCGGTGTCCACGTCGCCGCCCCGGTTGTTGTCCCCGGCCCACTTCAGCCGGAGGCCGGAGGCGTCGCGCCCGGTGATCGTGTAGTCGTTGCCGCCCCAGTGGGAGGAGTGCAGACCGCGGATGTCGCCGGTGGCCGGGTTCTTCCACCGCGCCGAGCGGGTGTTGAGGGTGGCCATGGTGGTCGAGCCGCCCAGTACGGCGGTGTCCGGGTCGAAGTTCGGGTAGCGGGCGAGCACTTGGCGGGTGCCGCCCACGAACAGCCCGTCGATCTTGCGGTGTGCGCCGATGTCCGTCACCCGGATCGCGCTGTTGTGCCGGTCGGCCGTCCACCGGCCGGTGACTCTGCGGCCGCCGCTGAGCACGGCCCGCTCGCCCGGGTACGAGGAGTAGGTCACCGGTGCGGACGCGGTGCCCGAGTCCGCCGCGCCGAGCTTCAGGGTGGCGGCCAGGTGATAGGTGCCGCCGCGGACCCAGACATGGACCGGGTGGCCCGTCCTGGACGCCTTGCGCGCGGAGACCTGCGCGGCCGCCAGGGTCAGCAGGGGTGCGCGGGTGGAGAGCCCGGAGTTCCGGTCGCTGCCGGACACCGATACGTAGATGTTCCGGTTGGCGGGCGCCTGGGCCGCTGCTGCGGTGCCCGCGGTGAGCGCGGGCGCGGCGCCCATGGTCACGGCGGCGATGACCGCCGTCATCGCGAGCCGGCGCTTCGGCGCGGCTCTGCCTCCTGGTCTGTCGTCCGGGCTGCGGTGCACGTCTGACTCCCTGGCACGTAAGGGGCGGACTGTCCGGCAGAGTTGTCTGCCGCAACGAGCTTTCATCCGATGTATGGATGAATTCTCGATCGGGCGGAACTCTGCTACCCGCCTCAGCCAGGTGTCAAGAGGTCCGACACCAGATCAACACCCTTATTCCGCTGCCCAGTTGTCCGATGTATCAGGAGAGGAGCAGGGAACGCGGAAGGGGGCGGTCGGATCGACCGCCCCCTTCCGGTGGCGCACCCCGCCGAGGTCACTTCCGGCGTACGCCCTTGAGCTCCTGCGCGATGTCGCCCACGGCCGCCCAGCTGAACGCCATGGCGGGACCGATGGTCGCCCCGGGCCCCGGATAGGTCTCGCCCATCACCGCAGCGGACACATTGCCCGAGGCGTACAGCCCCTTGATGGCGGTGCCGTCCTCGCGCAGGACCCGCGCGGACCCGTCGGCGACCAGGCCGCCCTTGGTGCCGATGTCCCCCGGGTGGACGGGGATGGCGTAGTACGGGGCCTTGTCGAGCGGGGCGAGGTTGGGGTTGAGCAGCGTCGGATCGCCGTAGTAGCGGTCGTAGACGCTCTCGCCGCGCCCGAAGTCCTCGTCACGGCCCGCCCGCGCGAAGCCGTTGAACCGCTCGACGGTGGCGCGCAGCCGCTCGGGTCCCGCGCCGATGGCGGCGGCCAGTTCCGGCAGGGATCCGGCCTTCTTCACGAAGCCGCTCGCCAGCCACTTCTTCGGGAAGGGCTGGCCCGGGAAGAGCCCCATGAAGATGTAGCGGGCCTTGGACCGGGCGTCGAGGATCAGCCAGGACGGCACGGTCGAGGCGTCCGGGCTGTGGTGGGCGTACATCTCGTCGACGAACTGGTGGTACGGAGCGGCTTCGTTGGCGTACCGCTCCCCCGCGCCGTTGACGATGACCATGGAGGGGATGCCGCGGTCGGCGACCAGGAAGAAGGGCTTCTCACCGGGGCCCGGCGGTACGACGGACGGGGCGCCCCACATCTTGTCGAGCAGGTCCGTCGCGGCCCCCGCCTCGACACCCAGCCGCAGCGCGTCGCCGGTCTGTCCGTCCGACGCCGAGGTCCAGGCCGTCGATGTGGGCGCGGGCAGATACTTCTCGCGCAGCTGCTGGTCGTGCGAGAAGCCGCCGGAGGCGAGGACGACGCCGCCGTGCGCCTGGATGGTGACGGGCGAGCCGTCGCGCTCGGCGCGTACGCCGGTGATCCGGCCGTCCTCCTCCACCAGACCGGTGAGCGGGGTGGAGAGCCACAGCTCGCCGCCGAGCGCGTCGAGCGACTGGCGCATCCGGGCGATGAGGGCCTGGCCGAGCGCGATGGGCTTCGCACCCCTGGCCAGTGCCCCGGCCGCCTGCATACCCACCTTGAGCGAGGTCTTCCGGCCCGCCCAGGTGCGGGCGACCATGTTGAGGAAGCGGAAGTCGTACGAGGTGATGGTGAGCCCGTACGTGGGCAGGCCGGCCTTGCGCATGGTGGCGCGGCGGTCGGCCGGGAGCTTCTTGAGATCGAAGACCAGCGGCTCGATGGAACGGCCCTGCGGGTAGCCGCCCATGGCCTCGGGGAAGTAGTCGGAGTAGCCGGGGGTGTAGGCGAATCTGACCGTGGTCCTCTCGTGGAACTCGCGGACCATGCGCGGCCCGTGCTCCAGGTAGGCGTCCTTGCGCTCGGCGGGCACCCGGTCGCCGACGGTCGCGTCGAGGTAGGCGCGGGCCTTGGCCCGGGTGTCGCCGAGCCCCGCGTCGTCCAGGTGGAAGTTGCCCGGTACCCAGATCGCGCCGCCCGACAGGGCGGTCGACCCGCCGTACAGCTCGGTCTTCTCGATCACCAGGGCGGTCAGGCCGCGCAGCCGTGCGGTGATGGCTGCCGCGAGTCCGGCGGCGCCGGATCCGACGACGACCACGTCGTAACTGTGGTCCCAGCGGGTGTTCATGGGGCGGTCCTCTCCGGCCGGGCGCCGGTCGGCACCGGCGCCCGGTCACGTGTCACTGCTGTGGTGCGCCGCGGGCGCGGGCGGCGTTCCGGCTGCTTCGCGCCGCCGGTGCGCGCGCCGTGGTTCATCAGAAGTCGCCCGCCGCGTAGGCACTGCCGAAGTAGAGCAGCGGTGTTCCGCCGGGCCTCGCGGCGAGGTCGAGCACCTCGCCGGTGACGACGAGGTGGTCGCCCGCCTCCTGGACGCTGTGCAGCGCGCAGTCCACGGTGGCCAGGGCGCCGTCGATCCGTACGGTGCCGTGCTCCGACACCGTCCAGCCGACGCCTTCGAACTTGTCGCCCCCGCGTCCGCCGAGCGCGGCGCAGACCTCGCGCTGTTCCTCGGCCAGGACGCTGACGGTGAACCGCCCGGTGTCCGCGACACGTGGCCAGCTGGTCGATGTCTTGCCGACGCACAGCATGACGAGCGGCGGGTCGAGGGAGAGCGAGGCGAAGGACTGGCAGGCCAGGCCCACCGGCCCGCCGTCGGCGTCGACGGAGGCGACGACGGTGATGCCGCTGGCGAACCTGCCGAGCACTTCCCGGAAGGCGGCGGGGGCGACCGCTTCCGTCAGCCGTTCCACTGGTGGCCCCAGAAGCTGTCGGCCGTCATCTCCTTGGCGACCCAGGTGGTGTCGTCCACGAGGCGGCCCTCGGTGCCGTACTCGACCTGGAATCCGCCGGGCGCCTGCGCGTAGAAGGACACCATCAGGTCGTTGGTGTGGCGGCCGAGGGAGGACGCCACCGGGATACCGGCCGCGTGGAGGCGGTCGAGTCCGCGGCCGACGTCGTCGAGCGTGGCCACCTCCACCATGAAGTGCACGATGCCGGGCTCCATCAGCCCCGGGTAGAGACCCAGGCTGTGGTGGCGGGGGTTGCACCCCATGAAGTGCATCCAGTGGACGTCGCGGTCGGCTGCGGCGCCGGGCACGATCGCGGCGGGCAGCCGCATCGAGTCGCGCAGCGTGAAGCCGAGCAGCCCCTCGTAGAAGTCGTACGCCTCCTCCATGGCGGGGGCGGGCAGCACCACATGGCCGAGGCCCAGGTCGCCGGTGATGAAGCGGTTGCCGTACGGCGTGACGGCCGGGGTGTGGTCCTGGGCCTGGCCCCAGAAGATCTCCAGCTGGTTGCCCGCCGGGTCCTGGCAGTGGAACATGCCCTGCACCCGCCGGTCGGCGAGCTCGTCCGGCTTGGCGTCCTCGGTCCCGACTCCGGCCGCGGCGAGCTCCGCGCGGGCGGTGGCCAGCGCGGCGGCGTCGCGTACCTCCCAGCCCGCGGCGAGCAGCCGGTCGGTGGCGCCGCGCTCGATGGTGATGCGGTGCGCGCGGTCGTCGAGGCGCAGCCGCAGGAGGTCCTCGGTCGAGCCGGGCGCTTCGATCATGCCGAGGACGTCGAGTGTGAAGGCCCGCCACTCGTCGAACGCGGCGGTTTCCAGACGCAGATAGCCCAGTGCGCGAATATCCATGAACCCGGTGCCTCTCAGTGCGTGAAGAATCAGTGCGTGAAGAAGTCGACGGCGAGCCGGTTGAACTCGTCGGCCTGTTCGGTCTGCGCCCAGTGGCCGCAGTGCGGGAAGACATGCAGCCGGGCGTCGGGGATCGCCTTCAGCGCCACCAGTGCCCCGTCGAGCGGGTTGGCCCGGTCCTCGCGGCCCCAGGTCAGCAGCGTGGGTGCGGTGATCCGGTGGGCCTCGCGCCACAGCATGGTGTCCTGCTGCCAGGCCGGGTTGGCGAAGGAGGCGGCCATCCGTGCGTTGCCGAGCTTGGTGCTGGGATCGATGGCCTGGGCCCAGCGCTCCTCGATCAGTTCGTCGGTGACGATCGCCGGGTCGTAGGCGAGTGTGGTGAGGAAGGTACGCAGCTGGTCCTTGGTCGGCTCGGCGGCCGCGCTGAACTCGAAGAGCCGCTTGATGCCTTCGGTGGGGTCGGCCGCGAAGAGGTTGAGGGAGATCCCGCCGGGCCCCATCAGGAGCAGCTTGTCCACCTTGTCCGGATGGTTGAGCGCCATCCGGACCGAGGTGCCGCCGCCGAGCGAGTTGCCGATGAAGTGGGCACGGGGTATGCCCAGTTCGTCCATCAGGGCGGCCACGGCGTCCGCGCTGAAGCTGAAGAAGTCCTTGTCGAGTTCGGGCTTGTCGGACGCGCCGAAGCAGGGCTGGTCGACGAGGAGCGTACGGAAGTGCTCGGCGAAGACGGGCAGGTTGCCGCCGAAGTTGGACCAGCCGGAGGCGCCGGGGCCGCCGCCGTGCAGCATGATCACGACGGGTGCGCCGGGGCCGGCCGGGCCCGCCTCGTGGTAGTGGAGGGTGAGTCCGCCGGCTTTGACGGTGCGCGAGGTGGAGGCGTGGTCGATCACAGCATCGTGTCCTGGGGGTCGAGGCCGAGGGCTCCCCGGCCGAAGAGGACGAGCGCGCGCTCGGGGTCGTTGGCGGCGTGGCCGCGGGCGTTGTGGGCGTCGCGCCAGGCCCGCTGGATCGCGTTGTCGCCGGTGCGCATGGCGCTGCCGCCGGCGTTCTCCATCAGCAGGTCGACGGCGGCGACCGCGCGCTCGGTGGCGAGCACCTGGTCGCGGCGGGTGCGGGTGCGCAGCGCGGTCGGCAGGTCATCGCCGCGCTCGGCGCACTCGTACAGGTCCGAGATGTTCCGGACGAGCTGCAGCCAGGAGGCGTCGATCTCGCTGGCGGCGCGGGCGATGCGCACCTGCGCGAAGGGGTCCTCGGAGACCTGCTGCCCGTACGAGACGCGGATCCGCTCGCGGGTGGCGGCGACATAGCTGTCGTACGCGCCTTCGGCGATGCCGATCACCGGGGTGGAGATGGTGGTGGTGAAGACCGACGCGTACGGCAGACGGTAGAGCGGTTCGGGGTTGTGCAGCCGCCCGGGGGCCTCCAGGGCGGTGACGGGTCCGAAGCTCAGGGCGCGGTGGTCGGGGACGTAGGTGTCCTCGATGATGATGTCGTTGCTGCCGCTGCCGCGGAGTCCGACGGTGTCCCAGACGTCGTCGATGCGGTACTCGGTGCGCGGCACCAGGAAGGTGCGCATGTCGACCGGCTTGCCGTCGGCGTCGTAGATGATGCCGCCGAGCAGCGCCCACTCGGCGTGGTCGCAGCCGGAGGAGAAGCGCCAGCGGCCGGAGAGCCGGAAGCCGCCTTCGACGGGGGTGACCTTGCCAGTCGGGGCGTACGAGGAGCAGATACGGACCCGGTTGTCCTCGCCCCACACCTCGTCCTGGGCGCGCCGGTCGTACAGCCCGACGTGCCAGGGGTGGACGCCGACGACGGAGGCGACCCAGCCGGTGGACCCGCAGGCCCTGGCGATCTCTCTGACGGCGCTGTAGAAGACGGCGGGGTGTGCGGCGAAGCCGCCGTAAGCCTTGGGCTGGAGAAGCCGGAAGAAGCCGGTCTCGGCGAGTTCCTTGATGGAGGTGTCCGGCACCCGGCGCAGCGCTTCGGTCTCGGCGGCACGCTGGCGCAGGGTCGGGGCAAGGGCCCGCACCGCGGCGAGAACCTCGTCGGCACTCATGCGCATCCCCTCTCGGTCGTCCTGGATGGATGCGAGGAACCTACGCTTTTACTATTCCGAAACGAAATACCTTCTTCCCGCTGAGCGGGAACCGTGGAAGCCTCACGACATGGCAGAGCAGCCGCCCTCACTGTTGGAGAAGGCCGCGCTGGTGCTGGGTGCGTTCGAAGGCCCGGCACCCCGGCTGACACTCACCGATGTGATGCACCGTTCGGGCCTTCCGCGCTCGTCGGTGCACCGCATCCTCGATCAGCTCGTCCGGCTTCGCTGGCTGGACCGGGAAGGCCGGGACTACCGGCTCGGCATGCGGATGCTGGAGCTGGGCGCCCTGGCCTCGCACCACAACCGGCTGCGCCGGGCGGCCCTGCCGCATCTGCACGCACTGCACGAGTCCACCGGGCATGTGGCGCACCTGGCCGTGCTCGACGGGCCGGAGGTGGTGTATCTGGAACGTATCGGCGGGGCCCAGGACGGTGGGGTGCCCTCGCGGGTGGGCGGCAGGCAGCCGGCGTACTGCACGGGGACCGGCAAGGCGATCCTCGCGTTCAGTGAGGACGCGCTGGTCGCCGAGGCGGTGCGGGCGGGGCTGCGGCCGCGCACGGCCCGGACGATCACCCGGCCGGTGGCGTTCCACCAGGAGCTGGCGCGGATCCGGGAGCGTGGCGTGGCGTTCGACGTCGAGGAGGCGTTCCGGGGGGTGTCGTGCGTGGCGGCGCCGCTGCGGGGGGCGGGCCGGGCGATCGCCTCGGTCTCGCTGTGCGGCAATGGCACGCACCGCGAGCTGGAGCGGCTGGCCCCGGTGGTGCTGGCCACGTCCAGGGCGGTGTGGCGCTCGCTCTTCGGACCGGGGCGCGCGGAGGCCCGTACGCGGACGGCCCCGGCCCCGGCCCCCGCGCCGGCACCGGAGGTGGCGACGCCCATCGACGCGGCCGAGATGGACAACATGATGTCCTGGATGCGGTTCGCCGACTGGATGTGAGGGGGTCTTGAGGGGCGCGGGGCGGGGGTGACGGGTCCGCTGTGGCGGATCGGCCGGCAGCGGGGTGGTAACAGCGGCAGCAGCAGTCAGGAGTAGCTGATGCTGATCCGCTCGGCGGCCGGCAGCGCCTGGCAGGCCAGGACGTAGCCGTCCGCGCGGTCCTCGTCGTCCAGGACGTCGTCGCGGATCACGGTGACTTCCCCTTCGACGACCCGGCAGGCGCAGGCGGCGCAGGAGCCTTCCCGGCAGGAGTACGGGGCGTCGACTCCCGCGGCGAGCAGGGCGTCGAGCAGCGGGGTGGTGGCGCCCCAGGCCACCCGGTGGGTCTCGCCGTCCAGCTCGACCACCGCCTCGGCGGCCTCGCCCTCCGCCCCGGCGGGCTCCGCCGCGGGCGCGGCGAAGACGTCCCCGGTGAGCGAGAAGAACCGTTCCCGGTGGATGGCGGCGGGGGCGGCCCCCGCCGTACGCAGCGCGGTGTCCACCGCGTCCATGAAGGGCGCGGGCCCGCACAGGTACGCGTGGTGGCCCGCGTACGGCTCCAGGAGGCCGGTGAGCCGGTCCGCGGTCGGCAGACCGTCGAGCGCCTCCAGCCAGTGCAGCACGACCAGCCGCCGCGGATGGGCACCGGCCAGCTTCCTGATCTCGTCCCGGAAGATCACCGAGGTCTCGTCGCGGTTGGCGTACAGGAGCACGACGCGCCCCCGGCCCTGGTCGAGGGCGGCCTTGGCCAGCGAGATCACCGGGGTGATGCCGCTGCCCGCGGCGGCCAGCAGCAGATCGCCGTCGAGCGGGCCCGAGCCGAAGGCGCCGGCCGGGGGCAGCACCTCCAGTTCGTCGCCCTCGCCGATGTGGTCGCAGAGCCAGTTGGAGCCGTGGCCGCCCGCCACCCGCTTCACCGTGATCTTCATCGGTTCACCGGAGTGCGGGGAGCTGGCGAGGGAGTAGCACCGTGCGGCCACTCCCCCGTCGGCACCCGGCAGTTTCAGCGTCAGGAACTGGCCCGGCCGGTAGGCGAGCGCGCCGTCGGCCGGGTCGAGCACAAAGGAGCACGCGTCCGCCGTCTCGGCCACCACCGCGGTGACCCGGAGCCGGTGCGTCCGGGCCGCCGGCGTCGGGGGCACTTCAGGCATCGGCCACCGCCAGCCGCCCGTCCCCGACGGCCCGGTCGATGCTGTCGCGCAGGGCCGCGCAGGTACGCATCGGGTCCTGGTACTCGGCGCAGACGGCCGAGGCGTCGGCCGTCCACTGTACGGAGGTGTGGGCCATGGAGAACTTCTCGCACAGGACCTGGTTGCCGCAGGCCGCGCACTCGACCGGTGTCATGTCAGCCCTCGCTCCGGTGACGCGCCACGTTCTCGTCGACCTCGCGCTGCCACGCGGCGGTGGCCCTGGAGGTGTCGATCTCGAACTCGAAGCGCTGGGTCATCTCGTCCTTGACGTCGTCGGTGTCCACATAGAACTGCTCGTACCAGCGGCGCAGTTGGTAGACGGGACCGTCCTCCTCGGAGAGGAGGGGGTTGTCGATGCGGGTCTTGTTCTTCCAGATGTGCACGTCCTGCTCGAAGCCGACGGCCAGGCCGTCCGACGTGAGCCGGGCGGCTTCGGCGGCCTGCTCGTCCGTCATACCGGGCATCTTCTTGACGATCGCCCCGTACATCAGCAGGAAGCTGTCGGAGTCGATCGGATAGTGACAGTTGATCAGCACGCTCTCCATGTCCACGTCCGCGCCGACGTCGCTCCACATGTAGTCGATCATGTAGGAGGGGCCGTGGTACGAGGCGTCGGAGCGGAGCACGCCCTCGGTGCTGAGGGTGCCGAGGTCGACGTCGCCGCGGGGCGAACTCTCCATGTACTGGGTGGCGGTGTGGCCTTCGAAGACGTTCTTGAAGTACGTCGGGAAGCAGTAGTGCACATAGAAGAAGTGCGCCATGTCGACGACGTTGTCCACGATCTCCCGGCAGTTTGAGTTCTCCACCCGCAGGACGTTCCAGCTCCAGTCGCTCCACTCGTCGCTGAAGGCCCCTTCGATGCGCGGGATGGTGACGCCGGGCGGCGGCGGGTTGCCCTCGGGGTCGTTCCAGACGAAGAGCTGCTTGTTCTCCTCCACGGTGGTCCAGGCCCGGGTGCGGGCCCGGGGCGGCACCCGGCGTGCGTAGGGGATCCCCGCGCAGCGGCCGTTGCCCGACCAGCGCCAGTCGTGGAAGGGGCAGGCGACGGCGTCGCCCTTGACCGTGCCCTGGGCGAGGTTGCCGCCCATGTGCGGGCAGTACGCGTTGAGTACGTGCAGTTCGCCGTCTTCCTGGCCCTGGAAGACCACGAGCCGGGTGCCGAACGCCTCGATCTCGTGCGGCTGCCCGTCCTTGAAGGAGTCGGCCAGGCCGAGGCAGTGCCAGCCCCGTGCGAAGCGGGTGGGCGGCGCGGCCGCCTCAATGACGCGGACTTCTTCGCTTGCTGCGGTCATCTTGTGCCTCCTTGGTGGTGGTGACGCATCGGGGCGGGCTCCGCGGGGGATCCGGCTCAGTGGCCGGCCGAGAGTTCGAGCGCGATGTCGATGAGCTGGTCCTCCTGACCGCCGACGAGCTTGCGCTCCCCCGCGCGCAGCAGGATCTCGGCGCCGGACACGCCGTACCGGTCGGCCTGGCGGTAGGCGTGCTTGAGGAAGCTGGAGTAGACCCCCGCGTGCCCCATCAGCAGGGCGAGCCGGTCGAGCCGGCACTCGTCGTCCATCACGGGGCGGACGGCGTCCTCGGCCGCGTCGATGATCTTGAGTACGTCGATGCCGGTACGGATGCCCATCTTGGCGCAGACGGCGACGAGGGCCTCCACCGCCGTGTTGCCGGCTCCGGCTCCGAGCCGCCGTGTCGACCCGTCGATCTGGAGGGCGCCGGCCCGGATCGCGGCGATCGAGTTCCCGGTGCCGAGTGCGAGGTTCTCGTGGCCGTGGAATCCGACCTGGGCGTCGTCGCCGAGTTCGGCGACGAGGGCGGCGACCCGGTCGGTCACGTCGTCCATGACCATGGCGCCGGCCGAGTCGACCACGTACACGCACTGGCAGCCGGCGTCGGCCATGATGCGGCCCTGCCCGGCCAGCGCCTCGGGGGTGGTGGAGTGCGCCATCATCAGGAAGCCGACGGTCTCCAGGCCCATCTCGCGGGCCAGCCCGAAGTGCTGGACGGAGATGTCCGCCTCGGTGCAGTGGGTGGCGATGCGGCAGATGGCGGCGCCGTTGCCGTGGGCGGCGCGGATGTCGTCCTTGACGCCGAGCCCGGGAAGCATCAGGAAGGCGATCCGGGCCTGGTCGGCCGTCTCCACCGCGGTCTTGATGAGGTCCTGTTCGGGGGTGTGGGAGAAACCGTAGTTGAAGGAGGAGCCGCCGAGTCCGTCGCCGTGCGTGACCTCGATGACCGGGACCCCGGCGCCGTCGAGTGCGGCGACGATGGACCGTACGTGCTCCACCGTGAACCGGTGGCGCATGGCGTGTGATCCGTCGCGCAGCGAGGAGTCGGTGACGCGGATGTCGAGCGTGTCCGAGTAGGGCATCTGGTACTCCTGCTTCTGGTTGCTTCTCAGCGGCTCAGCGGCCGGGCGCGAGGAGCGCCTTGGCGAACTCCTCGCCGACCTTGGTGGCGGCGGCGGTCATGATGTCGAGGTTCCCGGCGTACGGCGGGAGGTAGTCGCCCGCGCCCTCCACTTCGAGGAAGACCGCGACGCGGGCCATGCCGCCGCTGTCCGGGGTGGGGTCGTCGAACTGCGGCTCGGAGCGCAGCCGGTAGCCCGGCACGTACGAGGCGACGTCCTCGGCGACCTGTTTGACGGAGAGGGCGATGGCGTCGCGGTCGGCGTCCTCGGGGATGGCGCAGAAGACGGTGTCCCGCATGATCACGGGCGGGTCGGCCGGGTTCAGGATGATGATGGCCTTGCCGCGCTCGGCGCCGCCGATGTCCTCGATCCCGCGGGCGGTGGTCCGGGTGAACTCGTCGATGTTGGCGCGGGTTCCCGGTCCCGCCGACACGGAGGCGACGGACGCCACGATCTCCGCGTACCGGACGGGAACGATCCGCGAGACGGCGTACACCATCGGGATCGTGGCCTGGCCGCCGCACGTGATCATGTTGACGTTCGGCTGGTCCAGGTGGGCGCGCAGGTTCGCGGGCGGCACCACGGCCGGGCCGACCGCGGCCGGGGTGAGGTCGATGGCGCGGATGCCGAGTTCGGCGTAGCGGGGGGCGTTGGCCCGGTGCACGGCGGCGGAGGTCGCCTCGAAGACGAGGTCGGGCCGCTCGTCGCCGTCGAGGAGCGGCCCGACTCCGTCGGGGCGGGCTTCGATGCCCGCCGCGCGGGCGCGGGCGAGCCCCTCGCTGGCCGGATCGACACCGATCATCCAGCGGGGCTCGATGTACGGGGACCGCTGGAGCTTGTACAGCAGGTCGGTCCCGATGTTGCCGGAGCCGACGATGGCGGCGGTCGCCTTGGTCCTGTTGGTCATCATCACCTCAGATGAAGGAGAGCGAGACCGGGCCGAGCCCGGTGAAATCGGCGGTGTAGGTCTGGCCTGCCTCGACGTCGACGGCCCTGGTGCACGAGCCGGGCAGCACCAGATGGCCCTTCTTCAGCGGGACGCCGAAGCGGGCCACGGTGCGGGCCAGCCAGGCGACGGACGCGGCGGGGTCACCGAGCACGGCGTCGCTGCGGCCCGCGGCGATCTGCTGGTCACCGCGGCGCAGTACGGCGTCGATGGCCTTGAGGTCCAGTTCGCTCGGGTCGCGGCCGTCGCCGGTGACGTATCCGGCGGACGAGGCGTTGTCGGCGACGGTGTCGGCGATGGTGATGCGCCAGTCGGCGATCCGGCTGTCGATCAGCTCGATGGCGGGGACGACGCGTTCGGTGGCAGCGAGTACGTCCGCCGTGGTGCAGCCGTCGCCGGGCAGGTCGTCGCCCAGGACGAAGCCGACTTCGACCTCGATCCGCGGGGCGCAGTACCGGCCGACGGGAACCGGCCGGTCCTGGTCGAGCCGCATGTCGTCCAGGAGATGGCCGTAGTCGGGCTCGTCGACGCCCATCATGCGCTGCATGACGGGCGAGGACAGCCCGACCTTGTGGCCGTGCACAGCGGCCCCGCCCGCGACTCTGCGGCCGATGCCGAGCAGCTGGATCTCGTAGGCGTCCTCGGTGCCGATTCCCGGGAACAGCTCGGTCAGCGGGGCGATGGGCCGCCGGTCGCGCTCGGCCGCGCCGAGCGCGTCGGCGGCGGTATGCCGTTCACTGGCCGTCAGCATGGGCGGTCCTCCGCAAGGGTGGTGGGACTGGTGTGGTCGGACTGGTGTGGTCGGACTGGTGTGGTCGGACTGGTGTGGTCGGACTTCGAGGGGTGTTCGAGGTATTCGAGGCGGCCGCGGCCGGACTGCCGGGGCCGGAAGGGGCCGGCCGGACCAGGGCGTCCGCACAGGGGTGTCAGACACAAGGGCGCCGGGACCACGAGTGGGTCGGCACCGGTGGTGGGACTGTCCGCCGAGGCTAGGCCGCGGTGCCCGGCGGGGCCGAGCGGCTGCTCCCGCTGAGTGGGAAACCCGCCCGGTTCTCTCGGTGGAGCCGGGCGGCGGGCGCGGGCGGGCGCGGCGGTGTTCGTGCAGGCAGGCAGGTGTATGGGCGCCGGGCGGGAGGGCGGGCGGGGTGCGGTGGAGCGGGGCCGGAGCCGGGCCGTGCGACAACCCGGGCGGACGCATCTCCCCCGGAGAGCTGATCCGCTGCTACCTTCCCGACCAGCATCCGTCCGCCGCACCGGCCGGAGCAGCGCTTACGCCTGTTCACCCCCGTGCCGGTGGCCGCCGGCCACCGCTGCCCGAAGGGGACGTCACCGTCCTCCGGCGGGTGCGGCCCGCCGCAGGGCCTCCGGACGCCCCGCGTCCCTCCGGGGCCACTGCCCACAGCCGTACGGCCCGGCCGTACCGCTGCGGCACCGGACGGACCCCCGCATGTCACCCCGCCCCCGCCCCCTGGGAGTTGTACCGATGCGCCGTACCCGAAACCCGTACCCTCACCGGAACCGGGCCATGACCCGCGCCGCCGCCGCCGTACTCAGCACGGCCCTGGTGCTCACCGGGTGTTCCCAAGGCTCCAGTTCCTCGCACTCCCCGCGCTCCTCGCACCAGGACACCACCGCACCCGCCACCACCGGCTCGGGTGCCACGTCACCCGCCGCCGGGCACATCGCGCTCAAGGGCGCGGTCAACGTCCGTGACCTGGGCGGATACCGGACAGCTGACGGCAAACAGCTGCGCTACGGCGTCGTGTTCCGCGGTGACGCCCTCGGCAAGCTCACACCGGCGGACCTCACCACGGTGTCGAAGCTCGGGCTCAAGTCGGTGGTCGACTTCCGGCTGCCGCTCGAAGTCAGGACCGACGGCGCCGACCGGCTCCCGAAAGGCGCATCGCCCGTCCCGCTGCCGATCGACGACACCGGGCTGTACGAGCGGACGACGGCGGCCATCGGCAGCCGTGACCCCGCAGAGCAGCAGAAGGCGCTGGGCGACGGCAAGGGCGCGGAGACGATGCGGCGGATCTACCGCACGTTCGTCACCGAAGCGGGGGCCCGCCACCAGTTCGCCCGGGTGCTGGACACCATCGCCGACGGCAAGGGACTGCCGCTGCTCTTCCACTGCACGTCCGGCAAGGACCGTACCGGCTGGATGAGTTACGTCCTGCTGCGCGCGGTGGGGGTGCCGGCCGGGACGGCCGAGGCGGACTATCTGCTCTCCAACGACGTCCGCAGGACCGCCGACCTCAGGACCCGCGAAGGTCTGAAGAAGTCGGGGGTGATGCGCGACCCTCAGCTGATCGTGCCGCTCCAGGAGGTCAGCAAGGACTATCTCGGCGCCGCGCTCGCCGAGGCCACCCAGCGGTACGGCAGCTTCGACGGCTATCTCTCGAAGGGGCTCGGCCTGGACGCCGGGACGCTGCACAAGCTCCGCGCGCGGCTGCTCAAGTAGCGGCCGCCGGGCCCGCGCGCCGCCCGGCCCCCGGCGCCCCAGGCCATCAGGCCCTGACCGTCAGGCCCTGACCCTAAGGCCCGACCGTCAGGCCCTGGCCACCAAGCCCTGGCCGTCAGATCCCGGCCGTCAGGCCCTGGCCTCCTTCGGCAGGCCGAGCACCCGCTCCGCGATGATGTTGCGCTGGATCTCGTTCGACCCGGCGTAGATGGTGTCGGCGCGGGAGAAGAGGAACAGGCGCTGCCAGTCCCCGAGGTCGTACGGTGCGCCGTCCGCCAGCATGCCGCCGGCGCCGCAGACGTCCATCGCCAGCTCGCCGAGCTCCCGGTGCCAGGTCGCCCAGTAGATCTTGCCGATGGACGCCTCGGGCCCGGGAGCCCCGGCGGCGGCGCCGTCGAGCATCCGCAGCGCGTTGAAGCGGATGATCTCAAGGCCGGTCCAGGCGCGGGCGAGCCGGTCGCGGACGAGGGGGTCGTCCGCTGCTCCGTTGCTGCGCGCCAGGGCGATCAGCGCCTCCAGCTCGCGCCGGAATCCGACCTGCTGGCCGAGGGTGGAGACGCCGCGCTCGAAGCCGAGGGTGGCCATGGCCACCTGCCAGCCTTCGCCGGGTTCGCCCACGACGTTCTCCGCGCCGGTGCGGGCCCCGTCGAAGAAGACCTCGTTGAACTCACTGGTGCCGGTCAGCTGGGTGATCGGCCTGACCTCGATCCCCGGCTGGTCCATCGGCACCAGCAGATAGGACAGGCCGTCGTGGCGGCGCGTGCCCTCCCCGGTGCGGGCGACCACGAAGCACCACTGGGACTCGTGGGCCAGCGAGGTCCAGGTCTTCTGCCCGGTGACCGACCAGCCGTCCGCGTCCCGCTCGGCGCGGGTACGGACGTTGGCCAGGTCGGAGCCCGCCTCGGGTTCGCTGTAGCCCTGGCACCACAGCTCGTCGACGGACCTGATGCCGGGGAGGAAGCGGGCGCGCTGTCCCTCCGTGCCGAAGGCGATGAGGGTGGGGCCGAGGAGCTGTTCGCCGATGTGCCCCACCCGGGCCGGCGCGTCGGCGAGTGCGTACTCCTCGTGGAGGGCGACCTGCTCCTCCAGGGTCGCGCCGCGTCCGCCGTACTCCTGCGGCCAGCCGACGCAGGTCCAGCCCGCCGCGGCCATGTGCCGTTCCCAGGCGAGGCGTTCGGCGAAAGCCTCGTGCTCCCGGCCGGGACCGCCGCGGCCCCTGAGCGCGGCGAACTCTCCGGTGAGCGCGGACCGCAGCCATGTACGGAACTCGGAGCGGAACTTCTCGGTACTGCTCATGACACCTGCACCTGCCAAACGATCGCTGGGGAGAGGGGGGCCGGACACGGCTGTTGCCCGGCCCGTCCGGTGGGCGGGCCGGGTGCCGCCCCGGGGTCAGCCAAGACGCCCGGCACCGGCCCCGCGCGGTCCGACCACCGCGTCGGCCAGCCGGTCGCGGTGTCCGGCCGGTGAGCCGAAGAGCTGGGCCGAGCCGTGGGCCCGCTTGAAGTAGCGGTGGGCGTCGTGCTCCCAGGTGATGCCGATACCGCCGTGGAGCTGGATCATGTCCCCGGCCAGCGCCGAGAACGCCTCGGAGCAGGCGGACTTGGCGACCGCCGCGTACCTGGGCAGGTCCGGCGAGCCGTCAGCCGCCGCCCAGGAGGCGCCCAGAGCCGCGGAACGCGCGGACTCGACCCGTACGAAGGCGTCGGCGAGCCGGTGCTTGACGGCCTGGAACGAGCCGATCGGGCGGCCGAACTGCACCCGGTCGCGCACATGGGCGACGGTGAGCTCCAGACAGCGCTCCGCCGCGCCCACCTGTTCCGCGGCGAGAGCCGTACAAGCCAGGTCTCTTACCTGTGCGATGACCCGGTCGCCGTCCGCGCCGACGGGGCGGGCCTCTGCCCCGTCGAAGGTCAGCGTCGCCTGCGGTCTGGTCAGATCCATGGTGGTGTGCGCCTCGCGGCTGACCCCGCCGGCCCCGGAGGGGACGTGGAACAGCGCGAGTCCGGCTTCGGTGCGGGCGACGACCAGCAGTACATCGGCGCTCTCACCGTCGCCTTCGGCCGCGCCGTCCAGGACATGGTCCTTGACCCCGCTGATCCGCCAGCCGCCTGGACCGCGCACGGCGTGCGCCCTTATCGCCTCGGGCAGCCAGGACCCGTTCTCCGCCCAGGCGAGCGCCCCGGTGCTGCCGCCGTCCGCCAGGGCGGGCAGCAGCTCCGTGTCGCCCGCGGCCAGCAGTGCCTGGGTGGCCAGGACCGCGGAACCCAGATACGGCACCGGGGCCAGCACCCGGCCCAGCTCCTCCATGACCACATGGACCTCGACGGGGCCGCATCCCGCTCCGCCGTACTCCTCGGGAACGGCGAGCCCGGCCGCCCCTATCTGCTGCGTCAGCGGCCCCCACGCGGCGGTCCCCTCGTGCCGCGCCAGCAGCGACCGTACGGCCGTGCGCAGCTCCTGGTGCTCCTCGCCGAATCTCATCGGCTCTCTCCTTCTGGTTCTTCCTGGCGGGTCCGCTCTCCTGCGTGCCGTGCGGCGCCGGGTGCGGCCGGTCGGCCGTTCCCGGCTTCCTGGGTGTCCTCCTGTGCGGCGCGCCGCAGTTCGGCCTTGAGGATCTTTCCGCTCGCGTTGCGCGGCAGCTCGGGGACGACGTGGAAGCGGCGCGGGACCTTGAAGTTGGCGAGCCGCTCCCGGGTCCAGGCGGTGAGTTCGGCCGGGTCGGGGCGCTGCCCGTTCTCGGTGACGAGATAGGCGACGCCGACCTCGCCGAGCCGTTCGTCGGGGGCGCCGACCACCGCGGCCTCGGTGATGAGTTCATGGCCGCGCAGCACGTTCTCGACCTCGGCCGGGTAGGCGTTGAAGCCGCCGACGACGTACATGTCCTTGAGCCGGTCGGTGATCGAGAGGTAGCCGCGTTCGTCGAGTACGCCGATGTCGCCGGTGCAGAGCCAGCCGTCGCCGTCCAGGATGCGGGCGGTGGCCTGCGGGTCGTCGAGGTATCCGAGCATGACCTGCGGGCCGCGTACGGCGATCTCCCCGGCGGTGCCCGGGGGCAGTGCGCCGGCGGACGGGCCGCCGGGACCGACGACGCGGATCTCGGTTCCGGGCAGCGGAAGGCCGACGGTGTGCGAGACGCTCCAGGCGTCGGCGTCGACGGGGCAGACGGCGACGACGCCCATGCACTCGGTGAGCCCGTAGGCGGTGAACACGCCCGGTATGCCGAGCCGTTCGCGGATCTCGTCGACGAGCGCGACCGGGACGACGGCGGCCCCGGTGCCCGCCAGGCGCAGCGCGCCGAGGTCGTGGTCGGCGAGACGCGGATGGCGGACGAGGCCGTGGAAGACGGTCGGCGGGGCGAGGAGCACGCTGATCCGCTCGTCCGCGATTCTGCGCAGCACCCGGTCCACGTCGTAGACCGCTTCGGGGAACATGGCGACGCCGCGCAGCAGGCAGGCGACGAAGCCGGCCTTGTAGCCGAAGGTGTGGAAGAAGGGGTTGAGCAGGAGGTACCGGTCGCCGGGGCGCAGGGTGACGGCCTTGGACCACTCCTCGATCCCGGCGAGCACCTGCCGGTGGGTGCTCATGACGCCCTTGGGGCGGCCGGTGGTGCCGGAGGTGTAGAGGATGTCCGCGAGGTCGTCGGGGCGGACGGCTGCGGCGCGGGCCGAGCGCCTGGCCTCGGAGACCTCTCGGCCGCGCGCGAGACAGTCGTCCCAGCTCAGCGCGGTTCCGGTCGCGTCGCCGCGGAGTACGACGACGGAGGTGAGAGCACCGAGGTCCTCTCCCGATCCGTGCAGCATGGCCACGTAGTCGATGCCGAGGAAGCCGCGTTCGGTGAGCAGGGTGCGGGCGCCGCTGCGGCGGATGATGTCGGCGGCCTCGGCTGCCTTGTACCGGGTGTTGAGGGGGACGAGCACGGCGCCCGCGGCGAGTGCGCCGAGGGCGGCCGTGAGCCATTCGCGGCTGTTGGAGGCCCACAGCGCCACCCGGTCGCCCGGCTCCACGCCGTGGGCGATGACGGCGCGTGCCGCGGCGTGGACCGCGTCACTCAGCTGTCCGAAATTCCAGCGGACCTCACCGTCGGCGAGGGCGTCCAGGCCCTCGTACGCGTGGGCCGCGAAGTCCGTCAGCTGCGCGAGGGTGGTGGGCGGTGGCACCTGGTGTGCGCTGATGATGACCCTCCCTACTTGACGTGCGAGCGTGGCCGGTATCCAATCACACGTGTTTCGGTTAGGCATATACCTAGTAGGAACATTGGAGGCAGCATGCCGACCCTCACCCCTCGGTCCACCCCGGAATTCGACGCGTCCATGCGGGAGGCGCTCAGCAGTTTCTGTACCGGGGTCGCGGTCATCACCGCGATCCAGAATGACGGACGCCCCGCCGGAATGGCGGTCCAGTCCTTCTCAGCGGTATCGCTGGAGCCGCCGCTGATCTGCTTCTGCCCGGCCCTCACCTCGACGACCTGGCCGCACATCCGCGGAGCCGGCCGCTTCGCGGTGAACATCCTCGCCGCCGAACAGCAGTCGCTGTGCCGGCAGTTCGCGGTGACCGGCAAGGAGAAGTTCCAGGACGTGGGCTGGCACCCCGGCAGCAACGGCGCACCGCTGCTCGACGGGGCGCTGGCCACCGTCGAGTGCGATCTCGCGGGCACGTTCCCCGGCGGCGACCATCTGATCGCGCTCGGCCGGGTCACCGCGCTGGAGCGGCACGGCGACGCCGGGCCGCTGCTGTACTTCCGGCGGGGCTACGGCCGCCTGCGCTCCAGTTCCTCCAGGTCGGCGAGCATCGAGTCGGCCAGGTCGCGCTCCGACGCGTAGTACCGCTCGGCCCACTTGAGGGTGAGCGTGGGGTACGCCCACGCCTCCTCGTCCCGCGCCCCGGCGATGTCGACCTCGGCGCGCTGCCGCATCTTCTCCGCGTACTCGCGGTGGGCGCCGAGGACATCGCGCATCTGCTGGGCCTCCAGCAGATGGCCGAGCCAGATCCGCAGCATGACACCGTGCTTGAGCACCGGCGGCTCGACGGGCGCCTCGCGCGCCCAGGCCCGCACGGCGTCCATTCCGTCAGCGGTGATCGCGTAGATGCGCTTGTCCCGGTTGCCGGTCTCCTGGGCGACCATCCGGGAGGTCACATAGCCGACCTTCTCCAGCCGCTTGAGCTCCCCGTAGATCTGCGAGAACGACGGGCTCCAGTAGAAGAACCTCAGCGACCAGTCCGACCACTTCTTGAGGTCGTACCCGGACAGCTCCTCACCGAAGGAGAGCAGCCCGAGCACGGCCCAGCTGGTCGCAGGAAGCACCGGCCTGCCGGACTCGGTGTCCTGCCGACCGCCCTGCCCGGCGCCCTGTTCGCTGCTCGTCCGCTTCTCCGCCACGCCCCGCAGTCTACGGTCCGGCCACGCCCGGACCGACCGCGGCGGCCCGCTCCACCCCTGCCCCGCACCCATCCCTTCCACCCGCCCCTTCCGTCTGTCAGCTATGCCTGATAGAAGTATTCCTAATCGAAATACTCCGGAGGCATCCAGTGAAGTTCTCCATGATCTTCGAGGCACAGCTCTCGAACCCGACCCCAGAGCGCGAACGCCAGGTCATCAACGACTGCGTCGAACAGGCCGTGTACGCGGAGGAGATGGGCTTCGACCGGATCTGGGCCGTCGAGCACCACTCGCTCTCGCAGTACGCGCACATGAGCGCGTCCGAGATCTTCCTCACCTGGGTCGCCGCACGGACCTCGCGCATCCGCATCGGCCACGGCGTCGTCACCATGCCCTTCGGCTACCAGCACCCGGTCCGGGTCGCCGAGCGCGCGGCCATGCTCGACGTGCTCTCCGGCGGGCGCGTCGACATCGGCTCGGGACGCGGCGCCACGAAGCAGGAGATGTCCATGTACGGGGTGCGCCCCGACGACACCTACCCGCAGATGGAGGAGGCGCTGCGGATCTTCTCGGCCGCCTGGCGCGAGGAGCAGTTCGAGTGGCACGGCTCCATCGACATCGGCCCCGGCGCCATCCTGCCCCGGCCCGTGCAGGACCCGCATCCGCCCCTCTTCATGGCCTGCAGCAAGCACGACACCCTCAAGCTCGCCGCCGAACTGGGCATCGGCGCCCTGGTGATGGGCTTCGCCGGGGCCGACGACGTCCGTGCTATGCGCGCGGTGTACGACGAGGCAATCGCCACCAGGAGCGGCGAGCGCTGTGTGTCGACCGAGGTCAACAACCACTTCTCGGCGCTCTGCCCGACGATCGTCCTCGACGACGCGGAGCGCGCGCTGCGCATCGGCACCCGGGGCCAGCGCTTCTTCGCCGAGTCCATCGCCCACTGGTACGGGAACTCGCCCGCCCCCACCGGGGAGGACGAGGACGAGGACCATGTGGCGGTGATGGCCCGCGACCGGGACGAACTGGTCGCCAGGCTGCACGACGCCAACATCCCGGCCCGCCCGGTCGACACCGGCACTTACAACGCGGACCACGCCTACGGCACCGCCGGCACCGCGATCGCCTATGTCGAGAAGCTGCGGCAGATCGGGGTGGACGAGGTGATGTGCCTCATCCAGATGGGCACCGTGCCGCAGGAGGCGTGCATGGAGACCATCCGCCAGTGGGGCGAGACGGTCATCCCGCACTTCCGGGCGCTGGAGGGCGAGAAGTGAGCGCCCGCCCGGCCGCGGACGCGGCATCTGCGGCGGCGGACGGCGTACGGCTGGACGGCAAGGTGGCACTGATCACCGGCGCAGGCCGGGGCCAGGGGGCCGTCGAGGCACGGCTGTTCGCCGCTTCCGGCGCACGGATCGTGATCACCGACGTACGGGAGGAGGAAGGCCGCGAGGTCGCCGCCGGCCTCGGCGACGCCGCGGTGTTCGTCCCGCACGATGTGACGGACGCGGCGAGCTGGGAGACGGCGGTCGCGACAGCCGTGGCGAGCTTCGGGCGGCTGGACGTCCTCGTCAACAACGCGGCCCTGTGGCGCACGGCCCCGGTCGACGCCGAGACGCAGGAGAATTTCGAGCTGCTGTTCCGCGTCAATCTGCTGGGCCCCTTCCTGGGTATCAAGGCAGCGCTCCCCGCTCTGCGGAACGCGGGCGGCGGGTCGATCGTCAACATCTCGTCCACCGCGGGCCTGGTGGGGATCGCCCAGCACGCGGCCTACGGATCAAGCAAGTTCGGGCTGCGCGGACTCAGCAAGCACGTCGCGCTGGATCTCGCGGCCGACGGCATCCGGGTCAACTCGGTGCACCCCGGCATGGTCGACACCCCGATGGTCGCCGGGGCGCTGGGCGAGGACGCAGGACAGCGGGAGCACCCGCGGGTGCCGCTGCGGCGCATGGGGCGGCCGGACGAGATCGCCGAACTGGTCCGCTTCCTGGCCTCCGACGCCTCCTCGTACATCACCGGCGCGGAATTCACCGTCGACGGGGGGCTGACCACCGGATGACTCTCACCCCGGCCGCACGCCGCTTCGCCGACGCGCTGTCCCACGGATTCCCCGACCCGGCGGACGGCCCGCTGGACGTGTCCGCCCTGCGCAGAGCCACCTCTGCGGGACCGGTGCGCGGGCTCCCCGAGATCGCGCGGGTGAGCGACGCCTCCGTACCGGGGCCGCCGGGCGCCCCGCCCGTACCCGTACGGATCTACGAACCCGACCCGCACGGCGCGGACGGGGACCGGCCGCTCATCGTCTTCTGCCACGGCGGCGGCTGGGTGATGTGCGGCCTCGACACCCATGACGGGCTCTGCCGCGAACTGGCCGCACGCACCGGCGCGCTGGTGGTGTCGGTCGACTACCGGCGCGCACCGGAGCACCGGTTCCCCTGTGCGCTGCTCGACGCGTACGCCGTCACCGGCTGGGCGGCCGGGCGCGCCCGTGAGCTGCGCTGCGACCCGTCCCGGCTGGTCGTCGCAGGCGACTCCAGCGGCGGGAACCTGGCGGCGGCCGTCGCCCTGATGGCACGGGACACCGACGGGCCCGGCATCGCCGCCCAGCTCCTGGCCTACCCGGTGCTCGACGACCGCCTGGAGACGGCTTCGGCCGCCGACTACGCCACCGGGTTCTTCCAGACCACCGCCCATATCCGCTGGTACTGGGAGCAGTACATCGGGCCGGACGGCGACGGCGCCGACCCGTACGCCGCTCCGGTACGCGCGGGCGACCTGGGCGGGCTGCCCCCGGCCCTGCTGATCCTCCCCGAGTGCGACCCGCTGCGCGACGAGGGGCTGGCCTACGCGGACCGGCTGCGCGAGGCGGGCGTCGCCGCCGAAGCGCGGGTGGAGCGGGGGATGTTCCACGGCTTCCTGGGCGGTGCAGGTGTGCTCCCTGAGGCGGACGCGGCGCTCGGCGCGGCGGCCCGGTGGCTGCTGGACGTGTGACGGCGCGCGACCGCCGCGCCGCCCCCTCGCGAACGCGGAGGGTGCGGCGCGGCGGAGCCGGGGGCGACAGGTGACTCAGGGGCGCGGACCGATGGGCTTCTGCCCGTCGAGGACCGTGATGGCCATCGCCGGACAGATGTCCGCGGCGTCCAGGGCCCGTTCGTCCTCGGCGATCTCGCTGTTGAGCGCGCGGGCCCGGTCGTGGTCGAGGGCGAAGAGGTCGGGGGCGGCTCCCGCGCACATCCCCGACGCCATGCACTGGTGGCGGTCCACCTCCACATGCCAGGTCATCGGCTCACCACCCCACCGGCATGACACGGGGGCCGCGGACCAGCATCTCGCCCTTCCAGACGATGTCGCCCGCCAGCCGGAGATCGGGGAACCGGGCGGTGAGCGCGCCGAGCGCCTCCTGGAGTTCGAGCCGGGCGAGCGGAGCGCCGAGGCAGTGGTGGACTCCATGGCCGAAACCGAGATGCTGGTTGGACGCCCGCGAGAGATCCAGCTTGCCCGGGGCCGAGAAACGCAGTGCGTCCCGGTTGGCCGCGCCCACCGCGACGAGGACGGGAGAACCGGCGCGTACGAGAGTGCCGCCGACCTCGATGTCCTCCTTGGCGTACCGGGGCTGGCCGGCGCCGCTGCCCAGCGGGACGAAGCGGAGCAGTTCCTCCACCGCGCTGTCGATGAGGCCCGGTTCGGCCCCCAGCCGCTGCCACTCCCCCGGGTGGTCGAGGAGGGTGTGGACGAAGTTGGGGATCTGGCTCGCTGTGGTCTCGTGCCCGGCGACCAGGATGCCCACGCAGAGGTCGACCAGTTCGATCTCGGACAGCCGGTCCCCGCCGTCCCTGGCCTCGATCAGCGCCGTCATCAGGTCGTCACGCGGCTCGGCGCGGTGCTGGGCGATCAACCCGGCCATATAGGCGCGGAGTTCCTCACGGTTGGCCTCGAACTCCTCGGCCGTCAGCGAGCTCGTGGAGAGCGCAGCATCGCTCCAGACACGGAACTGCGGCCGGTCCCCCTCCGGTACGCCCAGCATCCGGCAGATCACGGCGACCGGGATCGGCAGCGCGTACTCCTCGACCAGGTCGACCGGCGGCCCCGCGGCCTCCATCCGGTCCAGCAGCCCCGCGGTCAGCTCCCGGACCTGGGGGCGCAGCTTCTCCACCTGGCGGACGGTGAACGCCTTGGCGACCAGCGAGCGCAGCCGGGTGTGGTCGGGCGGGTCCATGCCCAGGATGCCGCTGTCCCTGCGGCCCTCGCCCTGGCGGGGTTCGTCGTGCTTGTACCCCTCGGCCCGGCTGAAGCGCAGGTCGCCGAGGACCAGGCGGGCCTCCTCGTAACGGGTGACGAGCCAGGCCGGTTCGCCGTAGGCCATCCGGACCCGCAGCAGCCCGGGGCGGTTGCGTACCTGTTCGTACTCCTCGGCCAGGGCCAGGCCCTCGGCCGTGTTGAAGGGATAGGCGAGAGGTTCCGTGCCGGCTGTGGTCACACTGCTCTCCTCGTTTGTAAGCACCTGCTTACAAACGGTAGGCGGGCGGCAGGGCACCGTCAACGGCGGTATACGGCCGTTATGCTGACGCCTCATCGGGGAGGAGCCGATCATGGAGGAACGCCCGCGCAACGGGCCTGCCGAGCGGCGCCGTGACGCACAGGGGACCCGGCGGCTGCTCCTCGACGCGGCGGCGGAACTGTTCGCCGAGCGGGGGTACGAGGCAGCGACGGTGCGCGACATCGCCGCACGGGCCGGGGTCAACCAGGCGCTGCTGTTCAGGTACTTCGGCTCGAAACAGGCCCTGCTGACCGAGGTGATGGCGTCCGGGGGCCAGGAGCAGGTGCGTACGACACCGCCGGAACGGCTGTTCGCCACGGCTCTGCGCGGGATGCTCACCGGTGGCGGGAAAGAGGCGGCGGACCTCCCGCTGGCCGTCTATCTGCGGTCGATCGGGACCGGTGGAGCGGCAAGCGACATGGTCAAGGCACTGGGGGACGAGTACTCAGCGGCGCTGTCCACCCTGTCCGGCGAGGAGGACAGCCTGCTGCGCGCGGATCTCGCGATGGCGTGGCTGCTCGGGATCGGCCTGATGCGGGTCGTCGTGGCCAAGGAGCCCTTGGCCGGCGCGGCCCCGGAGGACATCTCCCGGCTGGTCCTCGGCGCACTGGGGGGCCTGTTGGAGGACCTGCCGCCCGCGGAGGACTGAGCAGGGCGCGCTCGTGCGGCTTCCGCCGGAGCGCGCGGCCGCCCGGGTGCACCGGGGCGCGCGCCTCTCGATGGGCCTCCACGCGCCGGGGGCAGGGGCTCGTGGCGCGGAGTGGTGCCGTCAACTCATGCGTTGTTCGGCGAGGTCCAGCCAGTGCTCCACGTCCGCCGGGGTGAAGTGTCTGATGGCCCAGTCGACCATGCGAAGGCTCATATGGGCCCATGCGGGCCGCAGGATGTCCTCGGGGAACGAATCGAGGACAGCGTCGAGGCGGTGTGTCACTCCCGGGTCGGCTTCCGTGGAGTGGATGCCGAAGCGCAGGGTGACCAGGTCGAATCGCCGGTCGCCGCGGGCGGCACCGTCCCAGTCGATGACGCCGGTGATCGAGCCGCCTGTCGCCAGGATGTTGCCGGGCTGGAAGTCCATGTGTACGGCGTCGCGCCCGGCCATCCGAGCGGGATGGTCCGCGCCCACAGCGGCGATCCAGCGTTCGAACGCGGCAGTGCGGCGGTTGTACCGGCGCAAGGGATCGTGCAGGCAGTAGCCGGGCCCGTCCTCACGCAGGTGAAACTCCACCGTTGGGATTCCGGGGTGGCCGGCAAGCCGGTCGGCCTGCAACTGGTTGAGTCCGAGCGCCTGGTCCAGGCTGCGCTGGTCGAGGTGGTCGAGCGTCGTGCCCGGCAGGAGCTCCTGAACCATCACCACCGCGTGGCCGACCTGGCTGATCAGCTCAGTGGCCGGTGCCGGGTAGCCCGCCAGCCGCAGTGCTTCGGTAACGGCGAGTGGCCCTGCCCGCATGTCCGCCACTCTGCTGTGCGGTCGCCACTTGAGGACGGAACGGCGCCCGTCGGGCCGCCGCACATAGGCGGCTCCGACCTGCCCGCCCGGGCAAGGACCTTCCAGAGCGAAGCGGACGCCGGTCCGCGCGTACAGGGCGTCAACCGTCCGGGCGGCGTCCAGCCGCTCAACCCGGGCCCAGCTCCGCGGCAGAGAAGTCACAGGACCGATTGTCGCAGCCCGCCTCGGTGCGGGTGCGGGCCCGCGTCTCGCCAATCGCCCGCGACAATCGCCCGCGAGAGGTAGCCGGGACTCCTCAAGGCCGTGCAGATGATGGTGCGGCAGCCGGGCAGCGCCCGCTGGAGATCGGCGGCGACGGCCAGGACGTCCGCGGCCCGGCATCCGTACATCGAGCGGCGAAGCGGGGCGTGGCGCGGGGGCGTCGAGGAGGAAGAGCGAAGCGGGAAGTGGGCCGGCGAACCCGGGGACGGTCTCGGGTCGACCCGCCCGGAGACTGGGCCGTACGGGCGTATGGAGTCAGCCATGCGTGGGGCAGTCCGCATGCAGGGCGCGGGGGCGGTGCAGGAAGACCACGGATCAACCGTGCGTCCCTCAGGAGGATTTCCATGCACCGCACGCTCTCGGCCCTCGCCGTCCTCGCCGTCGTGCTCACCATCCCGCTCGGCGCCGCCACCGCTGCCGTAGCAGCGGACACCATCACCGTCGAACAGTGCGAATACGGCGGCGGCCACCTCGACTTCGACTCGCACAACAACACGATCTGCGTCGGAGGCGAGTCCAACGGCAGCCGAGTCGACTGGTGACCAACCCCCGGGAGAGCGGCGCCGCACCCTCACGGTGCGGCGCGCGCCGGGCGGGTGAGTCGCCCCACGGCCGGGGCAGCGGGAGCACCCGCGCCGTACCGGGGACGTCATCGAACCGACTCCGCGGGCCCCGAGAGGCAGGATGGGGAAGATCGGGCGGATGACCGTTCATGCCTCTCAGCCGTCTCGGAGCCCGTAGGCGCCTGACGCCAGGGCCGCGCCCACTCGGCCGCCAGGTATCGGCCAGTGGGCGCTGCCGCCGGTCACCTGCCTGAGTGGTCGATGACGTTGCCGTTCGAGCAGGTGTTTTCGTGGTCGGCCACGTAGTCGCCGAGGACCGGCACGACAGAGACCTCCTGAAGACAGACAGCGGCGGCCGTGCAGACGGGAACCTGCAAACCACAAACCCACGTCCGGACAGCCTCGCGGGGCGGTCCGCAAGGAACCGCCCCGCGAGGAGTGGACGTGACGGGTGTCAGCCGGTGAAGGCCGCGGTTCCGTTGGGGGTGCCCAAGCCGCTCGGGCCGTCGTAGCCCGCCTTGCCGGTGCACAGGTAGGACGAGCCACAGCTGCCGTTCGAGCCGCTGGTGACGTCATTCAGCGAGCCGGTGTGCGCGTACGGGAACGACGCCGGGGTGGAGCCCGACGACGGGGTGCCCGCGAGTGCGTAGACCGCAGCGATCAGGGGCGACGACGCGCTGGTGCCGCCGAAGACCATCCAGCCGGTGCCGGGGCTGTACGAGTCGTACACGGCGACGCCCGTGTTGGGGTCGGCGACCGCGGACACATCGGCGACCGTGCGCTTGGCGCAGCCGGTGTCCTTCTGCCACGACGGCTTGGCGTCGTAGCCCGAGCAGCCCGAACCGGCGCCATTCCACACCGTGTCCACCCAACCGCGGGTGGAGGAAGCGGTCTTGAGCGACGTACCGCCGACGGCGGTGACGTAGCGCGAGGCTGCCGGGTACTCGGCGCCGTAGCCGTCGTCACCGGAGCTCACGGTGATGGCCACGCCGGGGTGGTTGAAGTACTTGGTGTCGTACGAGCTGTCGGAGGAGGACTCACCGCCGCCGTAGCTGTTCGAGACGTACTTGGCGCCGAGCTTGACGGCCGAGTTGACCGCGGTGCCGAGGTTGTCCATCGTCGGCGTGGTCGCCTCCACCAGGAGGATCTTGCAGCTGGGGCAGGCCGCGCTGACCATGTCGAGGTCGAGCGATATCTCCTCGGCCCAGCCACCGTCGGCCGAGGGCAGGCTGGAGGTACCTGACTGGCCGACCTTCTTGAAGCAGCCGTTGGCCGTGGTGCACGCGGGGAGTCCGTACTGCGAACGGTAGGTCGCGAGGTCGGACTCGGCCTTCGGGTCGTCGTACGCGTCGACGATCGCCACAGTGGCACCCGAACCCGCGCTGGCGGACGGCAGGTTGTACGCCGCCTGGAGCGAGGACGGGCCGAGGCCGGAGGGCGCGGCGGCCGCGGTGAGGTTGCGCTCGGTGTTGGCCGACGCGGGGGTACCGGACGTGACATGGAGCGCGTTGCACGCCATGTAGTCCTTCTTCGTCGGCTGGGCACACGACCGGGCGACCTTGACGCCCTGGGCGGATGAGCCCGAATGGGCGGGCGCTGCCTGGCCGATGGGTGCGGCCAGAGCGAGCGCGGCGGTGGCCATTCCGGCCACCGCCGTGAGGGAAAGGGATCTGCGCAACAACGTTCTGCCTCCGTCTTGTGGGGGAACGAGGAGCTGTGTACGTGCGCTTGCAGCCCCGGCCGACGGGTCACGCGGCGGGGGCGGCCACAACCTACGTTCGCCAGGAACACGTCAACAAGACGGCCGGGGGCGTCTGTACCCGTGCTTTACCCTCGGGGGCGACCGATGGGTATCCCATGGCCAAAGGCTTGCCTGCCGGGGGGAGTGATCAGGGGCGGTACGGGGGTGACACCGAACAGCCTCTGGGTGCTGAGGTGTTGGAGAGCCGCGGACAGCGTGCCCGTATGCCGGAGCCGCACCTGCGGGGCCGGTTCTGTGTTGCTCGTCGTGGACGTGACCGAAGCCGGACGGCGGCGGCGGCTTCGGGGGCGCTCCTCTTCGTACGGGCACGGAGCCCGAAGCCCGAAGCTGCCGCCCGCCGATGACCGGACCGCCGGAGCCTTACGCGGCCGCCGTTCGGGACCGCCCGCTACTCGCCGGGCGCTGCCGAGCGGGCACTACCAGCGGGCGCTGCCGAGCGGGCACTACCAGCGGGCGCTGCCCGGCCGGTGCTGCCCGGTGCTCGTACGGGTGCTCGTACACGCCTACTCGTACTCGCCTACTCGGCCGGTCCCGGCGAGAGCCGGGCGCCCACGTCGCCGGGGTGCAGCGGCGTCACGGTGAACAGACCGCCGTCCGGGTCGCGCAGTGTCGCCTCCGTGCCGGAGGGCGTCGCCTGTCGTGCGACGACGGTGCCGCCGTTGGCGAGCGCCGCCTCGACGCAGGCCGGTACGTCGGGCACCGGGAAGTGCACCTGCCAGTGCGGCCGGATCGCCGGGTCGCGGGCCGCCTCCAGCGCCCCGGAGCTGAGGCGGGCGACGACATGGCCGCCGCTGCGCAGCACCACCTCGTCCTGTTCGTACTCGACCTCACAGCTGCCCGGGAGCCCACTGGCCCAGTCCAGTACTCCCCCGTAGAAGATCGCCGCGTCGAAGGCGTTGCGGGTACGCAGCCGCAGCCAGGCAGGGGTGCTGTCGCGCCACGCCTCCCAGCCGGAGAGGAGCTGCCCCTCCCAGATCCCGAACACCGCGCCGTCCCGGTCGGCGGCCAGCGCGCCGCGCCCCGAGACGAGGGAGACCGGCCCGATGGCCACCGTGCCGCTGCGCTCCCTGATCCGGGCGGCCGCCACATCCGCGTCGGAGACCGCGAAGTACGGGGTCCAGGCGACGGCGACCTGGAGGGTGGGCGCGAGGGCTCCGATCCCGGCCACCGGTGATCCGTCCCGGAGGGCGACGCTGAACTCCTCGCCGAGCTTCGCCGGGCGGAACTGCCACGACATCACGGGGCCGTAGAAGTCCTGGGCGGCCGCCAGATCCCGTGCGGTCAGGTTGACCCAACAGGGGGCCCCGGACACCGCATCGCTCCACTCCACGCCTGCGGCATCCACCGGGATCTCCTCCTCGTCCGCCGGAACCGTCCTGTCTCACCCGCCCCACGCGGGCCGCGTGTCGCAGCGGTGGCAGAGCAGGGCGCGGCGCCGCGACGGCGCCTCGTCCGGTTCTTCCAGTCTGCCCACACAGGAGAGCCACCGCTCGTCGATCACCCCGCGGGGAGCGGCTCCGGAGGGGGCGACCGGCGGGCGGCGGCCGGCGTGGTCGGGGGCGGTCAAGGGGCGACCAGGAGGCGGACCGGGTCAGGCGTACGTCAGGCGGGCGTAGCGCCGTCGGTCTCAGGCGTGCGTACCGCCGTCGATACGCAGCTCCGTGCCCGTGACGAACGCGCCGTCGTCGGAAGCCAGCATCGCGATCACGCCCGCCACCGTCTCCGGCCCGGCGAACCCCTGGCCGATGGCCGGGGAGAGCTTCGCGAGCAGGCTGAGGTCGGCGTCCGCCGGCAGGCCGGGGTCGCTGGTCATGCCCGAGGCGATCGAGCCCGGCGCGACACACACGGCGCGCAGCCCCTGCTTGGCGTACTCGATGGCGATGGCGTGCGTGAAGGACTGTATGCCGCCCTTCGTCGCGGCGTAGGCCGCCATGTACGGGTGCGCGAAGGTGGCGGACGTGGAGCTGAAGTTGACCACTACGCCCTTGCCGTCCGCCAGCAGCGCGGGCAGCGCCTCACGTGTGACCAGGAAGGTGCCGGTGAGGTTCACCGCGAGGATCTTGTTCCAGAGTTCCAGGCTGGTGTCGGCGGTGTGCGAGGACCGCAGGATGCCCGCCGCGTTGACCAGCGCGTCCAGGCCGCCCAGGTCGCTGATGGCTCCCCCGATGGCGGAGCGCACCGAAGACTCGTCGGAGATGTCGGCCACGACCGTCGTGAGCCGGCTCTCGTTTCCTGCGGCGCGCGCCTGCTCACGGGTGGTGTCGAGGCCCGCCTCGACGATGTCGGCGGCGACGACGGTGCCGCCCTCCGCGAGGATGCGGGCCACGGTGGCCTGCCCGATACCCGAGCCACCACCGGTGACCAGTACGCGGCGTCCGTCAAAGCGGTTCATTGTTCCTGTCTCCGTTCCGGGCTCGCCTTCGAGCCCTTCCTTTGCACAGTACGCCTCGATGGCACGTTGTGCCACATAGGCAGATGAGGCGGACCGCCGGCTCCGGGACATACCCTTTGGACATGCCAGAGACGCCCCCAGAGACGCACCGGACGGCCGCCGCCCGGCCCTCGCTGACCGAGCGCCGCAAGGCGGCGACCCAGCTGGAGATCGCCCGCACCGCCGCCGCCCTCTTCGCCGAACGGGGCGCCGACAGCACCACGGCCGAGGACATCGCCCGCGCCTCCGGGATCGCGCTGCGGACCTTCTACCGGTACTTCCGTACGAAGGAGGACGCGGTCGCTCCGCTGCTGTCCAGCGGAGTGAAGCAGTGGATCGCCGACCTGCGCGACAGCCCCGGCGAACTGCCTGTGCCCCGTGCGCTCGAACGGGCCGCGCAGCGGGCACTCACCCCCACCGACGAGGCCGAGACCCAGGCCCTGCACTGGACACGGGGGCTGATCCGGGCGATGGACACCCATCCGGGCCTGCGCTCCGTCTGGCTCCGGGTGACCCATGACGCCGAGGAGGAACTCACCCCGGTACTGGCCGCGTTGGCGGGTGACGAGGTGGACCCGCTGGAGATCAGGCTCGCCTCCGCCGCCGCCAACACCGCGATGAGGGTCGCCGTCGAGGTCTGGGCCACCACGGACGCGCCCGACCACGGCCCCGGTGGACCCGCCGAGCTGGCGGCGCGCTGTGTGCACGGGCTGACGGCGGGCCTGCGGCTGTGGGACGGCCCAGAAGCCACCCCCGCCGGCTGACCGGCAGGGGTCTCCCGCGCGCCCTCACCGGGGCTCCGGCCCGTCACATCTCCAGCGACTCCTGTCACGGTCTCAAGCGACGCCTGCCGCGGTCCACGGCGATTCCATCGGTGCCGCGCGCTCAACTCCCCCTGTGCGCATGCCTTGACCGGCTGTCATCATCTGCGTCTAGGATCTCCGTCCAGTGATCGAGTCCGCCCCACTGCCGCCAGGGAGTCGCCCCATGGACATCGGCCGACGCACGATCATCGCCGCTCTGGGCGCGGCCGCCGCGCTCGGCGCCGGGCAGGGCAGCGCCGGGGCGGTGCAGCGTCCGGCGGCCTCCCGCGCACTGGCGCGGCTCCTCCCCCGCCACTGCGACCAGGTCACGTTCCGCGCCGTGCCCGCCAGGGACGGCGCGGACGCCTTCCGGGTGTCCGGCACGACCGGCCGGATCGTGGTCGATGGCACCACACCGGCCGTGCAGCTCACCGGGCTGCACCACTATCTGCGGTCGACGGCGCACGCCCACTTCTCCTGGAACGGCGAGCAGACCGCCCTCCCCCGCCGGCTCCCCGGCCTGCGGGCACCGCTGGTCAAGGCCGCGAACGTCACACACCGTTTCGTCTTCAACGACACCAACGACGGTTACACCGGCCCCTACAGCGGCTGGGAGTACTGGGAGCACGAACTCGACGTGCTGGCCCTGCACGGCTACAACGAGGTCCTCGTCTACACCGGGGCGGACAGCGTCTACCACCGGACCTTCCAGGAGTTCGGGTACGGCGACACCGAGCTGCGGGCCTGGATACCGGGCCCCGCCCACCAGCCGTGGTGGCTGCTGCAGAACATGTCGGGCTTCGGCGGGCCGGTGTCGCAGCAGCTCCTGGACCGGCGGCTGCGCCTCGCGCAGCGGATCGTCGGGCGGATACGCGAACTGGGCATGACCCCTGTACTCCCCGGCTACTTCGGTACGGTCCCGGCCGGGTTCGCCGACCGCAACCCGGGCGCCCATGTCGTACCGCAGGGCGAATGGACCGGCTTCACCCGCCCCGACTGGCTGGACCCGCGCACGGCTGTCTTCGGGAGGGTCGCCGAGACCTTCTACCGGATCCAGAGCGCCCTGCTCGGCGACTCCGACATGTACAAGGTCGACCTGCTGCACGAGGGCGGTGACCCCGGGGACGTACCCGTGGGCGAGGCCGCGAAGGCCGTGGAGAAGGCGCTGCGCACCGCGCACCCCGGGGCCGTCTGGAACGTGCTCGGCTGGCAGAGCAATCCACGTCGCGAGATCATCGACGCCGTCGACCGGTCGAAGATGTTCATCGTGGACGGCCTCTCCGACCGCTTCCCGACCGTCACCGACCGTGAGGAGGACTGGGCCGGGACACCGTACGCCTTCGGGTCGATCTGGAACTTCGGCGGACACACCACCATGGGTGCCAACACCCCTGACTGGGCGGCCCTGTACGAGCGGTGGCGCACCAGACAGGACAGCGCGCTCAGCGGCATCGCGCTGATGCCCGAGGGCGCGGACAACAATCCGGCCGCCTTCGCGCTCTTCAGCGATCTGCCCTGGACCGAAGGCCCCGTCTCCCTCACCGCCTGGTTCGACCGGTGGTCGGCGGAGCGGTACGGGGCCCCCGACCGGCACGCGGCCGCGGCCTGGGACATCCTGCGCCGTACCGCGTACGGCACGACCCGCGAGGACAGCTGGAGCGAGGCTCCGGACGGCCTCTTCGGCGCCCGGCCCTCACTGACCGCGACGAGCGGCGCCGCCTGGTCGCCCGACCGACTCCGCTACGACACGGCGGAGTTCGCCCGCGCCCTGCCCGAACTCCTGGCGGTACCGGCCGCGTTGCGGCGCAGCAGTGCCTACCGGTACGACCTTCTCGACGTCACCCGCCAGACCCTCTCGCACCACAGCCGCACCCTGCTGCCGCGGATCAAGTCCGCGTACGACGGGGGTGACCTGGCGGCGTTCCGGCGGCTCACCGCGGAGTGGTTCACCTGGATGGGGCTCCTGGAGGAGACCGTCGCCACCGACCGCCGCTTCCTGCTGGGGCGCTGGATCTCCGACGCCCGTTCCTGGGGCGCGGACAGCGCCGAGAAGGACCGACTCGCCCGGGACGCGGTGTCGCTCCTCACTGTCTGGGGCGACCGCGCGGCGGCGGACGACGGCGGGCTGCGCGACTACGCGAACCGCGAGTGGGCCGGGCTGGTCGGAGGGCTCTACACGCTGCGCTGGAAGACCTACTTCGACGAGCTCGGCACAGCGCTCGCCGGGAACCGCGCACCGCGCGACATCGACTGGTACGCGATCGAGGAGGCTTGGATCCGCGACCATCCCCCCTGCCGCACGGAGCCGTCCGGCGACATCGTGCGCATCGCCCGCCGGGTCGCAGGAGCCGGCCGCCCGGGCTGACGCGTACCCGGCACCGGCGGCGTCGCCCGAGCCGCCACGAGCGCATCGCCCGGGCCCTGCCGCACAGCTCCGCCGGATCCCCGACGCGTACGATGACCTGCGGCGAGGGGCGCTCCCGCGCATCCGCAGCCGACCGGAACGGACGGCGCAGGCCGGCCCCTCCCTACGGGCAGGAGAAGTGAGTCGTGAGCGCAGCGCCGGGGAGCGGCCGGGACCAGGATTCCTATGTCGTCGGAGTGGACTTCGGCACCCTGTCCGGCCGTGCCGTGGTGGTCCGTGTCCGGGACGGCGCCGAGCTGGGCGCGGCCGAACATCCCTACCCGCACGGTGTGCTCGACGAGGCGCTCCCCCACGGCGGCCCCCGGCTGCCGCCCGACTGGGCCCTCCAGGTTCCCTCCGACTACCTCGGGGTGCTGCGCCACGCGGTACCGGAGGCGCTGAAGGCGAGCGGGGTCCCGGCGGAACGGGTGATCGGGCTGGGTACCGACTTCACGTCGTGCACCATGATCCCGGTGACGGCCGACGGCACACCGCTGTGTGAGGTGCCCCGGTACCGGGACCGGCCGCACGCTTACGTGAAGCTCTGGAAGCACCACTCTGCGCAGCCCCAGGCCGACCGGATCAGTGCCCTGGCGGCCGAGCGTGCCGAGCCGTGGCTGGACCGCTACGGGGGCCGGGTCTCGTCGGAGGGCCAGTTCGCCAAGGGGCTTCAGCTCCTCGACGAGGACCCGGAGCTGTACGCCAAGACCGCCCACTGGGTCGAGGCGACCGACTGGATCGTCTGGCAGCTGTGCGGCCGCTATGTCCGCAGCGCCTGCGCCGCCGGTTACAAGGGACTGCTGCAGGACGGCGCCCACCCGTCCGATGAGTTCCTCGCCGCACTCGACCCCGGATTCCGGGACTTCGTGCGTACCAAGATCGAGCACCCGACCGGTGCGCTCGGCACCCGGGCGGGCGGCCTGACCGCGCGGGCGGCCGCCTGGACCGGGCTGCCCGAGGGGATCGCGGTGTGTGTCGGGAACATCGACGCACACGTGACCGTGCCTGCCACCGGCGCGGCCGGAGCGGGCCGGATGGTGCTGATCATGGGGACGTCCGCCTGCCATATGGTGAGCTCCCCGGATCCGAGACCGGTGGCGGGTGTGTCCGGGGTGGTCGACGGCGGCATCGTCCCCGGGCTGTGGGGGTACGAGGCCGGGCAGAGCGGCGTCGGCGACATCTTCGCCTGGTACGTACGGACCTCGGTACCGGAGTCGTACGCGCGTGAGGCACGGCGGCTGGGCCGCACACTCCATGAGCATCTGACCCGGCTGGGCGCCGCACAGGCCGTCGGGGAGCACGGCCTGGTGGCCCTCGACTGGCACAGCGGCAACCGTTCGGTGCTCGCCGATCATGAGCTGAGCGGCACCGTGGTGGGTCTGACGCTCGCCACCAGGCCCGAGGACGTCTACCGCGCCCTGCTGGAGGCGACGGCTTTCGGGACCCGCCGGATCATCGAGTCCTTCGAGGAGGCAGGGGTGCCGGTCACCGGTATCACCCTGGCCGGCGGGCTGCTGGAGAACACCTTCCTGACCCAGCTGTACGCCGATGTCACCCGGCGCCCGCTGGGCGTGATCCACTCGTCCCGGGGTCCGGCGCTCGGCTCGGCCATGCACGCGGCGGTCGCCGCGGGCGCGTACCCGGACATCCACGCCGCGGCGTCGGCGATGGGCCGGGTCCGCCCGGCCGTGCACGAGCCCGATCCGGTCAGGTCGGCGGCGTACGACCTTCTCTATGCCGAGTACTGCCGGCTGCACGACTATTTCGGCCGCGGCGCCAATGACGTGATGCACCGGCTCAGGCGGCTGCGCCGTACAGCCGTGGCCGCTTCGGCACAGTCCGTGACCGAAGAGGGCGCGGCAGCCGGTTCCCCGCAGCCCTGATCAGCTGCCGGGCTCCACTGGCCGGGCCCTATATACCGGTGGCCCCGTGCAGCATGTACTGGTCGAGCAGTTTCGTACGGGCGACCTCCAGCCGGGTGGCGAGGACCTCGGCGACGGAGCGGGCGAGTGCCAGGCCCAGCTCGTGGTCGCTCTCGCACACCTCCCTGGCGGCGATCGCGTCGAACTCGTGCGCCCGGACCGGACTGAATGCCTCGGCTCCGAAATGCCACCGGTGCGGAGGGAAGAGCCAGGACCAGCCGAGCAGGTCCCCGACCTCCAGGGTGTCGACCATGACCCTGCCCCGCTGCGGTACGTGCAGATCGAGCGCCACGGTGCCGGTATGGATGATCCAGAACTTGTCCGCGGGGGAATTCTCCTCGAAGATCCTCGCGTCCTGGGGAAAGAAGACGTCCCTGGCCAGGTCCATCAGGCGTTCGCGGTGGAATGCGGGAAGAACGTTCATCAGCCGTGTCGTGGAAGTCATCGTGGGGAACCTCCTCGCTGAGTGTCCCGCGCGCCACGGCCGCCGGATCGCCGGATGACGGGCGGGGATCCCCTTGCTTCGAGGGTATCTCCGGTGCCGCCGTCCCTTCCGGTCCACAGCCGGGCCCGCTGCACGCCGGGTGACGGTCGGGACACACGCCCCGGCCGGCAGTAGCGCTGACTCTTACCCGCCGAAGCGGTGCTGAATCACCGAAAACCTCCCCAACCCCTGTGACCCACACAACTTTTTGGGGATTTTCAGGCGCTTCGCGGGGTGACACCAGCCACAGGACCTAGGTCACTTACGACCCGGGATAGTCGACCCTCGCCCCCGCCCATGGCGGCAAAACAGCCATGATTTCGGGCATTTCGCCTCATCTCACGATGATGGGTAGTACAGCGGGTCATTGCCACCGCTGAAGACGGGCGCTAACCATAGATCCCGGCAAGCACCGAGAACGAGCCTGCGACCAACGCCAGTCGGCGAACGCGGCCAAGACCCTCGGTTTCACATCCACTGCGCCGCCGAAGGCCACACGTCACGTCCCCCACCTGGAAGAGGCCAGCATGCCCCGCATCTCCCTGCCCCGCACCACCCGTACGCACAAGATCGCCGCCACCGTCCTCGTGGCCGTGGGTGCCAGCACCGCGCTGGCCGCCACCACCGAGTCGAGCAGCGCCCAGATACCCGCGCACGCGGCCGCCTCGGTCAAGCCGGTCTCCGCCAACGGCCTTCCCGCGAAGGACGCGCCGAAGAAGGACACCCCCAAGAAGGCCGCGGCCAAGCCCGCGAAGAAGAACGAGAAGGACGACAAGGCCGCGAAGGCCGCGAAGACCAAGGCGGCGAAGGCCAAGGCGGCCAAGACGAAGGCCGCCGCGGTCAAGAAGAGCGCGGCCAAGCACAAGGCCGCCGCGCCCGTGCACTACAAGAACAACCTGGACGGCTGGATCAAGGAGTCGCTGGCCATCATGAAGGCCAAGCACATCCCCGGCACCTACGAGGGCCTGCACCGCAACATCATGCGTGAGTCCAGCGGCAACCCGAACGCCGTGAACAACTGGGACATCAACGCCCGCAACGGCATCCCCTCGAAGGGCCTGCTCCAGGTGATCCAGCCCACCTTCGACACGTACCACGTCTCCGGAACCGCCTACAAGCTGACGGACCCGGTCGCGAACCTGACGGCCGCCGCCAACTACGCGGCGCACCGCTACGGCTCCATCGACAACGTCAACTCGGCTTACTGAGCCGGAGATCCACCCAGTGGACCGACCCGGCGCGGGTGAGCGAAAGACCCGGAGGAACGGCGGACACGAGCCCCGGTGGGAGCGGCCCCCAGCGGACCGCGAACACCGGCGGGCTCGTGCCGTACCTTCCCCGCGTCCTTCCCCGCAGGCTCAGGCCCACGGACCGGCGTGAAGCAGGCCCGGACAACGGGCCGATGAGCGACACCGGTCCCCACACGCTTTACGGCACAGGCCCGTTCGGCAGCGCAACCGCGCCGAACGGGCCTCGCCGCGTTTCACCACCCGGCCGCCGGCCGGCGTCCCGCGCACCGGCCCACGCGTTTCCCGGCGACTGGTCCCGGTACCGCCGATGCGACCGATGCCCCCGCGTCGAGCTGCTCCCCGAGCCGGTCCCCCCACCGAAACGCCGCCCACCGGGTTGATCGTTCTCGCGGGTCGCAGGCCACACACTCAGGGAGGTAACAGCTCCATCCGTCGTGTCGAAAGGGCGCATCCCCGTGAACAGCCCCGGCGTCCACAACGCCGCTGCCGCCGTCGTCGTACCGGTCAGACCGCTCATCGTCGTAACGGTCCGGCCCCTCCCCCACCGGATCGCCGGGCGACCGTGGCACAGGAGGCTCCGCCCCGCTCCGCCGGTCAGCTCCCGGACCGCGGGGCTGGTCACCGTATGAGCCCGCTGCCCGGCCGACGGGCCGGGGCGCGCCCGGTTCCCGCCACGCTGGCGGTCGTCGCCGCCGTTCTGGCC
>NZ_JAAGLN010000180.1 GCF_010548145.1 Streptomyces sp. SID10853
GCCGGCGGCGGGCGGCGGCTCGTCGCCGAGGGGGCGGCGCAGCTGGCCCTGGCCCCCGTGTTCGGCCACTTCGGCCGGGCGGCGGTGCCGTTCAACGCCCGCCGGACCTGATGCCGGACCTGATGTCGGACCTGATGACTATGGGCTGATCGGGCGGGGGAGCGGAGGGCATTCGGCGGTACGCGGTCGTGGCGGCCCCGGCCGGGCGGGGCGGGTGCGGTTCGGTGTACGGAACCCACGCGATCAGCAAAGGCGTCCCCATGCGACTGCGCAGTGCCCTCGCCACCGGGGCGGCCCCCGCCACCACCTCGGCTCTGGCCTCCTTGCTGCTGCTCACCGCTGCTCCGCCGGCGATGGCGCAGACCGTCGCTGCGCAGGACGTCATGGCGCACGCAGGTGCCGCGTCTGTCTGTGCGGGGCCGGACGTCTCCGACTTCCCCGTCGAGGCCCGGATCCACGGCGGCCCGGCCTCGTACGTGCCCGGCGCCGCCCCCGGCACCTGGTCGCTGGAGCTGACCAACACGTCCGACGGCGCCTGCCGGGACATCCACCCGGTCGTCGTCATCGTCGACCGGGGCCGGGAGCTGCGGGACCGGCAGATCCTGCTGGAGTTCCGCGACCCGGCCGCACACCGCTGGCGTTCCGTGCCCTTCACGACCACCGACGAGGACGAGCACATCGGCCCGTTCGGCGACGGAACCGGCAAGGACGGAACCGGCAAGGACGGAACCGACGCGCCAGGGTTCGACATTCCGGCGGGCCGGACCGTCTCCGTACCCGTCCGGCTCGCGTTCACGGACGACACCACGGCGGACGGCATCACCGCCAACGCCGCCGTCGTCCGGCGCCACGGCGACGACGGCGACTGGGTCGGGGACTCCGGCGACTACCGCTTCACCGTCACCGCCACCCCGTCCGCCGATCCCACAGGCACGGACGTTCCGGGCGAGCCCGTCCCCGGTGAGCGCGTCCCCGGCCGGGAGCGCAACGGGGACATCGGGGGCCGTACCGGTGACGGCCCCGACGTCGGACCCCGCAACGGCGCCCACCGCTTCGCCGGCGAGCTGGCCAGGACCGGCTCGCACCGGCTGCGCACCGTGGGCGCCATCGCCTGCACCTGTGTCCTGCTGGGCGCCGCCCTGGTCGTGGGATCACGGCGCCCGAGAATGCAGCGCCGCCGGTAGGACCCCTCCGGCCGCACCACCGCCGGGGCGGGCCCGTTCACCCGGGTCTGGGACCATCACCCGGTGGACTACCCGCACAGCCAGGCACCTGGCGCACCGATCCGCTCCGGCATCCCGGAGCACGGCCGCATCCCCAAGTACTACGCGGTCAAGGCTCATGTCTCGCTGCTGATGGAGGAGTTGGGCGAGGGCGAGGCGCTGCCCGCCGAGCGCGATCTGGCCGTGCGGTACGAGGTGTCGCGCGAGACCGTACGGCAGGCGCTGCGCGAACTGGTCCTGGAGGGGCGGCTGCGGCGGCAGGGGCGGGGCACCGTGGTCGCGGGCCCCAAGCTCGAACAGCCGCTGTCGCTGGCGAGTTACACCGAAGGCGTACGCCGCCAGGGCCGCACCCCGGGGCGCCATCTCATCTCGCTCGACCGCTTCCCCTGCCCCGATGCCCTCGCCGCCGAGACCGGGCTCGGCCGGGGTGAGCCGGTCTGGCATCTGGAGCGGGTCCTGCTCGCGGACGACGAGCGGGTCGGCCTGGAGAGCACCTATGTCGCCGTGGCCCGAGTCCCCACCCTGGAGAGCGAGTTCGACCCCGACTCCTCCTTCTACAGCTTCCTCCGTGACCGGCTGGGCATCGGCTTCGGCGAAGCCGACGAGCGGATCGAGACGGTCCTGGCCACCCCGCGCGAGGCGCTGCTCATCGGGACACCGCCCGCGCTGCCGATGCTGCTGATCCACCGGGTCTCCCGCGATACGGACGGGCTGCCGCTGGAACGCGTACGGACGCTCTTCCGGGGCGACCGGTTCAGCTTCACCACCCGCCTCGCACCGGGCTGAGCCCGGATCCGGGCCGCGACCGGCAGCCACTGGGGTCACGAAAACGTAACGGGTCTAGTCCAGTCTTGTGGGGCTGTTCACCGTGCCGTTGCCTCCGGGTCGGCGCCGGGCCACTCGCCGCCAGCAGCGTTGCCGTCGTGAGAGTCATCGTCGTAGGAGCCGGCGTGGTGGGAACCATGCACGCCTGGCAGGCAGTGGAACGCGGCCACGAGGTCGTACAGATCGAGCGGGAGACCGAGGCGCGGGGCGCCTCGCTCCGTAACTTCGGGCAGGTGTGGGTCAGCGGGCGGGCCGGCGGGGAGGAGCTGGCGACCGCGCTGCGCGCCCGGGAGCTGTGGGAGGAGATCGGGAAGCGGGTGCCCGGCGTCGGCTTCCGCGCCACCGGGTCGCTCACCCCCGTACGGAACGGGCTGGAACGGGACGTCGCCGAGGCCGCGGTGCGGCGCGACGACGCGGCGGCGCGCGGCTACCGGCTGCTGACCCCGCGGGAGGCGCGGGAGATCAACCCGGCCCTGCGCGGCGGGTTCGAAGCGGCCCTGTGGTGCGGTCAGGACGCGGCCGTGGAGCCGCGCACCGCCCAGCTGGAGCTGAAGAAGGCCCTGCTGGCATCCGGGAAGTACCGCTACCTCGGCGGGCGGGAGGTCCGTGAGGTCGTCGGCGCCGGCTCGGTGCGCGACGACCACGGCGATGTGCACACCGGAGACGCCGTCGTCCTCTGCACCGGCGCCGCGCTCGGCGGCCTGGTGCGTGAGCTGGCCCCCGGACTCCCGGTCCGGCGGGTCCGTCTCCAGATGATGCAGACCGAGCCGCTCGGTGAACGCCTCACCACATCCGTGGCCGACGCCGACTCCTTCCGCTACTACCCGGCGTACGCGTCCGACGCCCTCGACGCGCTCAACGCGCGGCAGGCCCAGGACCCGGTGGCCGCAGCGCACCGGATGCAGCTGCTGATGGTGCAGCGCGCGGACGGCGGGCTGACCATCGGCGACACCCACGAGTACGAGCACCCCTTCGCCTTCGACGTACGCGAAGAGCCCTACGAGCACGTCGCCCGCGTCGCGGAGTCCTTCCTCGGGCGGCCGCTGCCGAAGATCCGTCACCGCTGGGCCGGGGTGTACGCGCAGTGCACCGACACCACCCGTGTCGTCCACCGCGAGCAGGTGAGCGACGGCGTGTGGCTGGTCACCGGGCCCGGCGGGCGCGGGATGACCTGTTCCCCGGCGATAGCCGAAAAGACCGCGAACGACCTCGGATGGTGAGTGAGTTGACCGTGAACAAGCCGATCAATCTGGTAGTGCTCGACATGGCGGGCACCACCGTCGCCGACGGCGGTCTCGTCGAGCGGGCCTTCGCCACCGCGGTGCGGCGGATGGGCGCCGAGCCCGATGCGATGCTCGGCCATGTCCGGGCCACCATGGGCGAGTCGAAGATCTCCGTCTTCCGGCACCTCTTCGGCGACGAGGAGAAGGCCAGGCAGGCCAACACCGCCTTCGAGGAGGCGTACGGGGAGCTGGTCGGCGCCGGGCACATCGCACCCGTTCCCGGTGCGCGCGAAGCCATCGAGCGGATGCGGGACGAGGGCAGGACCGTGGTCCTGAGCACCGGTTTCGCCCGGGCCACCCAGGACGCGATCCTCGCCGCGCTCGGCTGGCAGGACCTGGTCGAGCTGACACTCTGCCCGGCCGACGCCGGCGGTCGCGGGCGGCCCTGCCCGGACATGGTGCTGACGGCCTTCCTGCGGACCCGGGCCGTGGACGGGGTGGACCAGCTCGCGGTCGCGGGGGACACCTCGTACGACATGCTCAGCGGCGTACGGTCCGGGGCCCGGGTCGTGGCCGGTGTCCTCACCGGCGCCCACGACCGGGGACAGCTGGAGCAGCACGGCGCCACCCATGTCCTGGACTCGGTCGCCGGACTGCCGGAGCTGCTGGCCCGGGTGCAGAAATGACCAGCGGGATCCGCTTCGACGGGGTCTCCGTCGCGTACGGCGCGAAGGGCGGGAACGCCGGGACCACCGTCCTGGACTCGCTGGATCTGACCGTCGAGCCCGGTGAGGTGATGGCCCTGCTCGGCCCCTCGGGGTCGGGCAAGACCACCGCGCTGCGCGCCGTCGCCGGATTCGTCAGGCCCGTCGCCGGGCGGGTGTTCATCGGCGGCCGCGATGTGACCCTGCTGCCCCCGCACCGGCGCGGTGTCGGCATGGTCGTCCAGCAGTACGCGCTCTTCCCGCACATGCGCGTCGAGGACAATGTCGCTTTCGGGCTGCGGGCGCAGAAGGTCCCCAGGAGCGAGATCCCGCAGCGCGTCGCCGAAGCGCTCGGGATGACGGGCATGGCCTCCTACGCCACGCGCTACCCGCGCGAACTCTCCGGCGGCCAGCAGCAGCGCGTCGCCATCGCACGGGCCCTCGCCATCAGGCCGGGGGTGCTGCTCCTCGACGAGCCGCTCTCCGCGCTCGACGCCCAGCTGAGATCCGGGATGCTGGCCGAACTCGCCCGGCTGCACCGGGAGTTGCCCGAGGTGTCGATCCTGTACGTCACCCACGACCAGGTCGAGGCGCTCACCCTGGCCGACCGTATCGCCGTGATGGACCGGGCCCGCCTCCAGGACTGCGGCACCCCGCAGGAGCTGTACCGGCGCCCCCGCACCGAGTTCACCGCGTCCTTCGTCGGCAACGCCAACCTGCTGCCGGTGACCGTACGGCGCACCGGTGCGGGCTCCGACGGGGGCGCCGTGGTCTCCTTCGCCGGTACGGAACTGACCGTGACCGGCGCGGACGGCGCAGCCGACGGTGCCACGGCCACCCTGTGCGTACGCCCGCACCTGGTCGGGCTCGGTGCAGGACCGAACGCCCTGCGCGGCAGGATCACCGAGGTCCAGTGGCGCGGCTCCACCCACCGGCTGCTGGTCGATGTGGACGGCCGTACGGTCAAGGCCGATGTGCGCGAGCTGCGCGAGACTCCGGCGCTCGGCGACGCGGTGACCCTGCACTTCGCCGCCGATGACGCGGTGCTGCTCACCGCGGGCATGGCGCCGCACGGAACGGGACCGTACGGAACGGAGCCGGGCGGTACGGCACCGGGCGCGGCCCCCGGTACGGCACCGGGCGGTACGGCACCGGGCGCGGCCCCCGGCACGGCCGCCCCCGTCGGGACCCCGCCGGCACCCGTGAACGCCGCGGCGGGAGCCTCCGATGGCTAGCGCCACCGCGGTCGCCCCCGCCGCCGACATCACGCCCACCGGGCGCCGTTCACTGCCCCGATGGCTCTGGGCGCTGCCGCCCGTGGCCGTGCTGGCGCTCGTCTTCCTCTACCCGCTGGCCCTCGTCGTCCAGCAGTCCTTCACCCCCGACACCGGTGGCACGTCCGTCGCCCCGTACACCCAGGTCTTCGCATCCGACGCCTTCCGGCAGGCGCTGACGACGACCGTCTGGCTGGCCGTCGGCTCCACCATCGGCTGTCTCGTCCTCGGGTTCGCGCTCGCCCTGGTGATCGCCTTCGTGCCCTTCCCCGGCGGGAAGGCGGTCGCCCGGTTCATCGACGTCTTCCTCTCCTTCCCGTCCTTCCTGATCACGCTCGCACTGCTCTTCGTGTACGGCTCGGCCGGCATGGCCAACGGGGCGTGGACGGATGTGACCGGCGCGCGCCAGGGGCCGTTCCAGTTCCTCACCACACCGTGGGGCGTACTCCTCGCGGAGATCACCTACTTCACGCCGTTCGTGATGCGGCCGCTGCTCGCGGCCTTCTCCCAACTGGACACCGGGCAGCTCGAAGTGGCCTCGTCGCTGGGGGCGGGCCCGGCCCGGATCGTACGGCGGATCATCCTGCCCGAGGCGCTGCCCGCGCTCGCCGCCGGCGGCAGCCTGGTCCTGGTGATGTGTCTCAACGAGTTCGGCATCGTGCTCTTCACCGGCGCCAAGGGCGTGACGACCCTGCCGATGCTGGTGTACGGCAAGGCGATCCTCGAATCCGACTACCCGGCCGCGTGTGTGGTCGCCGTCGTCAATGTGGCGATCTCCGTCGGGCTCTACTCCCTCTACCGGATGGTGGCCCGCCGTGCTGGTGCATAGCCGTACGGGCAAGTGGACCACCTGGGTCCTCTTCTTCGCCCTCTTCCTGCCCCTGTTCGCCCTGCCGCTCCTGGTGATCCTGCTGGCCTCGTTCGCCACCAACTGGTCGGGGGCGCTGCCCTCGGGGGCGACCGTGAGCCATTACGCGGCCGCCACCAGCGGGGACTCCCTGCAGGCCCTGACCACGAGCCTGGTCACCGCCGTCAGCGCGAGCGTGCTCGCGCTGACGGTCGGGACCTGGGCGGCGCTCGCCGGGGCCGCCCTGAACAAGCGCGGACGGCGCTTCATGGACGCGCTGTTCATGCTGCCGGTCGCGGTGCCGTCGGTGGTCGTGGGCCTCGCCGTGCTGGTGGCGTTCAGCAAGCCGCCGGTGCTGCTCAACGGCACATCGACGATCGTGATCCTCGCGCACACCATTCTGGTCACGGCCTTCGCCCACCAGTCGGTCGCGGCCGCCACCCGGCGTCTCGACCCGGTGTACGAGCAGGCCGCGGCCTCGCTGGGAGCCCGCCCCTCGTACGTCCTGTGGCGGGTCAGGCTGCCGCTGCTGCTGCCGTCCCTCACCGCGGCGGCCGGGCTCTGCTTCGCCCTGTCGATGGGGGAGCTGAGCGCCACGATGATGCTCTACCCGCCCGACTGGACCCCGCTTCCCGTCCAGATCTTCGCGGCCACCGACCGGGGCTCGCTCTTCACGGGCGCGGCGGTCGCCGTGGTCCTCATGGCGGCGACGCTGCTGGTCCTGTCCGGGGTCTCCCGCATCAGGACCAGGGCGTCCTACCGCTGAGCCCCGGTGAACTCCCGCCGGAACCAGACCGACCGATCCGACCTTCAGGAGACACGAAACGCCATGCGCCACCCCATCAAGCCGCTCGCCGCCGTCACTGGGGCCCTGGTCCTCGCGGGCTCCCTCACCGCCTGCGGCGGTTCGTCCGCCGCGTCCGACGCCAAGGTCGTCACCGTCTACAGCGCCGACGGCCTCAAGGGCGAGAACAACGACGGCTGGTACGACCGGGTCTTCAAGGACTTCGAGCAGCGGACGGGCATCAAGGTCAAGTACGTGGAGGGCGGTTCGGGCGAGATCGTGCAGCGTGCGGTCCGCGAGAAGTCCAACACCCAGGCCGACGTGCTCGTCACGCTCCCGCCGTTCATCCAGCAGGCCGACACCAAGGGGCTGCTCCAGAAGTACGCGCCCAAGGGCTCGGCGCAGGTCGCGCCCGCCGACAAGGGGGCCGACGGCACCTGGACCTCGGTCGTCAACAACTACTTCGGCTTCGTCTACAACAAGAAGGAGCTGAAGCCCGCCCCCACCACCTGGGACGAGCTGCTCGGCTCCCGGTACAAGAACAAGCTCCAGTACTCCACGCCCGGCGTCGCGGGAGACGGCACCGCCGTCCTCATCAAGGCGATGCACGACTTCGGCTCCAAGAAGGCGGCCATGGCGTACCTGGGGAAGCTCCAGGCGAACAACGTCGGCCCGTCCGCCTCGACAGGCAAGCTCGCACCGAAGGTGGACAAGGGCGAGATCCTGGCCGCCAACGGGGACGTCCAGATGAACTACGCGCAGTCCAAGACCATGCCGGACCTCGGCATCTGGTTCCCCGCGAAGGCCGGCGGCTCCGGGCCGACCACCTTCGCGCTGCCGTACGCGGCCGGTCTGGTCAGCAAGGCGCCGCACTCAGCGAACGGCAGGAAGCTGCTGGACTTCATGCTCGCCGCGCAGGCCCAGAAGCAGGTCAGCGAGATCGGCGGCGGCTTCTCGTCCCGCCAGGACATCAAGGCCACCGACGCCGACGCGACCGCGCTGAGCGCGCTGATGAAGGGCGTCGACGTCTTCGCGCCCGACTGGGACGACATCTCCAGGAACCTCACCTCGTACGTCGAGGACTGGAAGTCCGCCACCCACAGCTGACCCCCCGGCCCCGCCGCCCGGCCCGACCGGCCGCGGCGGGTGAGAACGTCACCGCACGCCCCTGGCCGTCGGCGGTCCATTGCGAAAGGATAACGGGTCTAGTCCACCCGCCAACGCCCCCGCCCGGCAGGGGTGTTGAACCGAACCGTCCGCAACACCCCACCCCCACCGGAGGATCACGTGTCTTCTCAGCTGTCGCGCCGCTCCCTCCTCATCGGCGCCGCCTCCCTCGCCGTCGCGGCGGGCCCTCTCGCCCAGGTCGCCCGCGCCGTGGACAGAAAGCCCAAGGTCCTGGTCATCGGCCTGGACGGCACCCTGCTCAGCAAGACCGAAGTGGCGGACGCCCCGCACATCAAGGCGCTGCGGGCGGCAGGGCTGACCGCGGCCAGCCCGCTGTACGCCGCGCCCTTCGCCCCCACGCTCTCCGGGCCCGGCTGGTCGACGATCATCACCGGCGTCTGGCCCGACAAGCACAAGGTCATGGACAACACCTTCGCCGGGCAGAACTTCGCCCAGTACCCGGACTTCCTGACCCGCGTCGAGAACGCCAGGCCCGCGCTCGGCACCTACGCCATCGCGTCCTGGAACCCGATCACCACCACGGTCTTCTCCCCGAAGGTGGACACCCGGGTCAACACCCCGAGCGCCGAGTACGACACCGGCACCACCTCACGGCTCGTCAGCGAACTCGCCACCGGCGACTCGGACGCGCACTTCGTCCAGCTCGACGGCGTGGACGAGGCGGGCCACGAACACGGCGCCGCAAGCCAGGAGTACCTGGACGCGATCCACGCGGTGGACACCTCGGTCGGACAGTTCGTCGCCGCGATCGAGTCCCGCGCGACGTACGCGTCGGAGAACTGGCTGATCATGGTCACCGCCGACCACGGCCACACCGACCCCGGCGGCCACGGCGGCTCCAGCTGGCAGGAGCGCCAGACCTTCCTGATAGCGCGGGGCGCCGGGATCAGCGCCGGCTCCACGCGGTACGACATCCGGATGCCGGACGTCGCCGCCTCCGCGCTCGCCCACCTCGGTATCGCCATCGACCCCGCCTGGGGCCTCGACGGCAGGCCGCTCCAGCAGCCGGGCGACGACGCGTTCGACGCGCTGCGCCCCCGGCTGACCGGGCCGGTCGACGAGAGCGGCATCGGGGCCGGCGTCATCGGCTTCACGCACACACCGCCGCCCGGCTGGTCGGTCGACAACTCCGCGATGGGCACCGGCGGGGTCACCGAGTGGCGCGGCTGGTCCTTCACGACCGACGAGTTCTGGACGAAGGCCGAGCCCGACCAGCAGCGCGAGTCCAACGTCCGGGCGCGCGGCGTCTTCGCGGTCGCCGACGGCGACGAGTGGTCGGACAAGTCCTTCACGGGGACCTTCGACTCGACCCTGATCAGCCCGGCCTACCCGGTGCGCGGCGGACGCCAGGCGACCCTCACGTACACGACGTACTACCGCCAGGAGGCCCCGCAGCGCGGCGAGGTGCTGGTCAGCTACGACGGCGCGGCCCCGGTCAGCGTACGGACGTACACCGCGGACACCTCGTCCCGCGTCGAGAACCTCACGCTCCAGGTCCCGGCCGGGGCCACCAGCGCCCAGGTGCGGTTCCGCTACACCGGGGGCAACAACTGGTTCTGGACGGTCGACGGGGTCGGCGTCACCGCGGGGTGACGCGGGCCGGGGGCGTCCGGCGGCACGCGGTGGTGCGTCCGGCGCCCCCGGCGGCGGGTCCGGGTCAGATGAGGTCGACCAGGTCGGCGATGGAGTCCACGACCGTCGTCGGCCGGTACGGGTAGCGGCCGACGTCCTCCTTGTTCGTCAGGCCGGTGAGCACCAGGAAGGTCTCCATCCCGGCCTCGAGACCCGCCAGTACGTCGGTGTCCATCCGGTCGCCGATCATCGCGGAGCTCTCGGAGTGGGCGCCGATCGCGTTGAGCCCGGTGCGCATCATCAGCGGGTTGGGCTTGCCCACGAAGTACGGGTCCTTGCCGGTCGCCTTGGTGATCAGGGCGGCCACCGAGCCCGTCGCGGGCAGGGCGCCCTCCGGCGAAGGGCCGGTGTTGTCGGGGTTGGTGGCGATGAAGCGGGCGCCGTTGTTGATCAGCCGGATGGCCCTGGTCAGCGCCTCGAACGAGTAGGTCCTGGTCTCCCCGAGGATCACGAAGTCCGGGTCGGCGTCCGTCAGGATGTATCCGGCGTCGTGCAGGGCCGTGGTCAGCCCGGCCTCGCCGATGACGTACGCGGTGCCGCCCGGGTGCTGGTTGTCGAGGAACTTGGCGGTCGCGAGGGCGGAGGTCCAGATGTTCTGCACCGGCACTTCGAGGCCGATCCGCTGCAGCCGGGCGTGCAGATCGCGCGGGGTGTAGATCGAGTTGTTGGTGAGCACGAGGAACGGCTTGCCGGTGTCCCGCAGCTTCTTGATGAAGGCGTCGGCTCCCGGCACGGGAACGCCCTCGTGCATCAGTACGCCATCCATGTCCGTGAGCCACGATTCGATGGGCTTGCGCTCTGTCATGCGGGCTGGCTCCTGGCGGCTCGGTGTGATGGTCACCGGAGATCCGAAGGGTACGGGGGCTCCGAGGCGGCCATCCTATTCACGCCGGTCGGGTGGCCGGAATGGGCTGCCTCCGGCAGCCGTACCGACGGGCGTACCGACAGCCGCGCCACCTTCGGACGTATGTGCGGCTTCCCGGGATGCGGGATGGTCCGGGAGGCGGCAACCTTCGTAACAGGAGGTTCACCATGCGTCTGATATCCGTCACTCTCTGTGCCGCAGCGGCGGCCGCGACTGCCCTCTTCCCCGCAGCCGCGATCGCGGCCCCGGCCGAAGGGACCTCGGGGACGGTCACGGTCAGCCCGTCCGTCATCGCCCCCGGCGAGGAGGTGGACCTCAGAGTGAGCTGCACGAGCGGCAAGCCGTACGGCAGGTCCGACGCCTTCGACTCGCAGGCCCAGTTCTCACCCGCGGCCGACCGCGGCTCCATGTACGCCGAGGCGCGGATCCGTACCGACGCCCAGGCCAAGGACTACACGGTCCAGGTCAAGTGCGGGCGCACCACCGTCACCGGCACGATCACCGTGGTCCGGGAGGGCGGCCACCACCGCCCCACGCCGCTGGTCACCCCGACCGCCCCCGTCCACGCGGGTGGCGGCGCCACGGCCACGATGGCCGACCGGGAATCGGCCCCGGGCTCCGGGCACACCGTCGTCGGCCTGGTGCTCGCGGGCATCGCCGCCGTAGCAGTGGCCGGTCGCAGCGTCCGGCGCCGGCGCAGCAACTGACATGTCTTCCGAGGGCTCGTCATCGGGCAGCGGACGGCTGCTGACCGGGGTCGCCTGGGCCGTCCTGCTGCTCGGGCTGTGGCTCTGGGGCCGCCAGATCACCGAAGGCCCCGAGGGCAGCTCGGGGCCGAAGACCGGCGATGTGGCCGCGGTGGGCCGCCCGCTCGGCGTCACGCTGCCACCGGCCCACGACCCGCTCACGGGCGTGCGGCCGCAGCGGGTGCAGATCCCCTCGGTGGGGATCAACGCCCCGATCGTGCCCCGCGGGCTCGACTCCCACGGCGCGGTCGACCCGCCGCCGTTCGCGGCACCGGACGAGGTCGGCTGGTTCGGCGGCGGTGCCCGTCCCGGGGCCGCCGGGGCCGCCCTGCTCGTCGGCCATGTCGACACGAACACCAGGAAAGCGGTCTTCTACGGCCTGAGCGCGGTCCGGCCGGGCGAGAAGGTGCGGGTGACGGGCTCCGACGGCACGGTCAGCGAGTTCACCATCGACGACGTCCAGGTCTTCCAGCGCAGCCACTTCAACGCGAAGAAGGTCTACGGGGAGCGGGTGAAGGGCCGGGCGGAGCTGCGGCTGATCACCTGCGGCGGCTCGTTCGACCGCACGACCCGGGCCTACAGCGCGAATGTGGTCGTCTCGGCCTACCTCACGGGTGTGCCCAAGGCGTGAGCGGGCGGCGGTGCGGGGCCGGCTCCGTCCGGCCCGTCCGGCCTCCGTGACCTGTTTGATCTACTCGGCCGCATTATTTTGCCGGACCCGCCCGGTCCACCGCGGGGATTCACCGGAGGGGCGCCTGACCGGGCGCCCCTCCGGTCTGCTGTGCGCTGCGGGCGGTGGCGCGGGGGTGCGCCGCCAGGTGGCGTCCGGCCGCAACTCCCTTTTCCTGTACGTGAGATGGAGCCGCCCCGGGGTGCGGGGCCGGGCGCCGGGTGCGGGGGAGAGCGGCGAGGGAACGACTGAAGCCCCCCACGGTGAGGTGGGGGGCTTCGGTCTCGCGTGCGCCGCCAGGGACTCGAACCCCGGACCCGCTGATTAAGAGTCAGCTGCTCTAACCAACTGAGCTAGCGGCGCCTGCTGACCTGGAGAACTTTACCGGACCGGCACCGGTGCTCCGAACCTTGCGGTGGGCCATATGTTCGTTTTCTCCCCATTCATTCCGTCAAAATGCGATGTGTCCGCTCAGTTGCGAAGCTGACGATCGTGCAGATGCGCCTGTGCGCAACGTCAACGACGCGGAGGGGACACGTATGACGGTTCCGGTCTTCGAGGAGTACGAACCGGCGAGCGACTGCGGATGTGCGGGGTGTGCCGAGTGGCGCCGCTCGGGCTCCCACACCCTCTCGCTGCGGGAGGGAGGGCACCCGGCGGCCCACGGCGCACGGCGCGCGCTGGTGCTGGCGACCGCGGCCGGGGTGGTACTCGGCGGGGGAACGGCGGCGGCAGCCGTCCCGGGCCCCGGCGGCCAGGGCGGCGGGCAGGGGCAGGAACCGGCCGCAGCGCCCGTCGCCCCCACGAAACTGCCCGCCACCACCCGGGCGGCGATCATCAGCCGCGCCAAGAAGTGGGTGGGGGCCAAGGTCCCGTACCGCATGGACAAGAACTGGACGGACGGGTACCGGCAGGACTGCTCGGGCTTCGTCTCGATGGCCTGGGGGCTGGACGGCAGCGAATGGACGGGAAACCTGGCCCAGTACGGGGTGCGGATAGACAAGGGCGATCTCCAGCCCGGCGACATCCTGCTGTTCCACAACCCGGCGAACCCCAACAAGGGCTCCCACGTCACGATCTTCGGCGGCTGGACCAACTCCGCCCACACCTACTACCTGGCGTACGAGCAGACGCAGCCGCACACCCGGGTGCAGTCGACCCCGTACGCCTACTGGTCCAACTCCAGCCGCTACGTGCCCTACCGCTACAAGGGGCTGAAGACGGGGACCGGTGGCTCGCAGTCTGCCACCGCCTTCCCCGGGAAGAAGTCCTTCGGCAAGGGCGCGAAGAACGCGAACGTGACCCGGCTCGGCCGGATGCTCGTCGCACGTGGCGGCGGCCGTTTCTACCGGCAGGGGCCCGGTCCGGCCTGGGGTGACGCCGACCGCAATGCCACCCAGGCGTTCCAGCGGGCGCAGGGCTGGACCGGCTCCGACGCGGACGGGCTGCCGGGACCCACCACCTGGAGCCTGCTGGTGAAGGGCGGCGGCAAGAACATCCCGGCGGCGGGGAAGGGCGCTGCTGCCGGCGCCGCTGCCACTGGCGGGGCCGCTGCCGGTGCCGCCGCCAGTGCCCATGCCGGGGCCGCTCCTGCGGCTGCCGCTGGGGGCGGTGGGGCGGTGAAGCCCGGTGGGGTCAAGGGCGCTGCGGACAAGGCCGGTTCGGTCAGTCAGGCCAGTACCACTGGAGCTACCGGCGCTGCTGGTGGCGCGGCCCGGCCCGCCGGCACGAGCGGCCCGGCCAGGCCCGCCGGCGGTGCGCCGAGTGCCGCTGCCTTTCCTGGTGCCGCGTTCTTCAGGCCGGGGCGGTCCAGCGCCCACGTGGAGCAGCTCGGCAAGCAGCTGGTGAAGAAGGGCTTCGGCAAGTACTACACGACCGGTCCCGGACCCCGGTGGTCAGAGGCGGACCGACGCAATGTCCAGGCGTTTCAGCGGGCCCAGGGATGGACCGGCGCGGCGGCCGACGGATATCCCGGCCCCGAGACATGGAGGCGACTCTTCGCATGACCGAGACGACAGCAGCAGCCGGCGGACACGCCGAGCTCAGGGGGCCGGACGGACTGGACGGACTGGAGGGGCCGGAGGGGCCGGAGGGGCCGGACCGAGCGGACCGACCGGACGGGGTGGACGGGTTGGACGGGTTGGACGGACGGGCTGGAGCGGCAGGGCGGGCCGGTGCGGACGGACTGGCCGGTGCGGAGGGACTGGCCGGAGCTGCCGGAGTCGCCGGAGTCGCCGGAGCCGCTGGAACTGCCGGAGCCGCAGGAGCGGGTGGCCGGGACGACGGTCCGGTGGGGGCGGTGGCGGCCGATTCCGCCGAGCGGACCGAGCAGACCTGGTTCGGAGGTCCCGCGCAGGGCCGTCCGACCCTCCGCAGGACCGCGGTGATCATGAATGAGGCCACTACCGAGATCCCGGTTCATCTGCTGTTCCGGGACGACCCGCCCGCGCCCGGCGGCGGCACGGGTGCCGCCCGGACGGTCGGCCGCCCGGCGGGGTACTCGGGAGGCAGGCCCGGGCCGAAGCGCCAGCTGCCCCGGACGGACAGCCGAATCCAGCGCGCCGTCCGGCCCGTG
>NZ_JAAGLN010000181.1 GCF_010548145.1 Streptomyces sp. SID10853
GACTCCGCCGGATGTGCGAAGGGCCGGGGCTCCCCGGTGTCGTGCTCCGGCGCACGCCGGACCGGGCAGTGCGAGATCAGGTCGAGGTAAATGCCGTGAAATGCCGTCAGATTCTGCTGGACCGTGAAGAGTTCGAGCGCCCGCGCACGCGCCGCCGCCCCCAGCCGCTCCCGGCGCGCGGGGTCGCGCAACAGCGCGAGGCAGGCATCGGCCAGCGCCCGGGGATTGCGCGGCGGCACCACGAGCCCCGTACCACCGATGACTTCGACCACGGCCCCGACATCCGTCGAGACCGTCGCCCGGCCGCAGAACATCGCCTCCACCAGACTCACCGGAAACCCCTCCACCACGCTGGAGAGGACGACGACCGCTCCCCCCGCGTAGGCATCGGCGAGGTCCGGGGTCTCCGGGCCGCCGATGTCGTCGAAGGACACCGGGTTGGAGCCGACGGCGTGCGCCCCGGCGGCCTCGTCCGGGAACAACTGCGCGGCCAGCGCCCGGCAGTGGGCGAGATAGGCCACACCCTCGGGGCCGTCGGCCGGCGCACCGACGATCCGCAGCACCGCGCCCGGCCGCTCCCTGCGCACATCGGCGAAGGAGTGCAGCAGCGAGATCAGATCCTTGGCCGGCTCGATGCGTCCGACCCACACCAGGGTCTCCGGATCGCCCGTGTCCGCGCCCTCCCCCACAGCGGCGAAGCGGTCGGCCTCCATGCCGGGGTAGACCGTGCGCAGTTTCGCCGGGTCGGCGCCGCACTTCTCCTGCCAGCGGCGGGCGTGCGTATTGCCGGGCGTGATCACCGCGGCCTGCCCGTACACCTCGGCCGCGAGCGCCCGGTGGAAGGCGGCGAGCAGCGCCCGTACCGGCGCGCTCCGGTCGCCGCCCGCGAGGAAGTGCGAGCGGAGCTGGACCCCGTACTCGGTGACCAGCAGCGGCACCCCGAAGAAGCGTTTGGCCAGCAGCCCCGGCAGCGCGGCCGTACCGCCCGCCGTGGCATGGCAGAGGTCGGCCGACCCCAGGCCGTCCTCGGTGTACCAGTCGAGGGAGAGCGGCCGCAGCGCGCGTTCCAGCAGATCGGCGAAGGCGAGATGGTCGGGGACCCCGGCGGCCTGCACGGTGCGGCTCGCGCCGGGCGCACGGCAGGCGGACTCCAGGGCGCGGAGGGCGGTCTCGGAGCGGAGCGCCGTCCGCAATCCGCCGCGCTCCCTCGCCAGCTCGGCCAGACCGTAGAGACCGGCCGCGAAGCCCGGCCCGCCGCCGCAGACCGCGGTCGCCAGGTCACCGAAGTGCCCGGCGAAGCGGCGCCGGTCGCGACGCCCGTACCGACGGCCCGCCACCGGCGCGGTCCACAGCGGCGCGGTGCGCACCCGGCGCACCTGGGGCGGCAGTTCCACCCGGCCCGCCGCCTCCTGCTGCGCGCTGCGGCTCAGGGCGTAGACATCGAACTCGTGCTGGTCGAGACCGCGCACCAGCCGGTCGCACCAGAGCCGCGACTCACCTGTCGCATACGGATAACCACCGTCCGTAAGCAGTCCTGTCCGCACGAGCACACCCCCGGTCTCCCTTCAGGCAGTCGCCGTCGGTGACGGCGACTCGCAGCGGGACGACCGTAAGCGGACAGAGAGGTGGCGCGATGGACGGTTGTCCATCGCGCCACCAGAAGGGGTGAACCGTCGTAACTTTCTCCCACCGGTAGCGTTCTGTGGCGCTACGGTGCCTTTCCGTTACTCGGGGTGGTGCCGGTTCAGACCACAGCCGACTCCTTACGGGCCGCGCGGCGCACCGCGGCGAGCACCGGGTCGAGCGTGGGGACGGCGGCCAGCAGCTGCTTGGTGTACGGGTCCTGCGGGGCTCCGTACACGGTGTCCGCGTCGCCCTCCTCGACGATCCGGCCCTGCCGCATCACCGCGACCCGGTCGCTGACCTGCCGCACCACGGCGAGGTCGTGGGCGACGAAGACCAGGGCGAGCCCCAGCTCCCGCTGCAACTCGGCGAGCAGGGCGGTGACTTGAGCCTGTGTCGTCACATCGAGCGCGGAGACCGCCTCGTCGCAGACGATCAGCTCCGGCTCGGCGGCGAGCGCCCGCGCGATGCCGATCCGCTGGCGCTGGCCACCGCTGAACTCGTGCGGATAGCGGTCGTACTGGGCCGCGTCGAGACCGACCCGGCCCAGCAGGTCCCGGACCCGGTCGCGGATCAGCGACTCGTCCCGGTCGCCGCGCGCCCGCAGCGGGTCCGCGACGGACTCCCCCACGGAACGCCGGGGGTTGAGCGAGGACACCGGGTCCTGGAAGACCATCTGCACCCGGGCGGCGCGGTGCAGACGACCTGATGTGGGGTCGAGGAGCCCGACGAGCATCCGCCCGAGCGTGGTCTTGCCGCTGCCGCTCTCGCCGACGATGCCGAGGGTCTCGCCCCGGTGGACGGTCAGGGACACCCCGTCGACCGCCGCGAACGCGGCCCTTCCCCGGCCGAACACCCGCCGGAGATCGACGGCTTCGACCAGCGGAGCGCCCCCGGCACCGGGGGCCGGCCGCTCCGGCAGGCCCGCGACGGCGATCCGCTCCGGAGCGCCCGTGTGCAGGGCACCCACGGGCGGAGCACCGGCAGGCCGGGCCCCCTTGAGCGGAGTCTCCGTGCGCGAGGCCGCCCCGCTTCCGGCCCTCGTACGCCCGGCCTCCGCCCGCCGGACCTCCGCCCGCCCGGTCTCCACCCTCGGCACCGCGGCGAGCAGCGCCCTGGTGTACGGCTCGCGCGGTGAGCCGAGCACGCCGGACACGGACCCCCGCTCCACCGCCCGCCCCTCCTTCATCACCAGTACCTCGTCCACCGACTCCGCCGCGACCCCCACGTCATGGGTGACCAGCAGCAGCCCCATCCCGGTCTCCTGCCGCAGCCCGTGCAGCAGATCGAGGATCTGCGCCTGCACGGTGACGTCCAGCGCGGTCGTCGGCTCGTCCGCGATCAGCAGCTGCGGCTCGCAGGCCAGCGCCATCGCGATCAGCGCCCGCTGGCGCATCCCGCCGCTGAACTCGTGCGGCCGTGCCCTGGCGCGCCGGGCGGCGTCCGGGATGCCCACCCGGTCGAGCACCTCGACCGCCCGCGCCCTCCCGGCCCTGCGGGAGGTCTTCACATGGACCCGGTACACCTCGGCGATCTGGTCGCCGATCGCGTAGTACGGGTCGAGCGAGGAGAGCGGGTCCTGGAAGACCATCGCTGCCTCACCGCCGCGCAGCCCGCGCAGCTGCGCGTCGGACGCGGCCTGCACATCCACCCCGGCCACCGTCACCGACCCGGTGACCCGCGCACCGGTCCCCCGGTGCAGCCCGAGCAGGGCGGAGGCAGACGCGCTCTTGCCCGATCCTGATTCGCCGACGACGCCGAGTGCGCCGCCCGCCTCCAGCGTGAACGACAGGCCGTCGACGGCCCGTACGGATCCGTCGAAGGTGACCGCGAGGTCCCTGACATCGACCAGGCTCATGACAGGACCACCCTCCGGTCGGCCACCGCGTACAGCACGTCCGCCGCGGCGTTGGCGAGCACCACGAAGAAGCCGGTGACCAGCACCATGCCGACCACCACCGGCAGGTCGACCACATTGACCGCGTGGACGAGTTCACGCCCGATGCCGGGGATGCCGAAGAGCGACTCGGTGAGTACGGCGCCGCCGAACATCGAGCCGAAGTCATTGGCGTTCAGCGCGATGACCGGGGCGAGCGCCCCGCGCAGCGCGTGCCGTCCGATGATGCGGCGCTCACCGACGCCGTACGCGCGGAAGGTCCGCACGTGGTCGTCGGCCAGCGTCTCCAGCATCGAGGCCCGGGTCAGCCGGGCGTACTTGGCCGACTCGATCAGGGCGAGCGAGAGCCAGGGCAGCAGCAAATTCCACGCCCACTGCTGCGGGTCGTCGGAGAACGGTACGTACTGCGGATACGGCAGCCAGCCCAGCGTCCCGCACACCACGATCATCAGCACCAGACCGATGACGAAGACGGGTGTCGCGGTACCGGCCAGGGTGATCCCGGTGAGCAGGCGCTCGGTGGGGCGGCCGCGCCGCCAGGCGGAGAGCACTCCGGTGCCGACCCCGAGGATCAGCCACATCACCATCGCGCCGAGCGTGAGCGAGGCGGTGACCGGCAGCTTGGTGAGGATCAGCTGGGTGACCTGCTGGTCGGTGCGGTACGAGAGGCCGAGGCAGGGCGCGTGGCAGTGCAGCACCGAGGTGCCGGTGGAGAAGTCCCGGCCGGCGAAGACGCCCTGGAGGAAGTGGCCGTACTGCACATACAGGGGGTCTCCGAGGTGCAGCTGCTCGCTGACCTGGTGGACCTGGACCGGTGAGCAGCGTGGTCCGCAGGTGATCTGGGCGACGTTGCCCGGTGCGACATAGAAGACCACGTAGATGATCACGGAGATCGCGAGGAGGGTGACGGCGGCGCCGACGAGGCGCCGCAGCAGGAAGCCGGCCATGTTCACGCGGCGGCCTCCTTCTCGCGCTTGCGTCCGGTGCCGATGCGCAGCCGGGACGCGGCGCGCGGGTCGAGTGCGGTCCGGACTCCGTCGCCGAGCACCGTCAGCGAGACGACGGTGAGGAAGAGCATCCCGGCGGGGAGCAGCAGATACTGCGGCGCGGCCTGGTACCAGACGTCGGCCGATGTGAGCATCTGTCCCCAGGACGGGGTGGGCGGTTTGACGCCGACGCCGAGGAAGGACAGCGCGGCCTCGGCCGAGATGTTGGAGGGGAAGAGCAGCGCGGCGTACGTGATGACGGGCGCGGCGAGCGACGGCAGCAGTTCGCGGCGGGCGATCTGCCACTGGTTCCAGCCGCTGAGCCGGGCCGCCGCGACATGGTCGAGCGACTTGAGGCTCAGTGTCGCGGCCCGGACGATCTTCGCCGTGCCGCCCCAGCCGATGAGGCCGATGACGAGTGCCACCAGCACCGGGCGCGGGAAGGTGTCGGGGACGATCGCCATCAGCGCGAGCGAGAGCACCATCAGCGGCATCGCCACGACCACGTCGGTGATCCGGCTCAGGACGTTGTCGACGAGCTTGTTGCCGAGCCCGGCGGCGACTCCGAAGGCGACCCCGAGCAGCACCTGGACGAGGGTCGCGGCGAACGCGACGGAGAGCGAGACCCGGGCCCCGTAGACCAGCCGGGCGAAGAGGTCGCGGCCGGTCTGCGGTTCGATCCCGAGCCAGTGGTCGGCGCTCATACCGCCGAGCGGCCCGACGGGTACGCCGCCGCGCGCCGAGTCGATGAGCGCCGGGTGGTAGACGTTGGGGTCCTGGCCCTCCAGCGCGGTGAGCAGGGGCGCGGCGAGCGCGACCAGGATGAGCAGGGCGACCACGACGGCCGCCACGGTGGCGGCGCGCTGTCCGCGCAGCCGCCGCCAGAACTGACGGGCCCCGGACGCGGGGGCCGTGAGCACGGCCCCCGCTCCGTCGGCCGACAAGGCTTCCGACATGGTTACTTGACCGCTACCTGTGAGATGTCGAGCACACCGGTCCAGTCGCTGATGACGACGTTCTTGATGTCCTCGCCGTAGAGCCGCTGGTAGACCGGGTGGAAGAGCGGCACGGTCAGCGCCTGCGCGCCGATCTTCTTGTCGAGCGCGCCCCAGCGGCGGGCCGCCGCGTCCAGGTCGGTGAGCTTGTTGATCGCGTCGATCTCCTTGTTGACCGAAGGGTCGTTCAGGAAACCGGAGTTGAAGTTGGCGCCGCCCTTGACGATCTGGCGGCCGTCGAAGATCGGGGCGAGGAAGGGCCCGCCGGAGGGCCAGTCGGCGCCCCAGTGGGCGAGGAAGAGGCCCGGCTCGGTCTTCGCGTTCTTGGTCTTGTCCTTGTAGTCGTTGTCCTCGAGGCCCTGGAGCTTGACGGTGATGCCCGCCTTCTTCAGGGATTCCTGCACGGCGGTGGCGATCTCCGGGCTGGTCTCGAAGTCCTTGGCGTTGGAGTGCGTCAGGGTGATGGTCAGGCCGTGGGCGTAACCGGCCTGCTTCAGGAGTGCCCTGGCCTTGGCCGCGTTGCCCGTGCTGCCGGCCGGGAAGTCGTCGTAGGGCGTGTAGCCGAAGGACTTCTGGTTGGGCAGGAAGGTGGTGGCGGGCTCGGCGAGCGCGGATCCGCCCGCCGCGTTGATCACCGATGAGCGGTCGACGGCATAGGCGACGGCCTGGCGCACCTTCGGGTTGTCGAAGGGCTTCACCTTCGGGTTGAAGGCCAGGTAGTTGGTGTAGCCGAAGTGCCCGGTGCCGACGCGCGAGGCGAGCTTCTTGTCGCCGGTGACCTTGGCCAGTTCGGCCGGGCCGAGGTTGGTGTCGGTGGTCACGGCGGCGGCGTCCGCGCCCTGGGAGCTGGCGAGCCGCTGGTTGATGACCGAGGAGTCGAGCCCGGAGCGTACGTCGATGGTGTCGGGGTACGCCTTGCGTTCGCTGTCGGTCTTCGCCGACCACTGGGTGTTGCGTGCGAGGGTGATCCGCTCGCCGTCGTTCTCGTTCTTGACGACCTTGTACGGGCCCGACGAGAGCGGGTGCTCCTCGTACTTGGTGCCGGTGTCCTTGGCCTTCGGCACCGGGGTCGTCTGGGTCTGTGTGGCCAGATAGGGGAACTCCCCCTCGGGCTTGTTGAGATGGAAGACGATGGTCCGGGCGTCGGGCGTCACGATGGAGTCGAGGCCCTTGCCCTTCTTGCCGTCGGCCCCGGCCTTGTACGGGCCCTGGTACTGGGCGCCGCCGATGAGCCAGTCGCGCAGATAGGGCGCCCCGCCGGACAGCTCGGCGGCGAAGGACCGCTCGATGCCGTACTTGATGTCGGCGGATGTGATGGGGGTGCCGTCCTCGTACCGCAGCCCCTTCTTGAGGGTGTACGTCCAGACGGTGGCGTCCTTGCTGGGTCTGCCGGTGTCGGTCGCGAGGTCGGGGACGACCTTCGTACCTGCGGCGCCGTCGGCGCGGTGGCGGGTGGTGAGCGTACGGAAGACCAGCGAGGGGACGTTGCCGCCGCCCGATGTGTAGAGGCGCGCGGGGTCGAAGTCCGTCTGCGGCTGGCTGTTGAGGACGGTGAGCTTGCCGCCCTTGCTGGGCTTGCCGTGGGCTCCGGACGTGGCGCTGCCGCTGTCCTTGGGCCCGGCGCAGGCGGCAGCGCCCAGGGCCAGAACCAGACTCGCGGCCGCCACGGACGCTGTGCGTGGGGACAGATGACGCATCGGAAAGGCACCTCTCGGTGTGCTGTACGCGGAATGTGACAGAGGTCCGCGCAGGCAGCAGCGCCGGAAGGGAGCACCGGGGAAAACGGAAATGCCGCGCCTGCGGGTGGGAGAGGCCCGGGCGCGGCAGGGAGAAACAGACGGCACACGCCGGGGCAGGCGGGTCAGCTACAGAGAATGTCGGCGACGCAGTGCCCGGTCACGCCGAACAGCACCAGCTCAAAGGCGGTGTGATCGGAGAACTCGGGGCAGCGCGGCATGCCGAGAAATATGAACGACCCGCCGACCGATGTCAACGTGGGTGGACGCCGGAACGAGACAGCCGTCTCACCCCTCGGGATAGACCCAGGGGTTGGCCCTGCATTTGATCCCGTCGATGTCCAGCGACTTGGTCTGCTGCTGCATGACCGGCGCGAGGGCGCCCGGGGTGCGGCAGCTCACATGGTTGTGGCCGAGCCGGTGGCCCACCTCGTGGTTGATCAGCATCTGCCGGTACGGATAGATCTTGCTGTCCCCGTAGGTGGGCGATCCCTGGGCCCAGCGGTAGGCATTGATCATGACGCGGTCGGTGGCCGCCGAATCGCAGGACACATTCTCTTCGAGCGTGTCGAGACCGGATTTGGCGCACCAGTTCGCGGTGGTGACGGGGCTTGCCAGCGTAATCACGAAATCCGGGTGCCCGGACGAAATACGCTCAAAGGTCTTGGCGCCGTTGTGCGCCCAACTCCGTTTGTCGTTCAGGGTCTTCTGGACCGCGTCGGCGAACAGCGCGCCGTCGAGCCCCATTCCCTTCTCGATATCCACCCGGTAGCGGTATTTGGTGCCGTGGCCGGGCGCCTTGGCCGATCCCGGCACCACGGAGAAATCACCGGACGCCTTGAGTTTCGGGGCGAGCGGATAGAGCTTGGACATTTTCTGCGTGTAGGTCAGCGGCACCGGCGCGGCCTTCGGCGTCACCCGCTTGCCGTCGCGCGATGCGGCCCCCGCACCGGTCCCCCGCTTGGCCGCGCCCGCGGCGTCGGCGTCGTGGTGGCTGCCGCCTCCGCCGACGACCTGGCCCGCGACCACGACCGCGAGGACGGTGATCACGGCAGCGGCGCCGATCCCGGCGAAGGTACGGCCCCGGCCGCCCTTGCCCGCCGCACTGCCCGTACTGCCCGTGCTGTCCGCGTCGTCCGTACCGCCCTTGCCGCCCTGACCGGCGCCGGAACCACCGGTCGCGGCGCCGCCGGTTCCGGCACTGCCGGTACCGGCGCCACCGGTATCGGCACCACCGGCGGGAGCCGCGGTTTCCGCTTCCGCGGTGTCCGAGGCGCTCAGCGTGCCCGAGCTGACGGCACAGCCGGGACCCCGGGCGGGCAGATCGGTGAAGGCATCCACGAACTCCTTGCGCGGGCCGGGCACTTGGGGCCCACGCCCGACGCCCTGCCAGGACCCGTACCGCTCGGGCCCCGGTGTACCCCCCTCGGACTGCTGGGGGTGACCGCCGCGCACCTGTGATGTCTGTGGCGCCTGTGATGTCCGTGGCGCCTGTGGTACCTGCGGCGCCGCCGCCTCGGCCGCGGTCCGCCTGCGGCGACCGGTTCCGGCCTCGGCACGTGCCTGGGTCCCGGTGTCCGCGCCGCTGCCGGCGTTATCGCCCGAGGTGTCCTCCACGCCCCGAGGCGCACCCTCCCGACGGCTGTGACGTCCCACTCCCCGGATCAGCTCCCACTGGTGTCGTTGTCGTCCCGCGACTTGTTGTCGTCCAGCAACTCCCGGAAGGCGGTCGCGACCAGCTCCGGGTACTCCATCATCGCCACATGCCCGGCATCGGGCAGCGACAGCAGCCGGGAACCGCGGAACGCGGCTGCCGCCTTGCGGGCCATACGGTACGAGACGAGCTGGTCCCTGACCCCGTACACCAGCAGCGTAGGGGCCAGCACCCGCTGTGCCTGACGCCAGAGCCCGTGCTGCCCGCCCAGTGTGTACGCATCGACGATGCCCCGTGCCGACCGGGTCATGGCATCCCAGAAATACGGCAGTTCAAGGCGGCGCCGCATCTCGTCGACCGCGTTGCGCACCCCCTCCTCGCTGACGCGCGACGGGTCGCCGTAACAGAGGCCGAGCATGCCGCGGGTGCGCATCTCGGGTGTCCAGTCCCTGGTGAGCCGCTGGAAGAGCCCGGCGACACCGGGCACCGCGAGCAGCGCGGTGGGCGCGGCCGTGCGCTGTACGCGCAGATCGGGCAGTGCCGGTGAGATCAGGGTGAGGGTGCGCACCAGATCGGGGCGGAGCGCGGCGACCCTGGTGGTGACGGCGCCGCCCAGCGAGTTCCCGAAGAGGTGGACCGGGCCGCGGCCGCTCGCGTCGAGCACCCGGATGACCGCGCGGGCGTGACCGGTGACCGAGTAGTTCCCGTCGTCGGGCGGCGGTGAGTCGCCGAAACCGGGCAGGTCGAGCGCCTCGCTCTCCACGACGTCGTCGAGAAGGGGCATCAGCGCCGACCAGTTCTGCGAGGAGCCGCCGAGCCCGTGCACGTAGAACGCGGGCGGCAGCCCGGGCCGCGCCGGGGGCCGGGAGCGCAGGGCCAGCGTCAGCCCGGGAAGCGTGACGGTCCGCAGTTCCTCTCCCTCCGCGATCCGTACGGCGCTCGCTCCGGTGGCCGGAGTGGCGGCCGCGATTCCCGGCAGCTCGGTCGAAGACATAAGGCGATGTTACGAGACGATCACGCGGGTATCCGTGTGTTCGCTGTCACAGACACATCGCGCTCCGGGGCGCGGGCTCCTACTCTCGGTAGAGAGGGAAGGGAAGCGACTATGCCGACCGAACCGAGCGACAGCACGGACCCCCGACACAGCGATGCCGGTACCGAGGACCCCGCGGTGCCCGAGAACCCCGGGGACGCCGGGGACGCCGGGGACGCGGAGGCCGATCCGGCCGACAGCGCGGAGCAGCGCAAGGACCTCACACCGCAGGAGGACGACCCGCTGACCGGCATCGATCCGGCGAAGGCCAACGAGGCGGACGCCACGGAACAGGCCCGGGTGGTCCCCGTCGACGAGGACGACTACCGCTGAAAGCGCTTCCCCAGCTGTCCGGTCCATGAAATTCTGCGTCCGCACCACACACAGCCGGGTTACCCAAAAGTACGATGGCGGGCAGCGACGCACCAGCGTGTGCTTGTTCAACTGAGCTTGTTCAATCATTGGGAGGCGGCGTGACAGCCATCGAGCAGACCGAGGCAGCGCGTCCGCGGGGTACGCGGCTGCCGCGCCGCGCACGACGGAATCAGCTGCTGGGCGCTGCCCAGGAGGTGTTCGTCGCGCAGGGCTACCACTCTGCGGCGATGGACGACATCGCCGAGCGTGCCGGTGTCAGCAAGCCCGTGCTCTACCAGCACTTCCCGGGCAAGCTCGATCTCTATCTGGCCCTGCTTGACCAGCACTGCGAGTCGCTGCTCCAGGCGGTCCGTACGGCACTGGCGTCGACCACGGACAACAAACAGCGCGTGGCGGCGACGATGGACGCCTACTTCGCGTACGTCCAGGACGAGGGCGGCGCGTTCCGCCTGGTCTTCGAGTCCGACCTGACGAACGAGCCCGCGGTGCGCGAGCGCGTGGACCGGGTGTCGCTCCAGTGCGCCGAGGCGATCTCGGACGTCATCGCCGGGGACACCGGGCTCTCCAAGGACGAGTCGATGCTGCTGGCCGTGGGCCTGGGCGGCGTCTCCCAGGTGGTGGCCAGGTACTGGCTCTCCAGCGAGTCCGGCATCCCGCGCGACACCGCGGTGCAGCTGCTCACCTCGCTGGCCTGGCGCGGCATCGCGGGCTTCCCGCTGCACGGCAGCGACCAGAGCTGACCCGGTCCTGAGCGGTGTTCGCTGCGGGCGTGCGGTGCTGACGTCCTGCCGGCCGCCCGGCCCGGCTAATGTGTGCTGCGTACGGCGCGGCTGACCGCGCACCGCACGACCGTCGGAGGGACATAGCCGTGGAGGTCAAGATCGGGGTTCAGCACGCACCCCGGGAGATCGTTCTGGAGAGCGGGCAGTCCGCCGAGGAGGTCGAGCGCTCGGTTGCCGACGCGCTGGCCGGCAAGGCGCAGCTGCTCAGCCTCACGGACGACAAGGGCCGCAAGGTCCTGGTGCCTGCCGACCGCATCGCCTACGTGGAGCTCGGCGAGCCCGCGACCCGCAGGGTCGGGTTCGGCGCGCTGTAACCGGCGCTCCGCAGGCAGCACAGCAGCAGGACGGACGACGGGGACGGCCCGGCGGTCAACACGACCGCCGGGCCGTCCCCGTGCGTGTGGTCCTGCAGTGGCAAGGATTGCGTTCCGCGGCCGCCGGGTAAGACCGGAATCAGTAAAGGATCAGTCAGCTCACAGCTGGTTCACACGATTCGCAGCGGCGCGCGGAAGGGAAGACATGCTCTGGGAAGCCTTCGCATCACTACTGCTCGGCCTGGCGCTGGCCTGGTACGCGACACGCAAGCTGCCCGCCCGCCTGCCGTCCCGGCACGTGGTCCTGGCGACCGGCCCGGTCGGCGCCCTGTTCGGCGCCTTCCTCACCCGCTCGGCACTCGGCCCCGGCCACGGCCCGGTGGTCCTGCTGGGCGCTGTGGTGATCGGCGCGGTCGTGCTCTCCCTGCTGCTGCGCCCTGTCCACCGCATCCGGCGGTCGGCCGCGGTGTAGCCCGCGCCCCGGCCGCCGCCCCCGGACTGCCGTTCTCCGGACCGTGTCGTTACGCGGCCAGGCCCAGTGCGGCCATCCGCTTGGTGTGGGCCTCGGTGATCCGGGAGAACATCCGGCCGACCTCCGCCAGGTCGAAGCCGTCCGAGACGCCGCCCACCAGCATCGTGGAGAGCGCGTCCCGGTCGGCCACCACCCGCTGGGCCTGGCTCAGCGCCTCGCCCATCAGGCGTCGCGCCCACAGGGCCAGCCGCCCGCCGACCCGGGGCTCCGCCTCGATCGCCGCGCGTACCTTCTCGACGGCGAAGTTGCCGTGGCCCGTGTCGTCGAGCACGCCGAGCACCAGCTCGCGGGTGTCGGTGTCCAGACGGGCCGCGACCTCGCGGTAGAAGTCGCTCGCGATCGAGTCGCCGACGTACGCCTTGACGAGCCCCTCCAGCCAGTCCGACGGTGCGGTCTGGCGGTGGAAGTCGTCCAGGGCCTGGGCGAAAGGCTCCATGGACGCCGTGGGCTCCACATCGATCGCGGCCAGCCGGTCGGACAACCGCTCGAAGTGGGAGAACTCGGCGGACGCCATCTTCGCCAGTGCCGCCTTGTCGGCCAGGGTCGGCGCGAGCTTGGCGTCCTCGGCGAGGCGCTCGAAGGCCGCCAGCTCGCCGTACGCGAGTGCGCCGAGCAGGTCCACGACCGCGGCGTGGTACCTCGGGTCGGCCGACGCCGTGTCCCAGTTCTGCGCGGCGATACCGGTCTGTTCCTTGGCGGTGTCAGGCGTCTGCATGGACCGCACAATAGCGCTCCGCCCGCCGGGGATGAATTGCCGAGCGCGGTCCCGGCGCGATGAGTGCCGGGCGCGCGTGGGGTGCGCGTGCGTCCCCGGTGAGAATCGGGCGGAGACCGGGCGGGGGCCCTGTGACCGGCGGGAAACGGGGGCCAGGAAAGGCCCGTGTGACACCGGCAGACCGGTGTGGCCTCGGTCTCCTCATGAATTCACCCAACGCACCTGCGCGATTTAGGGGTACAGTGGTAATGCGCTTGCCAAATGTTTTGGCATGCCATCCGAATGAGGATGCCCGGTCGGTGGCCCGATCGGCTCCACCTGACCGCCCTCACCGATTCGATGTGAGGGGCCCCCTCAGCGGCACGAGCGCTTGAGCGATGGCAGTGGTCCCGCGCCTGTACGGCACGGTACGACCCCCTTGTTCGCCTCGGTCCGCGTCTCACAGAAGAGGCAGCACCCTGACTACGTTCCGAGACCTCGGTATTCTCACCGAGACCGCCGAAGCCCTAGAAGCCGTCGGCATCACGTCCCCCTTCCCCATCCAGGAGATGACGCTCCCCGTCGCGCTCTCCGGCTCCGACGTCATCGGCCAGGCCAAGACCGGCACCGGAAAGACGCTCGGCTTCGGACTGCCGCTCCTGGAGCGCGTCACCGTCCCCGCGGACGTCGAGGCGGGCCGGGCCAGGCCCGACCAGCTGACGGACGCCCCGCAGGCGCTCGTCGTCGTCCCCACCCGCGAGCTGTGCCAGCAGGTCACCAACGACCTGCAGACCGCGGGCAAGGTCCGTAACGTCCGGGTGCTCGCCATCTACGGCGGCCGGGCCTACGAGCCGCAGGTCGAAGCCCTGAAGAAGGGCGTCGACATCATCGTCGGCACCCCCGGCCGGCTGCTCGACCTGGCGGGCCAGAAGAAGCTCAACCTGGGCCACGTCCGCGCGCTCGTCCTCGACGAGGCAGACGAGATGCTGGACCTGGGCTTCCTCCCCGACGTCGAGCGCATCATGAGCATGCTGCCGGCGAAGCGCCAGACGATGCTGTTCTCGGCGACGATGCCCGGTGCCGTCATCGGTCTGGCCCGGCGCTACATGTCGCAGCCCACGCACATCCGCGCCACCTCGCCCGACGGCGAGGGCCAGACGGTCGCGAACATCACGCAGCACATCTTCCGCGCGCACTCCATGGACAAGCCCGAGCTCGTCTCGCGCATCCTCCAGGCGGACGGCCGCGGACTGTCGATGATCTTCTGTCGTACGAAGCGGACGGCGGCCGACATCGCCGAGCAGCTCGCCACCCGCGGCTTCGCTTCGGGCGCGGTCCACGGCGACCTCGGCCAGGGCGCCCGCGAGCAGGCGCTGCGCGCCTTCCGCAACGGCAAGGTCGATGTTCTCGTCTGCACCGACGTCGCTGCCCGCGGTATCGATGTGGACGATGTGACGCATGTCATCAACTACCAGTCCCCCGAGGACGAGAAGACGTATCTGCACCGCATCGGCCGCACCGGCCGCGCGGGCAAGTCGGGTACGGCCATCACCCTGGTCGACTGGGACGACATCCCCCGCTGGAAGCTGATCAACAAGGCACTCGACCTGCCGTTCGACGAGCCGGAGGAGACCTACTCCACCTCGGCCCACCTCTACGAGCTGCTGGGGATCCCCACCGGCACGAAGGGCGTCCTGCCGCGCGCGGAGCGTACGCGTGCCGGGCTCGGCGCCGAGGCGGTCGAGGACCTGGGCGAGACCGGCGGCCGTGGCCGCAAGGCGTCCGTGCCCGCGCCCGCCGTCAAGGAGGAGCGCGCCCCGCGTACGCCCCGCCAGCGCAGGCGCA
>NZ_JAAGLN010000182.1 GCF_010548145.1 Streptomyces sp. SID10853
CGACCACCGTCGCCCCGGCCTCGGCCAGCCTCAGCAGCGCCGCACGGCCCGCCGGGCCCGCGGCCCCGGCCACCGCGACCACGGCTCCGTCCAGTGATCCCTTGCTCATCGTCTCCGCCTCCTGCCTGCGGGCGCTCACGCCGCTTCCCGCTCGGGGGTGCCCGCCGCGGTGATGCCCTTGGTCGAGGCGACCACGGTCCTGAGCTTCTTGGCGAGTGCCTCGTAGAACATGCTGAGCGGAAACTCGTCGGGAAGCACGTCGTCCACGAGTTTACGCGGCGGCTGGCTCAGATCCAGGGCGTCAGGACCCTTGGCCCAGCGCGATCCCGGGTGCGGCGCGAGGTAGCGCGAGACCAGGTCGTAGGCGGCGAACCAGTGCACCAGCTTGGGGCGGTCGATACCGGCCCGGTACAGGTCCTCGATCTCCGCGCAGAGCTGGTTGGTGACCTGCGGCGCCCGCTCCCAGTCGATCTTCAGGGTGCTGTCGGTCCAGCGCACCACGTCGTGCTGGTGCAGATAGGCGAAGAGCAGCTGGCCGCCGAGCCCGTCGTAGTTGCGTACGCGCTCGCCGGTCACCGGGAAGCGGAACATGCGGTCGAAGAGCACGGCGTACTGGACGTCACGGCCCTGCCCGAAGCCGTCCGCCTCCAGCCGCACGGCCTCCCGGAAGGCGGTGAGGTCGCAGCGCAGCTCTTCGAGTCCGTACATCCAGAACGGCTGGCGCTGCTTGATCATGAAGGGGTCGAACGGCAGGTCGCCGTGGCTGTGGGTGCGGTCGTGGACCATGTCCCACAGTACGAACGCCTGCTGGCAGCGCTGCTGGTCGGAGACCATCTCCTGGATGTCGTCGGGCAGTTCGAGCTTCAGGACGCGCACGGCGGCCTCGGTGACGGCCCGGAAGCGCGCCGCCTCGCGGTCGCAGAAGATGCCGCCCCAGGTGAAGCGGTCGGGTGCCTCACGGACGGCGATGGTCTCCGGGAAGAGCACCGCGGAGTTGGTGTCGTACCCGGAGGTGAAGTCCTCGAAGGTGATGCCGCAGAAGAGCGGGTTGTCGTAGCGCGTGGCCTCCAGCTCGGAGAGCCAGTCGGGCCAGACCATGCGCAGCACGACCGCTTCGAGATTGCGGTCCGGATTGCCGTTCTGCGTGTACATCGCGAAGACGACCAGGTGCTGGAGCCCGTCGGCGCGCAGGTCGGCCGGGTGGAAGGCGAGCAGCGAGTCCAGGAAGTCGGGGACGGCGAATCCGCTGTCGGCCCACTTGCGGAGGTCCGCGACGAGCGCCCGGTGGTACGCGGCGTCGTGCGGCAGCAGCGGGGAGAGTTCCTCGATCGCGCCGGTCACCCGCGCGAACGCGGCCTCGACATCGCCGCGGTCGGGGGCGTCGTCGGCCTCGAAGTCGATGGAGCCGTCCTTCGACTGCCAGGGCCGGATCTCCTCGACGGCATTCTTGAGCACGGGCCACGCCGGGTGCTCGACCACTCGCTGGGCGCCGGATATACCGCCACCTACCGGGTCCTGCACAAGAATTTTCGTCATGTCGCTTCCTCCACAGCAGAAATTGCCGACCAACCGCGGGGACACCGTATCGATGTTCGGATCCCTCATTCAAGGGCGCATCCAACAGATTGTCCCGCGAAACCCCCTTGATCGCAGCGAATCTTCCTGTCGTATGCCCAGGATGGAACCGCTTCCACCCTTGTTCCCACGCTCTGGGGGCGGAAGAAAAACCGTGTCGGAAGACACGCGGCACGGGCCGGCCGGCGGGGGCTGACAAGGGCGCCCGGCGCCATCGCGGGGAAGCGGTACGGCAGCGGAGCCGGAGCGTTAGGCTGCGGCTCTGCCAGCTGGGTAGCAATGCCACGCGAGAGCCGCCGTCGACGGAAGCGAGAGAACCTTGAGTCTCCTCATCATCGGACATCGCGGGGTCATGGGCGTCGAGCCGGAGAACACGCTGCGGTCCTTCCGCCACGCGGAACAGGCGGGCATGGACGCCATCGAGCTCGATCTGCATCTGAGCAAGGACGGCGCACTCGTCGTCATGCACGACACGGACGTCGACCGCACCACCGACGGCAAGGGAGCAATCGCCGACCGGACGCTCGCCGAGCTGCGTGAGCTCGACGCCGGTCAGGGCGAGCGGATCCCGGTCTTCGAAGAGGTGCTGGACGCGGTCCGCTCACCGCTCCAGGCCGAGATCAAGGACGCCGCGGCGGCGCGGGCGCTCGCCGACGTGATGCTCCGGCGCGATCTGGTCGGCCGCGTCGAGGTCTCGTCGTTCCACGACGAGGCGGTCCGTGAGATCGCGGCACTCGTGCCGGGCGTACGGACGGTGCTCATCGCGAGCCGCTGGGACAAGGACATCGTGGCCCGCGCCAAGGCCGTGGGCGCCGCCACCGTCGCGCTGAACATCCGCAGGCTCACCCTGGAGACCGTCGAGAAGGCGCACGCGGAGGGCCTGAAGGTGCTCGGCTGGGTGGTGAACACCCAGGACCATCTGCGGCTGGTCAGGGCGCTGGATCTGGACGGTGCGACCACCGACTACCCGGAGATCAGGCGTACCGGCCGGTTCACGGCCTGAGCGCCCCACCGGCCGGGAGCTGCTTGACCAGGAGCTCGAACTGCAGGTCGTCGCGGAGCGGGATGCCGAACCGCTCGTCGCCGTACGGGAAGGGGAACATCCTCCCCGTACGGCGGTAGCCGCGCCGCTCGTACCAGGCGATGAGGTCGTCCCGTACCGAGATGACGGTCATCTGCATCTCGTCGGCGCCCCACTCCTCGGTCACCCGGCGCTCGGCCTCCGCGATGATCCGCTTGCCGAGCCCCGCGCCCTGCAGCGCCGGGCTCACCGCGAACATCCCGAAGTAGGCCGCGTGCCCGCGCCGCTCCAGCTGGCAGCAGGCGACGGGCTCGCCGTCCTGTTCCACCACCACCAGCCGGCCTGCGGGCGAAGCGATCACTTCGCGGACCCCGTCCGGGTCGGTGCGCCGGCCGTCCAGGATGTCCGCCTCCGTGGTCCAGCCGGTGCGGCTGGTGTCCCCGCGGTAGGCCGACTCGATCAGGGTGACGAGGGCCGCCACGTCGGTCTCTGCCGCATCCCTGAAAGTGATCCGGTCGGGGGCGGTGTCCATGGGGTGATGTCTCCCGTCGAAGGCGGTCGGGGCCGGGCCGTCACTGTCCGGCCGCTGCTGTCCAGACAGTAACGCGCCCGCGACGCGCTCCCCCGTGCCCCCCTGCGCTTGCGTGCGCTCCGCCCGGCGGGGGCATCGATGGCCCTGGGCCCGTGCCGCGGAGCGCACCGGTCCGACGGGGGGTGCGCCGTGTACGGATCAGCGGTGTCCGGCTGGCTGCTGATGGCACTGAGCGCGGCGACCGGGGCCTACTGCCTGCTGCGGATGCGCAGCACATCGCGGCAGGCGCGGTCGGCTGCCGGGGGCGAGGCGGTGATGGGGTTCGGGATGGCGGCGATGGCTCTGCCCGCAGCGGTGGCCGCTCTCCCGGAGTGGGGGTGGACGGTGCTCGCCGCGGTCTTCGCCGCGGGCGGCCTCCGGGCGCTGTGGCAGCTCCGCGCGGGCGCTCACCATCTGCACCATCTGGTCGGCTCGCTCGCCATGGTCTACATGGCGCTCACGATGGGGGCGGGGGTGTCGCCCGGCGGAGCGCACGACGGCCCCATGGCACACATGGCGCACTCCCCGCAGACGGGGAGCGGGGTCCCGTTGCTCACCGGCGCGCTGCTCGTCTACTACGCCGTGTACGTGCTGCGTACGGGCGCCGCCCTGGTGCCCTCCGCCGCTCCGGTGGCCGGGACGGCCATGGCGGCCCGTGCGGCAGTGGCCGGCGAAGCGCTCGTGGGGACCGGCCGCGGCGTCGCCCGGTGGGCCCGTCCGGAGCTGGCGCTCGCCTGCCGGCTCGCCATGGGTATGGCCATGTTCGCGATGCTGCTGACGATCTGACCCGGGCGGAATCGCGGAACCCGACCGTGTCCTGCGTCACTTGCGGGTCCAGGCCATACCCCGGCGACACGCCGACTCCATAAACTGGCGCCCATGCTGGTCTCCCTAGCGCTGTTGCTACTCGGAGCCGTGGCCGCTGTCGCGGCACCGCGGCTTCTGGCTCGCGCCCAGTGGCCCGAACGGGAGCCGGTGGTGGCGCTGTGGGTGTGGCAGTGCGTGGTGGCCGCCGTACTGCTGTGCTTCGCGCTGGCGATGACCTTCAGCGCGTCGGCGGCCTGGCAGCTGGTACGGGGACACGTCTTCGCCTCCGCCCCGCACGCCGTGGTGGAGGCGTACGCCCTGGGCGCGTACGCGCAGTGGTCGGCGGCGACGGCTACCGTGCTGGCCGCGGGCGGGATCTGGACGGCCGCCATGCTCACCCGGGAGGTCCGCCGCGCACGGGCCGCACGCAGGCAGAGCCGCAGGGAACTGCTGGTGCGCTCCCCCGTGCTGCCCGGCGAGGAACCGGGCGGCGAGCGCCTCGTCGTACTGGAGGGTGAGCGCCCCGATGCCTGGTGGCTGCCCGGTGCGGCTCCCCAACTGGTCATCACCACAGCGGCACTCCGGGGCCTGAAAGGCCGTCAGCTCGATGCGGTGCTCGCCCATGAGCAGGGCCACGCGCGCGCCCGCCATGACTGGCTGCTGCACTGCTCGGCCGCGCTGGCCGTGGGCTTCCCGCAGATTCCGGTCTTCGCCGCCTTCCGCAACGAGATGCACCGGCTGGTGGAACTGGCCGCCGACGATGTGGCGTCACGGCGCTTCGGCCGGCTGACGATCGCCCTGGCGCTGGTCCAACTCAACGAGCACCGCGGAGTGTTCGGCCCCTGCCCGACCCCCGACGCGGAGCTGCCGCACCGGGTCGACCGTCTCCTGAGCGCGGCCCCGCGTCTCACCGCGGGCCGTCGGCTGCGCCTGACCGCCGCCGCCTCACTGGTGCCGGTCGTACCGCTGCTGATCGCGTTCGTGCCCGGGCTGCGCGCGCTCGGATAGCGGTAACGGCCCTGCGGGCGCGGGGCGGCAACCGGACGGACAGCCGTGCGGATGGACAGAGGAGCGGACGGCCGGACCACCGGACCGGGAGAATGCCCGGCATGACGATCAAGGCCGTACTTTTCGACTTCTCCGGAACGCTCTTCCGGACCGAGCCGGTCGCGACCTGGCTCCGCGCCACCCTGGACGAGGCGGGCATCACCCTGGGCCAGGAGGAATTCACCCTCCGCGCGGCGGAGTTGGCGGCCGCCGGCGCTCAGCCGGGCGGACCCGAGCCCCAGCGGGTGCCGCCCGCGCTCGCCGGGCTGTGGGCGTCGCGCGACGAGAGCGCCGAGGGGCACCGCGCCGCTTTCACGGGCCTCGCCCGCCAGGTCGAGCTGCCGGATCCGGCGCTGTACGGCGCCCTCTACAACCGCCATATGACCCCGGACGCCTGGCGCCCCTACCCGGACACCGCCGAGGTGCTCGGCGCGCTGCATGCCCGCGGGACCGGCATCGGCGTGGTGAGCAACATCGGCTGGGACCTCAGGCCGGTGTTCCGCGCCCATGGGGTCGATCCGTATGTGGACCACTACACGCTGTCGTACGAGCACGGCGTCCAGAAGCCCGACGTCCGGCTCTTCCGTGCCGCCTGTGAGGCACTGGGCCAGGACCCCGGCGAGACCCTGATGGTCGGTGACAACCGTCACCAGGACGGGGGTGCCCGGAATCTGGGCTGCGCGGTCCATTTCGTGGACCACCTCCCGGCCGCCGAACGCCCTGACGCGCTCCGGCCGGTCCTGGATCTCGTCGGCTGACAGGCGGACACAGGCGGGATCACCCCACCGGCCCCACCGTCAAAACCACCCAAAATCGTCCACATCGACCCATAAGAAACAGGTGATGGCAGCAGAAAGCCCGGACCGGACGATCCCCCGCGTCGCCCGGTCCGGACGGGTCCCGCAGCACGGCCCCTGACGGGCCCCTCTGCGGGATGCGCTGATTATAGTTGGCTGAGAGCCAGTCAACGCAGGAGTAAGCATGTCCCCGCGCAGCCAATCGGTCAATGAGGAGCTGCGGCGGCGTTCCCGCGAGCGGCTTCTGCAGGCCACAGTGGATCTTGTCGGCGAGCGCGGTTACGAGGCGACGACGCTGGCGGACATCGCCGACCGCGCCGGATCCGCCCGCGGCCTCGTCTCGTACTACTTCCCGGGCAAGCGGCATCTGCTGCAGTCAGCGGTGCACCGCCTGATGCACCGCACCCTCACCGCGGCCCTGGAGCGTGAGCCGCGCACCGACGACGGGCCGGAGCTGCTGGCGCGGGCCATCGACGCGATCCTGGGGCTGGCCGGCGACCACCCGGTGCTGATGCGGACCCACATGGCCGGGATTCTCCAGGAGCAGGGGTTCGTCCGGTGCCCGGAGCAGCAGGAGCTCGCCCGGGTCCTGCGCTCGGCCGTGGAGCGGTACGGATCACCCGACCCGGACACCGACTATGTACTGCTGCGCGCCCAGCTGATGGGTACGGTCTTCGCCCAGCTGCTGCCCGGGGCGCCCATGCCGTACGCACGGCTGCGGGCCGAGCTGTTCCAGCGGTACGGACTCGACTGGAAGCTGGGAGCGCCCCCCGAGGAGGAAGGGTCCACGCCGCCGCCCTGACGGCGGCGGAGGGTCACGCCTCCCGCGAGGCTTCGGCCGCGGCCGCGGCGAGGACCCCGTCCAGCAGTCCGGGGAAGACCGCGTCCAGATCCTCCCTGCGCAGCACGTTCATCTTCGCGGTCCCCCGGTAGATCTGCCGGATCACACCGCTCTCCCGCAGCACCCTGAAGTGGTGGGTGGTGGTCGACTTGGTCACCGGCAGGGCGAACCGGGAACAGGACAACTCCCCGCCGTCCGACGCCAGTTCACGTACCACGCACATACGCACGGGATCCGCCAGCGCGTGCAGGACGCCGTCCAGGCGGATCTCGTCGCGCGCCGGATGAGCGAGCGCCCGGCTGCTCGTTGCGGTCACCACGACGGCTCTCCTCACATGCGGAACATCGGAATATCCAGGGCATTCGGCCCGGGCAAAACCTCCGGCCCCGGACGGACCGGGGAATGACACCATTGTACGAGTCCCATCATAGTTTGACATCTCCCGTACTACGATGCGTATCGTACGTTCCGTCCCGACGCCGTTGTGATTGGAGCCTGTCGTGAGCGCCCTCTTCGCCCCGTACACCCTGCGGTCGCTGACCTTCCCCAACCGCGTATGGATGCCACCCATGTGCCAGTACTCGGCGGCCACTTCGGGGCCCGAGACCGGTGTGGCCGATGACTGGCACTTCGCACACTACGCGGCGCGGGCCGCCGGAGGCGCCGGGCTGGTCATCGTCGAGGCGACCGCCGTCAGCCCGGAGGGCCGTATCAGCCCCGCGGACCTCGGCATCTGGAACGACACCCAGGTGGAGGGGCTCCGCCGGATCACCGGCTTCCTCAGGAGCCAGGGCACGGTTCCCGGCATCCAGCTCGGCCATGCCGGACGCAAGGCGTCGACGGACCAGCCCTGGAAGGGCGGCGGTCCGGTCGGTGCCGACCAGGGCGGCTGGCAGCCGGTAGCGCCAAGCCCGGTCCCCTTCGCGGCGGGTGAGCATGTGCCCGACGAGCTGACAGTTGCTCAGATACAGGACATCGTGGGCCAGTTCGCCGACGGCGCCCGGCGTGCGCTCGACGCGGGGTTCCAGGTCGCCGAGATCCACGGCGCGCACGGCTATCTGGTGGGCGAGTTCCTCTCGCCGCACAGCAACCACCGCACCGACGAGTACGGCGGGTCCTTCGAGAACCGCACCCGCTTCGCCCTCGAAGTCGTGGACGCCGTACGGGCGGTGTGGCCCGATGAGCTGCCGCTGTTCTTCCGTATCTCGGCCACGGACTGGCTGGACGAGGGCGGCTGGACGGCCGACGACACCGTGCGCTTCGCGCCACTGCTCAAGGAGCACGGTGTCGATCTGCTCGATGTGTCGACCGGTGGCAATGCCGCCGGGGCCCGCATCCCGGTCGGGCCCGGCTACCAGGTGCCGTTCGCCGCACGCGTCAAGGCCGGGACGGAACTGGCCGTCGCCGCCGTCGGACTGATCACCGAGGTCGAACAGGCCGAGAAGATCCTGGCCAACGGCGAGGCGGACGCGGTGCTGCTCGGCCGCGAACTGCTCCGTAACCCGTCCTGGGCCCGGCACGCCGCCCGCACACTGGGCGCCGACGTGCACGTTCCGCAGCAGTACCACCGCTCCGTCTGACCCCCGGCCGGGGCACGGCCGGGCCCTCCGTCCGAGCCCCGCGCGTCACTCCTCGACGAGAACGACTTCGAGGGTGCGCGGTCCGTGGACCCCTTCGACCCGGTCGAGTTCGATGTCGCTGGTGGCCGAGGGTCCCGAGATCCAGGTGAGCGGGCGCGCCGGGTCGAGACGCGGGAGGGCCTGCGGTACCGATGCGACCACCTGCTCCGGGGCCCGTACGACGCAGATGTGGTGGTCGGGGACCAGCGTGATCCGGCGGCGCCCCTGGTCGGCGCTGCCGTCCAGGACGATGGTGCCGGTCTCGGCGATGGCCACCGCGCATCCGGTGACCACACTGTCCACGGCGTCGAGTTCCCCCGGGGTCGACGCCGGTGTGTCCGGTGTCAGGGTCGCGGTGGCCTCGGCCAGCCACCCGTCCGGCAGCCCGGACGGTGTGAGTACGGTCGTGGCGCCGCGCTCCGCCAGCAGCCGGGCGAGCAGCGCGGGCAGTCCCTCGGGGCGGATCCGGTGCACCACAGCACGGTAGTCCGCCAGGTTCTCGTGGAGCAGGTCGAGGACCGCCGCCGGGTCGTCCGTGGTGTGCGTGGTGAGGTAGTCGCGGGTGGCCTCGGGGGCCTCCGGTGCATCGGCGACGGCGGCACGTACGCGGGCGAGGATCTGGTCACGGGAGCTCATGTGCGGTTCTTCTTCCACCAGTCACGGAACGGTTCGGGCGGCAGCTCGGGCAGCTCGCGGCTGTCGGTCCACGCCCCGGCGCCCGGCAGCCGCCTGGGGTGCAGTCCGCGGGTCTTCGAAGCCGCCTTCTCGCCGGCGGCGAGTGCGGCGGGATGGTTCAGCACCCAGCCGGCCGCCTTGATCGCCGCCTTCTCCAGCCGGTGGCCCCGGCCGCCCTGGCCGGCGACCCGCTCCCGCAGATGGACCAGGACCTCGGGGATGTCGATGGCGACCGGACATACGTCGTAGCAGGCGCCGCAGAGCGATGAGGCGTACGGCAGTGAGGCGTCGATCTCGCTCTCCGTGCCCCGCAGTTGCGGGCTGAGGATGGCGCCGATGGGGCCCGGGTAGACCGAGCCGTACGCATGGCCGCCCGCCCTTTCGTACACCGGGCAGACGTTGAGACAGGCCGAGCAGCGGATGCAGCGCAGCGCCTGCCGTCCGACCTCGTCGGCCAGGGTCGCGGTGCGGCCGTTGTCGAGCAGCACCAGATGGAAGTCCTGGGGCCCGTCCGCTTCGGTGGTGCCGGTCCAGGTGCTGGTGTACGGGTTCATCCGCTCGGCCGTCGACGAGCGCGGCAGGGTCTGCAGGAAGACCTCCAGGTCCCGCCAGGTGGGCACGGTCTTCTCGATGCCCACCACCGAGATGAGTGTCTCGGGCAGCGTCAGGCACATCCGTCCGTTGCCCTCGGACTCCACGACGACCAGCGTGCCGGTCTCCGCGACCATGAAGTTGGCGCCCGAGATCCCCACCTTGGCCCGGAGGAACTTCTCCCGGAGGTGCAGCCTGGCGGCTTCGGCCAGCTCGGCCGGGGAGTCGGTCAGCCCCTCGGGGGCCGGCCGGCCCCATTCGCTCATCGTCCGCGCGAAGATCTCCCGGATCTCACCCCGGTTGCGGTGGATCGCCGGGACCAGGATGTGGCTGGGCCGGTCTTCGCCCAGCTGCACGATCAGCTCGGCGAGATCCGTCTCGTAGGCGGCGATCCCCTCGGCCTCCAGCGCTTCGTTGAGCCCGATCTCCTGGGTCGCCATCGACTTGACCTTGACGACCTCGCGCTCCCCGGTCGCCTTCACCAGACCGGCGACGATCCGGTTCGCCTCGTCGGCGTCGGCGGCCCAGTGCACGGTGCCTCCGGCATCCGTGACGGACTTCTCCAACTGCACCAGATACTCGTCCAGATGACGCAGCGTCCGGTCCTTGATCTGCTTGCCCGCCTCCCGCAGCTGCGCCCAGTCGGCGAGCTCGGCGACCGCCTTCGTCCGCTTGTCGCGGATGGTGTGGGTGGCGTGCCGCAGGTTCCCGCGCAGGGTCTCGTTGTGCACGGCTTCCGCGGCCGCCTTCGGGAAGGACGGCATCCCGAGATAGGTACCGCTCATGCGTGGGGCTCCTCTTCGGTGCTCGCCAGGATCTCGGCCAGGTGGAGCGCCCGCAGGGGCGCGTCCTGGCGGCGCATGATGCCGCCGATGTGCATCAGACAGGAATTGTCGGCCCCGCACAGGACACCGGCGCCGGACGACACGGCGTTGCGTACCTTGTCCTCGCCCATGGCGGCCGACACGTCCGGGTTCTTCACCGCGAAGGTCCCGCCGAAACCGCAGCACTCCTCGGCTCCTTCGAGCTCCCGCAGTTCGAGCCCGCGCACCGCTTCGAGGAGCCGGCGCGGCCGGTCGCCGAGCCCCAGCATCCGCAGGCCGTGGCAGGACGGGTGGTACGCGACCGCGTGCGGGAAGTACGCGCCCACGTCGACCACCCCCAGCACGTCCACCAGGAACTCCGTCAGCTCGTACGTCTTGGGTACGGAGCGGGCCGCCGCGTCGGCGAGTTCGCTCCCGCGGTTCTCGGCCGCCGCCTTGCGGCCGATCCGTGGATAGTTGTCGCGGATCATCGCCGCGCAGGAGCCCGACGGTGTGACGACGTAGTCGTAGCCCGCGAATTCCCTGTCGAAGCGCCGGACCAGTGGTTCGGTCTCCCGCCGGTAGCCGGTGTTGAACTGCGGCTGCCCGCAGCAGGTCTGTCCGGCGGGGAAGCCGACCTCCACGCCCAGCCGCTCCAGCAGTTTCACCACGGCGATGCCGGTCCGTGGGTACAACGCGTCATTCACACACGTCACGAAGAGTCCTACCCGCATGTGTCCTTCTCGGGGTCGTCCACGGCTCGGGGCCGCGGCGGATGTGCTCGGGCGGCGGTCTGCGGCGGTCGGGGCGGAAGACCTGAGACCGATGGCATCGAGGATGTCAGGAAAGGCCGATGAGAGGGGGGATGCTCCGGGCAGCCGGAATTTCCTCCTGGGGAAATGAGGGGTCATCGGAGGTTAGCCACGATCCCCCGGCACACGTCAACCCTTCGACCGCCCCGTTTTCGATACTGCGCCCGAGGCGGCGGAGGGTGCGGGCACCCCAGGGTTCTCTCCATCCGGGTTTTCCTATAGCTTTCGTCTCGTTAACATCCGACCTTTAACGCCGATATCTGAGGAGGCTGCACTGATGCAGCTCATGCGACTTGGCGATCCGGGCAGTGAACGCCCCGCCGTGCGCGAAGCCGGTGTGCTCTACGATCTCGGCCCGCTGACCGACGACATCGACGGGCCGTTCCTCGCCGGAGGCGGGATCGGCCGGGTGCGGGAGGCCCTCCGGGCGGGGTCGCTCACCGAACTCCCGGGAGCCGGACTGCTCCGCGTCGGCGCACCGGTGGCCAGGCCCGCCGCGGTCCTCTGTATCGGCCAGAACTACGCGGCCCACGCGGCGGAGTCGGGCAGCGAACCGCCCACCGCACCGATCATTTTCTTCAAGCACCCCAACACCGTGGTCGGGCCGTACGACGACGTCCTGATCCCGCCCGGCGCGAAGACCGTGGACTGGGAGGTCGAACTCGCCGTCGTCATCGGACGCACCGCACGCTATCTGGACTCGGCGGACGCGGCTGCGGAGTGCGTCGCGGGATACGCGGTCTCCCACGACGTGTCGGAGCGGACGTACCAGCTCGACGAGTCGGGCGGCCAGTGGTCGAAGGGCAAGTCGAGCGAGACCTTCAACCCGCTGGGGCCCTGGCTCGTCCCGGCGGACGACCTCCCGCACGGACCGCAGGCCCTGAACCTCCGCAGCCGCGTCAACGGCGAGCCCCGCCAGGACTCCAGCACCGCGGACATGATCTTCGGGGCGCTGGAGCTGGTACGCCACCTCAGCCACTACCTGGTCCTGGAGCCCGGCGACATCATCAACACCGGCACCCCGGAAGGCGTCGCGCTCTCCGGCCGCTTCCCGTATCTCTCGGCGGGCGATGTCGTCGACCTGGAGATCGACGGGCTCGGCGCGCAGCGCCAGACCGTGCGAGCGGCGGTGGTGCGCTGATGCAGCGGATCGCGCAGGTGATCCGGGTACGTCCGGAGAGGCTGGCGGACTACCGCGAGCTGCACCGGGCCGTCCCGGAGCCGGTGCTCGCCCGGCTCCGGGCGAGCCATATCGCCAACTACTCGATCCATCTGCTCGGGGACCGGCTCTTCAGCTACTTCGAGTACCACGGCGACGACCTGGCCGCGGATCTCGCGGCGATGGGACAGGACGAGGCCACCCGTGCCTGGTGGGAGCTGACGGATCCGTGCCAGGAGAAGGTGCCGGAGGCGGCGCCCGGCGACTGGTGGACGCCCATGGAGCAGGTCTTCCTCATGGAGTAGGGCTTCCCCGTGGGGCTGGACCTCTCCATGGCGCGGGGCCTCTCCGTGGAGCAGTGCTTCTCCGTGGAGCAGTGCTTCTCCGTGGCACGGGCGGGAGCGCTACGGCGCCGGGGCGGACGCGTGCACCTGGTGTACGACGGTGCCCGGCCGGCGCAGTGCGATGAAGGGGCGCCCCTCCTCCTGCCACTGGCCCGCCGCGCTCCAGCCGGCCGCGTGCGCGTGGTCGAGCAGTGCGTGTATGCCCACCCGGGCCCAGGGGAAGTCGGCCCCGGCGCCGCCCCTTCCGTCGTCGACCCGGACCCGTACACGTTCGTCGACATCGACCGGCGCCGCCTCGGCCAGCAGCAGTCCCCCGGGGGCGATGAGCTGCGCCGTCCGGGAGAGCAGGGCGCGCGGGTCGCCGCCGATACCGATGTTGCCGTCGATGAGCAGGGCCGTGCCCCACCGCCCCTCCCCCGGCAGCCGGTCGAAGACCGAGCGGCAGAGAGCAGGTGCTCCGGCGCGTTCGGTGCGTGCGACGGCCTCCCGGCTGACGTCGATGCCGAGCGCCCGGTGGCCGAGCCCGGCCAGTGCGGCGGCCAGCCGGCCCGGGCCGCAGCCGATGTCGAGTACCGTTCCCTCGCACCGGCCGAGCACCGACATGTCGGCACGGTCCGGTGCCTCGCACCACCGCTCCACGTCGAGCGGGAGGAGCCAGCCGTCGGTGCGGCGCAGGAAGAGCGGGCCACGCCCGGTGCGCAGGGCGTCGGTGTACGGATCGGACTGCCAGCAGCGCGGCCTGACGGGCGCGCTCACCTCCGCGCTCCGGTGCGATGGGTGGACGGGGCGGGAGTGCGGGAGAGGGCAGCCGGGGGCGCGGTTGCCGCGACGGCTGCCGCGAAGCCGCTGTGCGGAATGGCGGCGGCGACCGTCCGTACGTCGTCCGCGGTGTCGACGTCGCACAGCGCGGGCAGATCACGGACGGTGAGCCCGGCCCCGGTCAGCCGGGCCCGCTGCGCCGCACCGGTGCCCGGGGTCGACATGGGTACGCCGCGGATCAGTTCGGGGCGGGGTTCGGCGAAGCCGAGCGCCCAGAACCCGCCGTCGTCGGCCGGTCCGAACCAGGCGTCGCAGCCGCTCCAGCCGCCGGGGCCGAGCGCGGGGGCCAGCAGAGCCGGGGTGAGCTGCGGGGTGTCCATGCCGACGAGCAGCGCGGGGCCCGTACAGAGGGCGAACGCGGCGGCGAGCCGTTCGTCCAGTCCGCCGCCGCACTGCGGGACGACCTCGATCCCGGGCGGCAGCCACTTCCCCGGCGTGCCGTCGAGCACCAGGATCCGGCGCCCGGCCGGGCAGTCCAGGACCGCTGCGAGGGTGTCGCTCAGCGCTGCCTCGGCGATGTGCGCCGCCTGTTGCGGGCTGTAGGGCGGGGTGAGCCGGGTCTTGACGCGGCCGGGCCGCGGCTCCTTGGCGATGACGAGCAGCGTGGTCATCGCACCGCCGTCCCTGCGGGCGCGGGGCCGTTCAGTACGGAGCGCATGTCGGCCACCGCCTGCCAGGTCCCCCGCCAGGTGCCTGTGACCTTCGACTTCCCGGTGCGCGGCCGGTAGGGGACGTCCTGTTCGGCGATACGCCACCCCTCGTCGGCCGCGCGTACGACCATCTCCAGGGGATAGCCGCTGCGCCGGTCGGTCAGTCCGAGGCCGAGCAGCGCGGCACGGCGGGCGGCCCGCATCGGGCCGAGGTCGCGCAGGCGCAGCCCGGTCCTGGTGTGCAGCATCCGGGAGAGCGCGTAGTTGCCCGCGCGGGCGTGCACGGGCCAGGCGCCGCGCCCGGTGGGGCGCCTGCGGCCCAGC
>NZ_JAAGLN010000183.1 GCF_010548145.1 Streptomyces sp. SID10853
GTCCTTGTCGGCGCGCACCAGCACCCCGGCTCCCGGCGCGAGCCGCTCGTGCAGCGCGGCGGCGGCCCGGCGGGGGTCCTCGTGTCCGGTCAGCAGCCGCCCCTCACGGGCGTTGCAGCTGACCCAGTCGGCCCGCGCCAGGACCGGGCCGAGGATCTCCCCGGGGATGTCGGCGACCAGCGGGCCCGGGTCGAAGCAGACCGTGACCCCGGCCGGCAGCCCGGCGGTGAAGCGGGCGAGCAGCGGGCCGTTCACCGGCATGACAAGCCCGTACCCGGACAGCTGGACCATGTCGCCGTCCCTGAGCCGCCCGGCCACGACGGCCAGCTCGGCCGCGGTCAGCCGGGCGTCCACCCCGAAGCTGGTCACGAACGTCCGCTCGCCCCCGGCGTCCACCAGCGCCACACAGAAGCCGGTGTCGCCGTCCTCGCGGACCGGCAGCACGGTCCGTACGCCTTCCGCGGCCAGCGCCTCCCGTACGAGATCGCCGTGCGGACCCGTGCCGTGCAGCCCCGCGTACACCGCTTCCGTGCCCAGCCTGCGGGCCGCGACCAGGGCGTTGAAGCCGCCGCCCGCCGTCCTGGACGCGTGCGAGCCGATGACGTCGCCGCCCCGTTCGGGCAGGGCGGGGATCTCGATCACCAGGTCCACGATGACGTTTCCGGCGAGTACCAGACGGGGGTTCATCGGACGGCCTCCTCAAGGGCGGGCTCGGGGGCGGCGGTCACCGCGGAGCGGCGGCCGGACAGCAGGTACACGGCCGCGCCCACCACCATGGACACGGCCCAGCCGAGGCCGTTGGTGCCGAACCAGCTCCCGGCCAGCGGACCGGAGAACCAGACGTCGTCCTTGCCGGTGGACGCCTCGGTGAAGAGGAGCCCGGCCACGATCGCGGCGACCCAGGCGAGTACGGTCGGCAGCCGGAAGCCGCCGGTGTACCAGTAGCGGCTGGTGCGGGAGGTGTCCATCAGGGCCGCTTCGTCGTACGTACGGCCGCGCAGCGTGTCCACCGCGATCACCCCGATCCACGCCGAGATCGGCACGGCCAGCAGGGTCAGGAAGGTGGAGAAGGGGCCGTAGAAGTCACCGGCGATCAGCATGAAGTAGATGCCGCCCAGGAACATCAGGACGACGTCGACCAGCACGGCCGCGGCCCGCGGCACCTTCAGCCCCAGCGTGATCATGGTGAGCCCCGCCGAGTACGTCGACAGGTGGTTGGACATCAGGAGCCCGCCGAACGCCGCGATCAGATACGGGATCGCCATCCAGGACGGCAGCATCGCGTTGATGGCGGCGACCGGGTCCGACGCCGTGGCCAGAGTCGGGTCGCCCGCGGTGAGCAGCGAACCCAGCGAGATCAGCAGCACCAGCGGGATACCGGCGCCGAAGGCGGAGGCGCTGATCAGCCGGGAGCCCGGCACCGAGCGCGGCAGATAACGGGCGTAGTCCGCGCCCGCGTTGGCCCAGCCGATGCCGGTGCCCGCGGCGATGAAGCCGATGCCCGCGATGACCCCGCTGGCGGGTCCCGACGGGGTGTGCAGCACCTTGGACCAGTCGACGGTCGCCACCAGGAAGCCCATGACGACGAGGTTCAGCACACCGAAGAGGACCGTGGCCCACTTGTTGATCCACATGATGGTGGCGTGGCCGAGTCCGCTGATCAGCAGGGTGCAGGCGATGAACACCAGCAGACAGACCACGGTCAGGACGGTGTTCCTGTGCACGCCGAACGCCACCCCGAGCAGGGCGAGCAGGGCGTACGCGGCGGTGGTCGTCGTGATGGTCTCCCAGCCCACCCGGCTCAGCCAGGTGATCAGGGTCGGGCCCGCGTTGCCGCGCTGCCCGAAGACCGCCCTGGACAGGGTGAGCGCCGGGGCTCCGCCCTTCTGGCCCGCGATGCTCAACGCGCCGACCAGCGCGAACGAGCCGAACGAACCGATGACGGCGACCAGCGCCGCCTGCCAGATGTTCAGGCCGCGGAAGGCGACCAGCGTCGCACCGAGCGGCAGCCCGAGGAGCGAGATATTGGCGGCGAACCAGGTCCAGAACATCTGGCTCGCGTGGCCATGGCGTTCACTGTCGGGGACCGGTTCGATCCCCCGGGTCTCCACGGTGCCGACGCGATCGTTCTTCGTTGAAGCGGCCATGACGGAACCTCCTTGCACGGTGCGTTGCGGACTGGGGGAAGAGAGGGCGCGGCTCAGCGGAGCGCGAGCAGTTCGGCGGTGAGTGGTTCCAGTGCGAGGCCGTTGACGGCCCGGAGTGTGCGTACGGCGTCGGCGGGCAGCCCCGCCAGACCGTGCACGGATCCGGCGACGGCGCCCGCGATGGCCCCGATGGTGTCGCTGTCGCCGCCGAGGTTGGCGGCGAGCAGGGTGCTGCGCCAGGGGTCGCCACCGGTCAGCGCGAGAACGGCGAAGGCCGCGGGGACGGACTCCTGGCTGGCCACACTGGTGCCGATGAGAGCGACGATACGGTCGACGGCCTCGGCCTCGTCCAGTCCGCGCACCAGCTCACGGGCCCAGCCGATCCGGGCGGAGATGTCCGCCCCGGCGATCCAGTTGCCCCGTGCGGCGCCCGCACGGGCCGCGCCGACCGCCGCGTCGAAGGCGTCGTCCAGCGTACCGCCGGCGACTCCGGCACTCACCGCGGCCGCGACCGCGGCGGCCCCCGCGATGCCCACATTCGTGTCGTGCGTGACCTGGCAGGACTCCACGACCCGGTCCAGGAACCGGGGGAGCGGACGCAGGGCGTTCGCGATACCGACGGGGGTGACGCGCATGGCGGCGCCGTTGGTGGTGCCGTACCGGCCCGCCTCCTTGATGTCAGCGCCGCCCGCCACGGCGTCGAGCGCCGCCTTGGTGGAGGGGCCCAGCAGGTCGAAGGAGCCCTTGGCCTTCATCTCCTTCTCCCAGGCGAGCAGCTCGGCGGCGAAGCGGAGCGGGTCGATGTGCCCGCCGCCCGCCACGAGCAGCCGGCCCACGATGACCGCCTGGTCGGTGTCGTCGGTGACCGAGCCCGCGGGCATCCCGGCGCTGACCGGGTTGTCGTGCCGCGCGGGTTCGAAACCGGTGATGCTGCCGTAGACCCGTACGACGTCCTCGCGTGACATCACCTGGGTGGGCATCCCCAGGGCGTCCCCGAGCGCGAGGCCGTAGAAGGCGCCGAGGGCGCGGTCGAGCTGGTGCGGGTCGGTCATGCGTGGCCTCCTCGGCCGGTGGTGCGGACGTGCAGCTGGAACCTGGACGGGTCGAGCAGGCTGGTGACCTGCTCCACGACGGAGCCGTCGGCCGCCCGGAACACCTGGGACTGGTGGAGGAACGCCTCACCGGGCGAGCGGCGCAGCGTGGCGGCGTCCGCGTCGCCGATGCCGGAGACGGAGATCCGGGCCTCGGCGGAGTCGGCGATGCGGCCCGCGGCGACGAGCGCCTTGTGCAGCGAGCCGTCCTCCAGGCCGCGGTCGGGGAGTCCCGCGAGCGCGCCGACAGCGGGCACCCGGCTGCGTTCCAGCGAGATGCCGTGCCCGTCGGGCAGCCGCCTGACCCGGTCGAGCGCGATGAACGCGTCGGTCGCCAGGCCGAGCGCGGCGGCGAGCGGCCGGTCGGTGACGGTCTCGAACCTGAGCACCTCGGTGGTCAGCTCGGTGCCCTGGTCGGCGAGCGCCTGGGTCCAGCCGAGCCGGTTGTCCAGCGGTGTCCCGTCGAAGGTGACGAACGAGCCGATCCCGGCGTGTGTGGCGATCAGTCCCTGCTCGCCGAGCTCGGTGAGCGCCTGCCGCACGGTGGTGCGGCTGACCCCGAAGCGCTCCCGCAGGGTGTGCTCGCCGGGCAGTTTGCTGCCGTCGGCGTGGACACCCGCGCGGATCTCCTCGGCGAGGATGCGTGAGATGCGGTGATGCTTATGAACCTGTCCAGGCATGTCTAGAACGTAAGCGGAGCAAGCCCCTCCAGTCCATGCTTCCCAGCGAAAACTTTTGCGGACGCCTCGCCGGCCTCCGTGTTACGCGGTCACTCCGGCCTGTTCCCGTGGTCCGCGCCGGCCAGGGGCGGGAGCGGGAGCGGCAGTCCAGGAAGGCCGTCGATGCTGGTCGCGACGTGTTCCTTCTTCTCGAAGTACGCGCTGAGGCTGCTGTCGTCCTCGCGCTCGAAGCGCCGGGCGTGCAGCGTCCGGTCGTTCTCGTACGCCATGTGGGGCACCGCGAATCCGCAGGTGTCCCTGATCAGCTCGGCGGTCACCACGATGATCGCGCGCAGTCCGTGCCGGGAGTGGTCGGGCCCGAAGTGCTGGAGCAGCCCGGCGAACCGCGGGTCGTCGCGGAAGACCGCCTCGCCGTGGCCGTGCACCCGCACGATGTTCGGCGGCCCCTGGAAGGCGCACCACATCAGGGTGATGCGGCCGTTCTCCCTGAGGTGGGCGATGGTCTCCGCGTTGCTCCCGGCGAAATCGAGGTAGGCCACGGTCCGCCCGTCGATGACCGCGAACGAGCCGCTGATCCCCTTGGGGGAGAGGTTGACGGTCCCGTCGCCGTCGAGCGGGGCGGTCGCGGTGAAGAAGATGCGCTGTTCCTCGATGAAGGTCCTCAGTCGTCCGTCTATGCACGCGTACGTCTGTCCCATGCGGGGATTATCCGCCGGGCGGGGCCGGGGGTGCAGGGGTTTGCGCTCCGGGGCGGGCCGGCCGGTCCCGGTCCGGGAGCGGTGTTCATCCGTGGCTTTGACAAAACATACGGAGCACTGCATAGTTATGCCTAACAGTGATTCGCACCGTAAGGAGAAGCCCGTGACCGAGCGCGTCGTACTCGCCTACTCGGGGGGCCTTGACACCTCTGTCGCCATCGGCTGGATCGCCGAGGAGACGGGCGCCGAGGTCGTCGCCGTCGCCGTGGACGTCGGCCAGGGCGGCGAGGACCTGGACGTCATCCGCAAGCGCGCGCTCGCCTGCGGTGCGGTCGAGGCCGAGGTGGCCGACGCCAAGGACGAGTTCGCCGACGAGTACTGCCTCCCGGCGATCAAGGCCAACGCGCTCTACATGGACCGCTATCCGCTGGTCTCCGCGCTGTCGCGGCCGGCCATCGTCAAGCACCTCGTGGCCGCCGCCAGGAAGCACGGCGCCACCACGGTCGCCCACGGCTGCACCGGCAAGGGCAACGACCAGGTCCGCTTCGAAGCCGGCATCACCGCACTCGGCCCCGACCTCAGGTGCATCGCGCCGGTCCGCGACTACGCGATGACCCGCGACAAGGCCATCGCCTTCTGCGAGGCGAAGAACCTCCCGATCGCGACCTCCAGGAAGTCCCCGTACTCCATCGACCAGAACGTCTTCGGACGCGCCGTCGAGACGGGCTTCCTGGAGGACATCTGGAACGCGCCGATCGAGGACGTGTACGAGTACACGGCGAACCCGGCGGAGCCGCGCGAGGCCGACGAGGTCGTCATCTCCTTCGAAGCGGGCGTCCCGGTCGCCATCGACGGCGCGCCGGTCACCGTCCTGCAGGCGATCCAGCAGCTCAACGAACGGGCCGGCGCCCAGGGCATCGGCCGGATCGACATGGTCGAGGACCGGCTCGTCGGCATCAAGTCCCGGGAGATCTACGAGGCGCCGGGCGCCATCGCGCTGATCACCGCCCACCAGGAGCTGGAGAACGTCACGGTCGAGCGCGAACTGGCCCGCTACAAGCGGCAGGTCGAGCAGCGCTGGGGCGAGCTGGTCTACGACGGCCTGTGGTTCTCCCCGCTCAAGCGCGCCCTGGACGGCTTCGTCAACGAGGCCAGTGAGCACGTCACCGGTGACATCCGGATGACGCTGCACGGCGGCCGCGCCACCGTCACCGGCCGTAGGTCCGGCGAGTCGCTGTACGACTTCAACCTGGCGACCTACGACTCGGGCGATACCTTCGACCAGTCCAAGGCCCAGGGCTTCATCGAGATCTTCGGCCTCTCCGCCAAGATCGCGGCCAAGCGCGACCTGGCCTAGCGCGACCTGGCCTAGCGCGACCTGGCCTAGCGCGACCTGGCCTGGCGCGACGAGGCCCAGGGGCCGGCCCGTGGACCTGACCTACGCCTGACCCGTTCGCCGTACCCGCGCCGGACGACCCTGGACCCGCCCCGTACGACGGCTGTCTCCCCGACCCTCCGCGGCGGGGAGGCGGGCCGAGCATCCCGATCCCCTTGAGGAGCAACTCAGTGAGCAGCAACACCGGTGACGTCCGGCTCTGGGGCGGCCGTTTCGCCGACGGCCCCGCCGAGGCGCTGGCCCAGCTGTCCGCGTCGGTCCACTTCGACTGGCGGCTCGCGCCCTACGACATCGCCGGCTCCCGCGCACACGCCCGCGCACTGCACACCGCCGGGCTGCTCACCGCGGACGAACTGGCCCGGATGCAGGACGGTCTCGACCGGCTGGCGGCGGACGTCGCCGACGGCTCGTTCACCGGCACCGTCGCCGACGAGGACGTCCACACCGCACTGGAGCGCGGACTCCTGGAGCGGGTCGGCCCCGACCTCGGCGGCAAGCTGCGGGCAGGGCGGTCCCGCAACGACCAGATCGCCACCCTCTTCCGGATGTACCTCCGCGACCACGCCCGGACCATCGGCGGTCTGATCGCCGACTTCCAGGACGCGCTGGTCGGTCTCGCCGAGGCGCACCCGGACGTGGCGATGCCCGGCCGCACCCACCTCCAGCACGCCCAGCCCGTTCTCTTCGCCCACCATGTGCTGGCCCACGCGCAGTCGCTGGCCCGGGACGCCGAGCGGCTGCGCCAGTGGGACGAGCGGACCGCGGTCTCGCCGTACGGCTCGGGGGCGCTGGCCGGGTCGTCGCTGGGGCTCGACCCCGAAGCGGTCGCGGCCGACCTCGGCTTCGAGCGGGGCTCGGCGGGCAACTCGATCGACGGCACCGCCTCGCGGGACTTCGCCGCCGAGTTCGCCTTCATCACGGCGATGATCGGCGTCAACCTCTCGCGGATCGCCGAGGAGATCATCATCTGGAACACGAAGGAGTTCTCCTTCGTCACCCTCCACGACGCCTTCTCGACCGGCTCATCGATCATGCCGCAGAAGAAGAACCCGGACATCGCCGAGCTGGCGCGGGGCAAGTCGGGCCGGCTCATCGGCAATCTGACGGGGCTGCTGGCCACCCTCAAGGCGCTGCCCCTCGCGTACAACCGCGACCTCCAGGAGGACAAGGAGCCGGTCTTCGACTCCTGCGACCAGCTGGAGGTCCTGCTCCCCGCCCTCACCGGCATGATGGCGACGCTGACCGTCCACCGGGAGCGTCTTGAGGAGCTGGCACCCGCGGGCTTCTCGCTCGCCACGGACATCGCCGAGTGGCTGGTCCGGCAGGGCGTGCCGTTCCGGGTCGCACACGAGGTCGCCGGTGAGTGCGTCAAGGAGTGCGAGAGGCACGGCATCGAGCTGGACCAGCTCACCGACGAGCAGTTCGCGAAGATCTCCGCGCATCTGACCCCCGAGGTCCGTACGGTGCTCGACGTCCCCGGCGCCCTGGCATCCCGCAGCGGCCGCGGCGGCACCGCGCCGTCGGCGGTCGCCACCCAGCTCGTCGAGGTCAAGGCCAGTCTGGTCATCCAGCACGCCTGGGCCGCGGCGAAGAAGTAGCCGCCCGCGCCGCCACCGGGCCGCCCTCGGGGGGCCCCGGGCAGACGGCGCGCCGCCACCGGGCAGCCGGCGCCCGGCACCTCCATCCGGGTGCCGGGCGCTGTCGCGCGCGATCGTGGGTAAGGGTGTCAGGGACCGCATCCCCGATCCGCGCAGGGAGCCCCCGATGCCCTTCGCCCGCCTCACGGCAGCGACCACCCCCACGGCCCATATCGGACTCGGCCTGGCAGCCGTAGGCAGGCCGGGCTACATCAATCTCGGCCGCGACAAGGACCTGCCGGCCGACCGCAGCCCGGAGACCCTGCTCGCCCGTACGCATGAACTCCTGGACGCCGCCTACGCACAGGGCGTGCGGTACTTCGACGTCGCACGCTCCTACGGCCGCGCCGAGGAGTTCCTCGCCGACTGGCTGAGCGCGAGGCCCGACGTCCAGGACGTCGTGATCGGCAGCAAGTGGGGCTACACCTACACCGCCGACTGGCGTACGGACGCCGAGGTCCACGAGGTCAAGGACCACAGCGTCGACACCTTCGACCGGCAGCGCACCGAGACGGGCAGCCTGCTGGGGGAGCGGCTCGACCTCTACCAGATCCACTCCCTGACCGCCGACAGCCCGGCCCTGACCGACACCGGCCTGCACGCCAGGCTGGCGGCGCTTGCGGCGGAAGGGGTGACGGTCGGCTTCTCCACGAGCGGCCCCGCCCAGGCGGACACCGTGCGGGCCGCGCTCGGCGTCACGGTCGACGGCGAACCGCTCTTCCGTACGGTGCAGAGCACCTACAACCTGCTGGACCCCTCCGTGGGCGAGGCGCTGGCCGAGGCCCACGAGGCGGGGCTCTCCGTGATCGTCAAGGAGGGGGTGGCCAACGGCAGGCTCGCCGGCGGCGCCGCGCCCGCACCGCTGCGCGACATCGCGGACGAGACCGGCACGACCCCCGACGCGGTCGCCCTGGCCGCGATCCTGCGCCGCCCGTGGGCGACGGTGGTGCTCTCCGGGGCGGCGACGGCCGTACAGCTGTCGGCCAATCTGCACGCGGCGGTGGCCGACCTCGGCGACGACCAGCTGGAGCGGCTGGCCGGCCTCCGCGAGGAGCCCGCCGCGTACTGGCAGCGGCGGGCGGAACTGCCCTGGCACTGAGCCGCCCCCGCGGGCTCAGGAGGGATCGAAGAGCGCGCTCACCGATTCGCCGTTGTGGATCCGCCGCATCGCCTCGGCCAGCGCCGGGGCGATGGAGAGGACCGTGAGCTTGCCGGTCTGCTCGGCCGGCGGTATCGGCACGGTGTTCGTACAGACGATCTCCAGCACGTCGGGCTGGTCCGAGAGCCGCTTGAGCGCCCCCGACGCGAACAGTCCGTGCGTACAGGCCACCCGGATCGACCGGGCCCCCAACTCGCGGAGCCGGTCGAGGAGTTCCAGTACGGTGCTGCCCTTGGCGATCTCGTCGTCCAGCACGATGATGTCGCGGCCGGCGACTTCTCCGATGACGGAGCTGATGGCCACCCGGTCGTCGGCGAAACGCTGTTTGGCACCTGCCGCCACCTGGACGCCCAGCATCCGAGCGAAGGCCGCGGCCTCCTTGGCGTTGCCGAGGTCGGGCGAGACGACCGTGGTCCGCGAGACGTCATAGCCGCGGAAGTGCTCGGCCAGCTCGCGCAGCGCGTGCAGATGGTCGACAGGGACGGAGAAGAAGCCGTGCACCTGGGGTGAGTGCAGGGTCAGCGCCAGGACCCGGCTCGCCCCCGAGTTCACCAGCAGGTCGGCGACCAGCCGGCCCCCGATGGAGATCCGCGGCGCGTCCTTCTTGTCCGAGCGGGCGTACGCGTAGTGCGGCATCACCACCGTGATCCGGCCGGCCGAGGCGCCGCGGGCCGCGTCGCACATCAGCAGCAGCTCGACGAGATTCTCCTGCACCGGGGTCACCAGCGGCTGGATCAGGAAGACGTCACGTTCACGGCAGTTGGCCTGGAGCTGTACCTCCAGGCAGTCGTTGGCGAACCGGTTGACGCGCACCGGGCTCAGGGGCACACCCAGATGCGCGGTGACCTCCTCGGCCAATTCGGGGTGGGCGCTACCGCTGAACACAGCGATGTCTCGCACGAACCGCTCCTTGCTGGTCGAGGTGGCGTCGGAGTCCGGTCGTTCGGGTCGAAGCCGCGTCGAACCGGCGTATCGCGCTCATGCTACTGGGCGATATCGATGAGACATGACTGTCTCATTGTGGTTATGGTTGTCTCATGGCTGTCGACCGGGACCAGGTACTGCGCACCGCCGCCGCCCTGCTCACCCGTAAGGCGACCGCCACCATGGACGAGGTCGCCAGGGCCGCCGGGATCGGCAGGGCCACCCTCCACCGGCACTTCGCGGGCCGTGACGCACTGGTCAGAGCGCTGGAGGAGTTCGGCATCGCGGAGTTCGAAGCGGCGCTCGACGCGGCCAGGACCGACGAGGGGCCGGCCGTCGAGGCGCTGCGGCGCTTCATCGCCGAAGTCGAGCCCGCTGCCGGGCTGCTCGCCTTCCTGGTCACCGAGAACGAACTCTTCGAGGGCGAAGGGGTGAACGAGGGCTGGGCCCGGCTCGACGCCCGGGTCTCCGCCCTCTTCCGGCGCGGCCAGGAGGCCGGGGAGCTGCGGATCGACCTCACCCCCGCCTGGCTGACCGAGGCGCTCTACGGGCTCATCGGTACCTGCGCCTGGGCGATACAGGACGGCCGGGTCGCCGCCAAGGACTTCTCTTACATGATCGCCGAGTTGCTGCTCGGCGGCGCACAACGGAGCGTGGAGCAATGACCGGTACCACCCGGCGGACGAACGACTCGGGGGCCACTGACGGCCCCGGCCGCTGGCTCGCCCTCGCCGTGCTCGTCCTCGCCGTGCTGCTGGTCGCCGTCGACGCGACGGTGCTCGGCCTGGCGACCCCCTTCCTGAGCGAGGACCTCAAGCCGTCGGGCACCCAGCTGCTCTGGATCGGCGACATCTACTCGTTCGTCATCGCGGGGCTGCTGGTCTCGATGGGCAGCCTCGGCGACCGGATCGGCCGCAAGAAGCTGCTGCTCACCGGCGCTGTCGCCTTCGGCGGGGTCTCCGTACTGAACGCCTATGCGGCCAGCCCGGAGATGATGATCGCCGCCAGGGCGCTGCTCGGTGTCGCGGGTGCCACGCTGATGCCGTCCACCCTCGCGCTGATCCGCAACATCTTCCACGACCCGAAGGAGCGCAGCCTCGCGGTCGGGATCTGGGGTGCGGCGGCTTCGGCGGGCACCGCGGTCGGCCCGGTGGTCGGCGGTTTCCTCCTGGAGAACTTCTGGTGGGGCTCGGTCTTCCTCATCAACCTGCCGGTGATGCTGGTGCTCGTCCTGGTCGGCGTCAAGGTGCTGCCCGAGTCCCGCGACCCCCACCCCGGCCCGTGGGACCTGATCAGTGTCGGTCTCTCACTGGTCGGTGTGATGGGGGTGGTGTACGCGGTGAAGGAGGCGGCGGCCAACGGCTTCCACTGGGACAACCTGGCGGCCGCTGTTGTCGGGGTGCTGGCCCTGCTCGTGTTCGTCCGTCGCCAGCGGACGCTGGAATCGCCCCTGCTCGACATGCGGCTCTTCCACCACCGCGGTTTCTCCGGGGCGGTGCTGGCCGATCTGCTGACCATCCTCGGCCTCTCCGGACTGGTCTTCTTCCTCTCGCAGTTCCTCCAGCTGGTGCAGGGCCGCTCCCCGCTGGCCGCCGGGCTGATCGAACTCCCGGCGGCGGTGGGGGCGGTCGCCACCGGGCTCGCGGCCGGGTACGTGGCGCGCCGGGCCTCGGTGCGCAGTGCGGTGGCCGGCGGTCTCGCGGCGGTCGCGGTGGCCCTCGCGGGCTGTGTGTGGGTCAGCGCGTCGACCGGTGTGGCGGGTCTGGGCCTCGCCCTGTTCTTCGGCGGTCTCGGGGCGGGCCTGGCGTTCACGGTGACCTCCGACGTCCTTCTCTCCAGCGTCCCCAAGGACCAGGCGGGCGCGGCGTCGGCCGTGTCCGAGACCGCGTACGAACTGGGTACGGCGCTGGGGATCGCCCTGCTCGGTTCGGTGGTCACCGGGATCTACCGGGGTTTCGCCATCCCGCACGGGGTCCCGGCCCACGCGGCCGCAGCTGCCCATGAGTCGCTCGGCGGCGCCGTCGAGGCGGCGAAGACCCTGCCGCACGACCAGGGCGCCGAGCTGCTCGCCTCGGCCAAGGACGCCTTCACGCACGGGTTCCAGGCGGCGGCCGCTGTCGGCTCCGTCGTCCTGTTCGCCACAGCGGTCACGTCGTGGTTCCTGCTCAGGGGGCAGAAGCTCGACGTCTGACGCGGCGGGCGCCGCCCGGTGCGGTCCGGGTGCGGGCCTCCCCGTACACATGACGGAGGGCCACCCGGACAGTCCGGGCGGCCCTCAGCCGTACGTACGGAAAGCGCCGGGTCAGGCGGCCTTCGCCTTCGTCGCGTAGATGTCCACGTACTCCTGGCCGGAGAGGCGCATGACCTCGGCCATCACCGAGTCCGTGACCGCGCGCAGCACATAGCGGTCGCGGTCCATACCGTCGTAGCGCGAGAACTCCATCGGCTCACCGAAACGGACGGTGACCCTTCCGGGCCGCGGCAGGCCGGAGCCGTTCGGCTGGATCTTGTCGGTGCCGATCATCGCGAACGGCACCACGGGCGCGCCCGTCATCAGCGTGAGCCGGGCGATGCCGGTACGGCCGCGGTACAGCCGGCCGTCGGGGGAGCGGGTGCCCTCCGGGTAGATGGAGAACGCCTTGCCGTCCTCCAGCACCTGGCGGCCGGTCATCAGGGCCGCGACACCGCCGCGTCCGCCGTCGCGGTCCACCGGGATCATCCCGACTCCGGTGAAGAACCACGCCATCAGACGGCCCTTCAGGCCCTTGCCCGTGACGTACTCGTCCTTGCCGATGAAAAAGACCTGCCGCTGGATGCAGATCGGCATGATCATCGAGTCGATGAACGTCAGGTGGTTACCGGCGAGGATGACCGGACCCGTCCCGGGGATGTTCTCGGCGCCCTCCACCCGCGGGCGGAACATCAGACGCATGATCGGTCCGAGCACTGCCTTGATGAGCGCGAGTCGGGACAACGGTTCCTCCGGAGTCGGGGCCGGGCGGCCACGGTGAAGTATGTGCAGGTCGGTACGGTACTCGCGCGCCGCGGCACGGCGCACATCGGGTTCACCCCATTGATGCGCGGTTCTGCCGCGAGTTCGAGCCGTGTTGTGCGCGGTTCCACCCCACGTTAGGCGCAACTCCCTACCATCGGGCCCTTCAGCGTTGACAGGTGCGGGACATCACAGCGAGGAGTGCCCATGTCGCAAGGCGGACAGACAGGACCCGGACGGCGCACACTGCTCGGCGCGGCGGTGCTCGGCACGGCCGGGCTCGCGATCCCCGGTACGGCCCGCGCCGCGGCGCAGGGCACCGGCCGGCACGGCTCGTACCGGGACCTGCCGGTGCCCACGGTCATCGGCCACCGCGGCACGGCCGGCTACCGCCCCGAGCACACCATCGGTTCGTACCAGCACGCCCTCGACCTGGGCGCGGACATCATCGAGCAGGACGTGGTGCCCACCAGGGACGGACACCTCGTCTGCCGCCACGAGAACGACATCACCGCGACGACGGACGTCTCCGCGCACGCGCGGTTCGCCGGCCGCAGGACCACGAAGTCGGTCGACGGGACCGCCGTCACCGGCTGGTTCACCGAGGACTTCACCCTCGCCGAGCTCAGGACGCTCCGCGCCAAGGAGCGCATTCCGGCCAACCGCCAGCACAACACGCTCTACGACGGCCGCTGGCCTGTCCCCACCTTCGAAGAGGTGCTGCGCTGGGCCGAGCAGGAGGGCCGCAGACGCGGCAGGCCGGTCTGGCTCTACACCGAGACCAAGCACCCCACCTACTTCCGCGGGCTCGGCCTCGGCCTGGAGGAGCGGCTGGTCGCGCTGTTGCGCACGTACGGCCGGGACCGGCGCGATTCTCCGCAGTTCGTCCAGTCCTTCGAGCCCGGCTCCATCCAGCGCCTCGCCCGGCTCGCCGGCACCCCCGGCATCGTGCTGCTCTCCGACCCGGCGAGCAGGCCCTGGGACTTCGTCCGGTCGGGAGACCCGCGTACGGTCGCCGACCTGCAGACCCCGGCGGGGCTCCGGTGGATCGCCTCCTACGCCCAGGGCATCGGACCCACCCTCGACTCGGTCATCCCGAAGGACCCGGACGGCCGGCTCACCGAGCCGACCACCCTGGTGCGGGACGCCCACGCGCAGGGCCTGCTCCTCCACCCGTACACGATGCGCAACGAGAACACCTTTCTGCCCGCGGACTTCCGGCGCGGTACGGATCCGAACGCCTACGGCGACGCATTCGGCGCGTTCCGGGCGTACTTCGCGACCGGTATCGACGGGGTCTTCTCCGACAACGCGGACACCGCGCTGCTCGCGGCAGCCGACCACCGTGCCGCCGGCCACGCGTCAGCCGGCCGCCCGAGCGCCGACCGCCCGACCACCGACCGCCCGACCGGCTGAGACTGCCGCCCGCCGGTCCCTTCCTTCCCGTACGGGTGAGCCGGCGCCGCCGGGGCAACCGCGCCCGGCGGCGCCCGCGTCCCGCCCGGCATGGATCTCGTCACCGAACTGAGCCCGCTGCTCGCGGCCGAGGCG
>NZ_JAAGLN010000184.1 GCF_010548145.1 Streptomyces sp. SID10853
CGGGAGCCCGTCGCCGGGCACCGGGGGGAAGCCGACCTCTCCGGCGCCGCCGGACGCCCCCCGGCGCAGCTTCCCTTCGAGGACGAGGGCGGCTCCGACGCCGTGGCCGAGCCAGAGCAGGACGAAGGTGTCGAGGCCGCGGGCCGCACCGCTGCGCTGCTCGGCGAGCGCGGCGAGATTGGTCTCGTTCTCGACCAGGACCGTGGCGGGCAGCCGCTGCTGCAGCGCGCCGACCAGACTGCGGTGCCAGGCGGGCAGGCCGCTGGTGCCGCGCAGTTCACCGGTGGCCGGGTCGATGAGGCCGGGAGCGCCGACCCCGACACTGTGCAGCCGCGCGGCGCTGGCCTCGCGCACGGTGCGCTCCAGCAGGGCGGCCGCTTCCGCGACGGGGTCGGCGGGCCCGGGTCCCGCGCCGTGACCGACGGGCAGGGTGGCTTCGGCGAGCACCGCGCCCACCAGGTCGGTGACGACCACGGAGACGCTCCCGGTCCGTACGTCGAGGGCCGCGAGGTGCGCCCGGTCGGCGACGATCCCGTACAGCCTGGCGTTCGGGCCGCGGCGCTCCGCGCCCGCCTCGCCGACGACCCTGACCAGCCCGGCCGTCTGGAGCCGCTCGACGAGGTCGGCGACGCTCGGCCGGGAGAGACCGGTGAGCGTCTTGAGCTGTCCGGCCGTCAGCGGGCCCTGCCCCTGGAGCAGGTCGAGGGCGATGCGGTCGTTGACGGCCCGGACGGTCATCGAGGATGCGGGCATGCCGGGATCCTTCCAGATCTATTTATCAGGCAGGCTGCCTGATAGTTTACGGCCCGGCCCCCACACGCACCGGTACCGGGAGCCGTGGCAGGGGTAAGGGACAGGACACCAGGCTCGGGAGGGCGCATGACCGGCGAGGCGGGCTTCGGCCTGCGGAGGGTGCAGCGGGCGCGGTATGCCCTGGCTGCCGTGTTCTGCGTCCATGGCGCGGTGACCGGCAGCTTCGCGACCCGCGTGCCATGGATCCAGGAGCACGCGGGGGTGAGCGCGGGGCAGCTCGGCCTCGCGCTGGCCTTTCCGGCGATCGGGTCGTCGCTGCTGATGCCGGTGTCGGGTGCGATCACCCACCGGTTCGGGGCCCGCAACGCGCTGCGCGGACTGCTCGCGCTGTGGACGCTGGCGCTGGCCCTGCCGGCGTTCGCGCCGAACCTGGTCACCCTCTGCGCGGTGCTCTTCTTCTACGGGGCCGCGGCGGGCATGGCCGATGTGGCGATGAACGCGCTGGGGGTGGAGACCGAGACCCGGCTCGGCCGGTCCATCATGTCCGGGCTGCACGGCATGTGGAGCGCGGGCGCGCTGATCGGCTCGGCCGCCGGCACACTCGCCGCCCAGCTGGGCAGCGACGCCAGGCTCCACCACTGCATCGCCGCCGCGGCCCTCACCGTGCTGGGACTCGCCGCCTGCCAGGGGGTGCTCGACCTGCGGAGCACCACCGAGGAGACCCCGCCGCCGCGCTTCGCGCTGCCGCCGAAGTCCGCCCTGGTCATCGGCGCCGTCGGCTTCTGCGCGGTCTTCGCGGAGGGCGCGAGCCTCGACTGGTCGGCGGTCTTCCTGCGGGACACGCTGGACACATCGGCGGGCGTCGCGGCCGCTTCCACCACCGCCTTCTCGCTCACCATGGCGGTGGCCAGGCTCGCCGGGGACCGGGTGGTCGACCGGTTCGGCGCGGTACGGACGGTGCGCAGCGGCGGGGTCCTGGCCACGCTGGGCGGGCTGCTGGTCGTGCTGGCCCCCGACCCGTTCGCGGCGATGGGCGGCTTCGCGCTGATCGGGCTGGGGGTCGCGGTGGTCGTCCCGCTGGCCTTCGCGGCCGCCGGGCGGAGCGGCCCCAACCCCAGCCAGGCCATCGCCGGCGTCGCCACCATCACGTACACATCGGGGCTCATCGCGCCGTCGGCGATCGGCGGGATCGCCAACGCGACCTCGCTGGTGGGGTCGTTCATCCTGGTCACCGTGCTGGCGTTCGGCCTGGTGCTGGCGGCGGGGGTACTGCGCCAGACACGCCGGGTGGTGGCCGAGACCGGTGCGGCGGAGGCGGAGTCCGGGGCGCGCAGCCAGGACTCAGCGGGCCAGGGCTGACCCGGGCGGCAGGTCCGGCAGCCATACAGGGGGAGACGGTCCGTCGGCACGTCCGGGGAGCCGCTCCCCCGCTCCCGCTCCAGCCGCTCGCGCCGCTCGCGCTCCCGACGGCCGTGCGCCGGTACGCGAGCCGCTTCCCGGCAGTGCAGGCCGTGAAGGCCGCAAAGGCTTCCCGGTCGTAATGGACGGTAAAGGGAGGCTCAGCGTCCGGATTAACATTGCCGTGGCCATTTCTGCCGCGAAGTGCACGGACAGCTGCCAGGCGAGACAGAGAATCAGCAGAGAACTGAACGAATGGGAGCGATCATGGGCGGCCTCGGCGTGCGCTGGACCTTGCACGGCGACGGGAGGACCCCCGCTCCGGGGGCTGTCGTACGCCCCGACGAACGGCTGACCTGGCCGCGTACCGCAGGACTTGGTGCGCAGCACGTCGTGGCGATGTTCGGCGCGTCGTTCGTGGCGCCCGTCCTGATGGGGCTCGACCCGAACCTCGCGATCATGATGTCCGGTGTCGCGACCATGATCTTCCTGCTCGCGACCCGCGGCCGGGTCCCCAGCTATCTGGGGTGCTCGCTCTCGTTCGTGGGCGTAGCGGCGACCATCCGCGCCGCCGGTGGCAGCAGCGCCACCGTCACGGGTGCGGTCTTCGTCGTCGGTGCGGTCCTTTTCGTGGCGGGTCTCGCCGTCCAGCGGTTCGGCGCACGGATCATCCACGCGGCGATGCCGCCGGTGGTCACCGGCGCCGTCGTCATGCTGATCGGCTTCAATCTCGCACCCGTGACCGCGTCCACGTACTGGCCGCAGGACCAGTGGACGGGACTCCTGGTGATGCTCTTCACCGGTCTCGCCGTCGTCTGTCTGCGCGGTTTCTGGTCGCGGATCGCGATCTTCCTGGGGCTGGTGTTCGGATACGCCCTCTCCTGGCTCTCCGACCAGGTGTTCGGGAAGATCCACTCGGTCGACTCGGCCGGCAAGGTCACCGACCACTGGCGTCTCGACCTCTCCGGGGTGGGCCGGGCGGACTGGGTCGGGCTGCCGTCCTTCCACGCCCCGAGTTTCCAGTGGTCGGCGATCCTCGTCGCGCTGCCCGTCATCATCGCGCTGATCGCCGAGAACGCCGGGCACGTCAAGGCCGTCGGTGAGATGACCGGCTCCAGCCTCGACGACAAACTGGGCACCGCCATCGCGGCCGACGGCGTCGCCTCCATGCTCTCCACCGGTCTCGGCGGCCCCCCGAACACCACGTACTCCGAGAACATCGGCGTGATGGCGGCGACCCGGGTGTACTCCACCGCCGCTTACTGGGCTGCGGCCTGCTTCGCGCTGCTCTTCGGCCTCTGCCCCAAGTTCGGTGCCGTGGTGGCGGCGATCCCGGGCGGTGTGCTCGGCGGGATCACCGTGATCCTCTACGGCATGATCGGGCTGCTCGGCGCCCAGATCTGGATCAACGGCAAGGTGGATCTGCGCAATCCGCTGAATCTGGTGCCGGCGGCCGCGGGCATCATCATCGGCGTCGGCGGTGTCTCGCTGAAGATCACGGACAACTTCGAGCTGAGCGGGATCGCGCTCGGCACCATCGTGGTGATCACCGGCTACCACGCGCTGCGGGCCATGGCGCCGCCGCACCTCAAGTCCCAGACGCCGCTGCTGGATTCGGGCACCTCGTCGTACGAAGCGACCGAGCCGGGTACGGGACCTGAGCCCGGGACAGGACCCGAGCCCGGCAGGGGACCGCGGCCCGGTACAGGACCCGAGCCCGGCGACGACGTCTGAGGGCTTCCCGTTTCGCCCGTTCTGAGGACGTACGGGCGTGATGCCGCCGTCCGGTCGCCCGCTGCTGCCAGGCTGCCCCCATGGCACAGACGGACATGGCACAGACGGACATCGCTCAGCCGGACATCGCTCAGCCGGAACAGCGCGTGACCCCGGCCGTCCCCGCCGGGCACTCGGTCGACGGGGTGGCGGCCAGGATGCGCGCCCTGCGGGCGTCGTGGCCGGCCACGGACGGGGTGGCGGTCTTCAACAACGTCTATCTGACGGTCACCGAGGAGGTCGGACAGCGCATCGAGGGACGGCAGTTCCCCGATCCGCGCGGCGCCACCACCCTCGATGTGGTGTTCGCCGAGCGCTATCTGGCCGCGGTCGACGCAGTCGCCGCAGGTCACCGGCCGCCCGCCTGCTGGCGCCCGCTCTTCCAGTACCGCCACCATCCCGGCGTACGGCCACTGCAGTTCGCGCTCGCGGGCATCAACGCACACATCGGTCACGACCTGGCACTCGCCGTCACCGACGCCTGCCGTCTGCTCGGCTGTGAACCCGCCGCTCTCGAAGGCGACTTCCACCGGGTGGGCGCGATCCTGGAACGGCTGGAGGAACGGATCCGCGAGGACCTGATGCCGGGGCCCGACCTCCTGGAGATCGTCGACCCGCTCACCCACCTGATCGGCTCATGGAGTCTGGAGCGGGCCCGCGACGCCGCCTGGTCGGCAGCCCGGATTCTCTGGAGCCTGCGGGAACTACCGGCACTCGCCGAGGAGTTCACTGCGGGGATGGACGCAAATGCGGGCCTGGTCGGCCGGTATCTGCTCACTCCTCTGCACTGACCCGCCAGTGACGCACCCGTGACCCACCCGACGAAGGAGCACACCATGGCGATCCCGCTCGGCCTCGGTCTTCCCCAGATGAAGCAGTACGCCATCGGGCGCGACGTCCCGGCGGTGGCGCGGGCGGCCGAGGAGACCGGTTTCGAGTCGCTGTGGGTCTTCGAGCGGATCCTCTTCCCGGAGCCGGCGACCCAGGGGCTGTACGGGGTTCCGGGGCTCCCCTGGCCCGACCAGTACCGCTCGGTGGCCGATCCGCTGGTCACCCTGACCCTGGCCGCGGCGGCGACCGGCCGGGCGCGGCTGGGCACCAGTGTGCTGGTGGCGCCGCTGCATGTGCCCTTTCAGCTGGCCCGCTCCCTCGCCTCGCTCGACGCGGCGAGCGGCGGCCGGGTCGTGGCCGGGATCGGGACGGGCTGGTCGAGCGATGAGTACGCGGCGGCGGCCGTGGCCCCGTTCGCGCAGCGCGGCGCGTTCCTGGACGAACTGCTCGATGTCTTCGGGGCGGTGTGGGGCCCCGACCCGGTGGCGTACGAAGGGGAGTTCACCACGATCGCGCCCTCCGAGGTCGGCCCCAAGCCGGCCCGCCCCATCCCGGTCCAGCTGCCCGCGGGCGGCCCGCGCGCGCTCCGGCGGCTGGTCGACCGGGCGGACGGCTGGATGCCGGTCGCCCTGGGCCCCGACGCCCTGGCCGGCGACTGGCGCAGGGTCCAGGACCTGGCGGGCGAGCGGGGCCGGGAGCGGCCGCTGACCGTGACGGTCCGGGTCAACGCGACGCACAGCGTCAAGCCGTACGAGGGCGGGGACCGCAAGCCGTTCCACGGCAGCACCGCGCAGATCGTCGAGGATCTGGCGGCCCATGCGGAGACCGGCGTGGCCACCGAGTTCCTGCTCGACCTCCAGAGCACGAAGCGCGACGCGCACGAACTGAACGATGCGGCGGCCGAGGTGTACGCGGCAGCCCGCGCGGCCGGGATCTGACCGGGCGGGGACCTGACCGGGCTGGACCTGGCGGGACAGGACCGGACGGAGGGCTTCGGCCCTCGGTCCGCAGGCTTCCGTCCCCAGCCCCCCGTCCCCCGCCCCCGTCCTCAGCTCTCAGCCCTCAGTCCTCGGGCAGTTCGACCGGCGCGATCTCGTCGTACAGGTCGCCGGGGCCCGGGTTGGCCGCGTCGGTCGTACCACCGAAGTGGTGCATGACGCCCCAGACCGCGTTGAGCGCGGTCTGTACGGCGCCCTCGGCCCAGCCCGCCGTCCAGGAGATGTCGTCGCCCGCGAGGAACAGCCCGCGCCGGTCCGCGGGGAGCCGGTCCTGCATGAAGTGGGTGAACAGCCGCCGCTGATACCGGTAGTGGCCGGGCAGGTTGGCCTTGAAGGCGCCCATGAAGTAGGGCTCGTCCTCCCAGGAGACAGTGACCGGGTTGCCGATGATGTGCTTCCGGATGTCCACCTTCGGGTAGATCTCGCCGAGCGACTTCAGCATGACCTCCATCCGCTCGTGCGCGGAGAGCGGCAGCCACTTGAGGCTGTCGTCGCACCAGGTGTACGAGAGGCAGATGGTGGCGGGCTTGTCCGGGCCGTCGTCCAGCAGATAGGTGCCGCGTGTCATCCGGTCGGTGAGCGTCATCGACATGGTGTCGCGGCCGGTCGGATTGCCGTTGTCGTCCAGGGCCTCGTCGAGCCAGAACGGCCGGTCCACCGGGACGAACAGCTTGGACGACTCCATGTAGTGGGTGCGCTCCATCGCCGTCCAGTGGTCGATGGGGAAGAGCGCGTCATCGCAGTCGATCTTGGAGAGCAGCATCCAGGACTGCGCGGTGAAGACCGCGGCCGGGAAGGTGCGGATGTCTCCGGACGCGTCGGTCACCGTGATGCGGTTGCCCGCCGTGCGGTGCAGCCGGGTCACCGCCGGGCGGGGCTCCCCGCCGTGCAGCGATGCGAGGGAGGTGCCGGAGGGCCAGTGGACGGTCTTCTGTGGTTCGCGCTCCCAGAGCCGCAGCGGCAGCTGCTGGGATCCTCCGACGATCCCCCGGTGGTGGTCGTCCGCCTCCGTGTAGACGACCCGGAGGATCTCCAGGATGGAGTTGGGGAAGTCGGTGTCCCAGCCGCCCGTACCGAAGCCGACCTGGCCGAAGATCTCCCGGTGCCGGAAGGAGGCGAACGCGTCGGACCCGCAGAGGAAGCCGTAGAACGTCTGGTCGTCAAGCCGCTCGACGAGCCGCGCCCAGATCTCCCGGATCCGCGGCACGTCGCGTTCGCGCAGGGCGCGGTTCATGTCGGAGAAGTCCGCGCCCTCCTCCAGGCAGGTGTTCCAGGCGTGCATCACATCGCGGTAGACCTGCGGGAGGTCGTCAACGGATGTGGCGTAGTGCGACTCGCCCTTGAGGTCGACCACCGTCGAAGGGGTGCCGGGCGCCAGCGGGTTGGGGAAGGACCGGGTTTCGAGCCCCACCAGGTCGATGTAGTGCTGGAGCGCCGTGGAGGACGGCGGGAAGCGCATCGCGCCCAGTTCGGCGGTGAGCGAGGGGTCGCAGCCGTCGAAACCCACGGTGCGCAGCCGCCCGCCGATCCGGTCCGCCTCGTACACCACCGGCTTGAGGCCCATCTTCATCAGCTCGTACGCGGTGATGATCCCCGAGAGCCCGCCGCCGATCACAGCGACCTCGGCGCCGTGCTCGGTGGCCGGTATCTGGCCGAGCCCCGCCGGGTGGGCGAGGAAGTCGTCGTAGGCGTAGGGGAAATCCGGTCCGAACATGGTGATCGGCGGCCGGCCGTCGGCGTGCCGGACAGCGGTGGTGGGCACCGTGGACGTCATGGGGTACGGGCTCCTTGCACGGGAAAGCCGCAGGAACGGCTGAGGTGAGCGGCTGAAGTGAGCGGCCGGGGCGGGCCGCGGAAGTGGGGGCGGCGGGTCTGCGCGGGGCTCAGACCAGCGAGCGGTAGAGGGCCGGGCGGCGGTCGCGGAGGTACGGGTTGTTCTCGCGCGAGGCCCGCAGCAGTTCGGGATCGGCGTCGCCGGTGACGAGTTCCGTGCCGCGTCCGGCGCGGGCCCGTACGGCGCCGTCCGGGCCGGCCAGGCAGCTGAGGCCGACGAACTCGAACTCGCCCTCGGGGCCCGTCCGGTTGACGTACGCGATGTACAGCTGGTTCTCGAAGGCCCGGACCGGCACCAGGGACTCGGCCACGAACTGGAAGGGGTGCATCTGCGCGGTGGGCACCAGGAGCAGATCGGTACCGGCGACGGCGTGCGCGCGGACGTTCTCCGGGAACTCCACGTCGTAGCAGATCATGATCCCGATCCGGAGCCCGGCCAGCTCGGCCTGGACGACCGGGGTGTCCCCCGGTGTGAACCACTGCTGCTCGAAGCAGCCGAAGAGGTGGGTCTTGCGGTAGTTGGCCAAGCGGCTGCCGTCGGCGCCGATCAGCTGCGCCGCGTTGTGGAGCTGCTCGCCGTGGCGTTCGGGGTAGCCGTAGAGCACCGCGATCCCGTGGCGTACGGCGATGTCCGCGACCGCCCGCGCGCTCGCACCGTCGGCGGGCTCGGCCAGCCGGGGCACGTCGTCACCGATCGCGTACCCGGTGAGGAACAGCTCGGGGGCGACCAGCAGCCCCGCGCCCGAGGCCGCGGCGCGGGCCGCCGCCTCGTCCAGCGCGGTGAGATTCGCCGCGACGTCACCGGGACGGCCGGAACTCTGGAGCAGGGCGGTGCGCAGCGGCGGCATGGCAGACCTCGGACGGTACAGAAGGGGATTCTGGGGACAGACCGACGGTACGGTCAGCTGCTCCATGGGGACAAGCCACGTCCATTGCGCATGTCCGCACGATTCGTTGCGTCTCGGAGCCCCCGGATGGTGATCCGTTGCGCGGACGGGGTGATCAGTCACGCGGGCGGTGATCCGTCGCGCGCCGCCGGCGTCAGCGGAGCGACAGGGACACGGCACCGGCCTCCTGGACCTCGCCGAGGGTGCGACGGGCGACGTCACCGAATCCCTCGTCGCCGGTCATGCTGCTCCAGCGCTCGTAGGCGATCTTCGAGGCGAGCGCGCCCAGCTCCGCGGTGACGCGCGAGGCCAGCTCGGGGACGCCGCGGCGTTCGAGCGCATCGGCCATCGAAGCGGTGAGACCGAGCCCCTTCAGCGCCTCGCGTTCCCGCAGTTCCCGGTTGGCGGCGATCACCGCGTACCGCCGGGCGGCGAACTCACGGCGCTCGGGGGTGAAGACCTCCCTCCCGACCGCGTCCAGGGCGTGGCCCACGGCTTCGATGGGGGTGGCACCGTCCGGCGCCGCGGCGATCGCCCCGGCCAGCATCGCGGCCATCCTGTCCCCGCCGAAGAGGACTTCCCGCTTGTCCTGGAAGTGCCGGAAGAAGGTGCTCTTGGTCAGCCCCGCGCGCTCGGCGATGTCGATCACCGTCGTGTTCTCGTAGCCCCGCTCCGCGAAGAGTTCGAGGGCGGCGAACACGAGTCGCTCTGATGCGTTGGGTTGCCAGCGGGCCATGGGAACAGCGTACGGCACTTGGTCCCGTCACTCATGTAGAGTCGATGAGACCAAGTCCCATCACTCTGTCCGCAGGAGGTTTCCCATGAGCCGAGCTGTCATCTACGAGACGTTCGGAGGGCCCGAGGTACTGGAGTTGCGCGAGGTACCGGAGCCGCACGCCGGTCCGGGCGAGGTCCGGGTCCGGGTGGCGGCCGCCGGTCTGAACCCGATGGACTGGCTCCTCGCCTCGCAGCCCGAGGCCGCGGAGCGGTTCGGCATCACCCTGCCGTCCGGCTTCGGGTACGACTTCGCCGGCGTCGTGGACGAGGTCGGCGAGGCCGCCACGGGCTTCGCGGTGGGCGACCGCGTCCACGGCGGCGCGCTGGGCCGTGCCGTGGCCGATTTCGTGGTGGTGAAGGTGCCCACCCAGTCGCCCGACGGGCTCTTCCGCACGCCGGACGGCATCAGCGACACGGTGGCGAGCACGCTTCCGGTGGCGGGCCTGGCTGCCGCCGCCGCTCTGTCGGAGATCGGTCTGCGGTCCGGCGACACCGTCCTGATCGGTGGCGCCGCCGGCGGCGTGGGCGTGTTCGCCGTACAGCTCGCGAGGCTCGCCGGTGCCCGGGTGATCGGGACCGCGTCGGAGGGCACGTTCGGCTTCCTGCGGGAGCTGGGCGCCGAACCCGTGGCGTACGGCGCCGGGTTGGCCGACCGGGTACGGGCCCTGGCTCCGGACGGGGTGTCCGCGGCGACCGACCTGTTCGGCACCGAGACGGCCGAGACCGCGCTCGCGCTCGGCGTGCCGCCCGAGCGGATCTCCACGATCGCCGCGGGGCCCAACCCGCCGGGCGGCGTGCGCGCGACCGGAGGGTTCGAGGCGGAGCCCGGCGCCCTGGAGCGGATCGCCGATGCGGTCCTCGCCGGTACGATCACCGTGCCGGTCGCCGCCACCTTCCCCGTCGAGCGGACTCGCGAGGCGGTGGCGCTGCAGGCCGGACGTCACGTCCACGGCAAGGTCGTGATCACCATGTGACCGGGGCTCGCGGTCGCTCACCGCCCGCGCCGTCCCCCTGATCACTCCGGCCCCGCCGGACGCCTCCGATTCCGCTGGGGGCGAACCCGGGATCCTGGAGTGATGGACTGGCGCAGGCGGGGTAAGCGAGCGGGAGATGACTGAGGAGCCGCCCGTGGTTGTCATGGATTCGCCGTTGGCAGACAGTGCCACGGCCCGCGATGCCGCCAGCCGATTTCTGTCCCAGAACTGCCCCTGGGCCGATGTCGACGCTGTGCTGCTCGTGATCAGCGAACTCGTCGCCAACGCGGCCCGGCACACCGCGGGCTGGTGGCACCTGCGGCTGAGCGCCGAGCCGGGCGTGCTGGTGGTGGAGATGGACGACGACAGCCCGGCGCACCCCGTGGCCCGGGAGCCCGACTTCACCGGCGGCGGCGGCTTCGGGTGGCACATGGTGCTGCGGCTGGCCGGGCGGGTCGAGGTCAGCCCGCGCGCGTCCGGCAAGACGGTCCGGGCGATCTGGTCGCATCCGGCAGCGGAGCCCGCGGTCGGCTGAGACCGCGGGACCTGCCGCCGTCTGACATACCGGCCCGCCTCGGCCCTGCGCGCCGCCCGGCACACCGGCTCGTTCCTGGCCTGCGGTCCGTTCTGCGGTCACTCCTGGCCGAGCAGCCCCGTCCGCAGCTGCGCGGTGATCCGGGCCAGCAGCCGGGACACCTGCATCTGGGAGACGCCCAGTTCGGCTCCGATCTGCGACTGGGTCAGCTCGTCGCCGTACCGCATCCGCAGAATGCGCCGGTCCCTGACACCGAGCCGGGCTATCAGCGGTTTCAGCACGGTGAGGTTCTCCACGAGGTCCAGACCGCTGTCGGCTTCGCCGAGCCGGTCGGCCAGCGTCCGGGCACCGCTCTCGGCTCCGTCCTCGACGGTGGAGTCGATGGAACCGGCGGTGTAGCCGTTGGCCGCGACCAGCCCTTCGATGACCTCCTCCTCGTCCAGCCCGATGTGCCGGGCCAGTTCGGCCGGGGTCGGGGAACGGTCCAGGGTCTGGAACAGCTCGTCGGACGCCTTGGCGAGGGTGATCCGCAGCTCCTGGAAGCGCCGGGGGACGTGGACGGACCAGCTGGTGTCGCGGAAGAAGCGCTTGATCTCGCCGAGGATGCACGGCATGGCGAACGTCGCGAACTCCACCTCGCGGGACAGCTCGAACCGGTCGATCGCCTTGATCAGCCCGATGGTGCCGACCTGGACGATGTCCTCCATCTGGTCGGAGCGGCTGCGGAAGCGGGTGGCCGCGAACCTGACGAGCGAGAGGTTCAGCTCGATCAGGGTGTTGCGCGCGTACTGATGCTCAGGTGTGCCCTCGTCCGCGGTGCCGAGGGTGGCGAAGAAGAGCCGGGAGAGTTCGCGTGCGTCGTACGGCGCGACCTTCGAGGGGTCCGGCACGTACGGGAGCCGGCCCGGAGCGCGGCCGGGCGGGTGGTCGGCGTACCGGGCGGGTCCGGTCGGGGCTGTGGGTCCGGTCGGGGCCATGGAGCCGGTCGGGGCTGTGGTCGCCAGGGGCACGGTGTACTCCCTCTCTCGTTCTCCGACAGCTTCCGCAGGTCCCGGCTACCCGGTACGGACCGCTCCATACGCCGGAATCCGGCCAATGCGTCACCAGCCAGGAACCGCCGGGCACCGGAAACGCGACGAGCCGGGCACCGGAAACCGCGAGGAGCCGGCCCCCGCGTGGGCGGGGACCGGCTCGGTGTCGTCGTCGGTGCCGTCAGCCCCAGCTGGCGTGCAGCGGCTGGCCCTCGGCGTATCCGGCGGCGCTCTGCACCCCGACGATCGCCTTCTCGGCGAACTCGTCCAGGGAGCCGGCACCGGCATAGGTGCAGGAGGAGCGGACGCCCGCGATGATCGAGTCGATCAGGTCCTCGACACCCGGGCGGGCCGGGTCGAGGAACATCCGCGAGGTGGAGATGCCCTCCTCGAACAGGCCCTTGCGGGCGCGGTCGTAGGCCGACTCTTCGCTCGTACGGTTGCGGACGGCGCGCGCGGACGCCATGCCGAACGACTCCTTGTACCAGCGGCCGTCGGCGGACTGCTGGAGGTCGCCCGGGGACTCGTACGTCCCGGCGAACCAGGAGCCGATCATGACGTTCGACGCACCGGCGGCCAGCGCCATCGCCACGTCACGCGGGTGCCTGACCCCGCCGTCGGCCCAGACGTGCTTGCCGAACTTCCGTGCCTCCGTGGCGCATTCGAGGACGGCGGAGAACTGCGGGCGGCCCACGCCCGTCATCATCCGGGTGGTGCACATGGCACCGGGGCCCACCCCGACCTTGACGATGTCCGCGCCGGCCTCGATGAGGTCGCGTACGCCCTCGGCGGCCACGATGTTGCCCGCGACGATCGGCACCTGCGGGTCGAGCGCCCGCACCGCCTTCACCGCGGCGATCATCGACTCCTGGTGGCCGTGCGCGGTGTCCACGACGAGCGTGTCGGCACCGGCGTCGAGCAACTGCTTGGCCTTGCCCGCGACATCGCCGTTGATGCCGACGGCGGCGGCGATGCGCAGCCGGCCGTTCGCGTCGACGGCCGGGGTGTAGAGGGTGGCGCGCAGGGCGCCCGTGCGGGTCAGGATGCCAACCAGCCTGCCGTCCGCGTCGACGGCGGGGGCGTAGCGGCGGTTGGCGCCGTCGAGCCGGTTGAACGCCTCGCGCGGGTCGATGTCCGCGTCGAGCAGCACCAGGTCCTTGGACGACATGACCTCGGACAGCTGGGTGAACCGGTCGACACCCGCCAGGTCCTCGTCGGTCACGACACCGATGGGCCTGCCGTCCTCGTCCACGACGACGCCCGCGTTGTGCGCGCGCTTGGGCAGCAGGGACAGCGCGTCGGCGACGGTCTGCGTCGGCGCGAGCACGATGGGCGTGTCCAGGACGTGGTGACGCGTCTTCACCCAGGAGATGACGTCGGTGACGACCTCGATCGGAATGTCCTGCGGGATGACGACCAGGCCGCCGCGCCGGGCGACGGTTTCGGCCATCCGGCGGCCCGCGATGGCCGTCATGTTCGCGACGACGAGCGGGATGGTGGTGCCGGTGCCGTCGGGGGCGGACAGATCGACGCCCTGACGGGAGCCGACAGCGGAGCGGCTCGGCACCATGAACACATCGTCGTACGTCAGGTCGTACGGCGGCTTCAGGTCATTGAGGAAACGCATACTAACTCTCTCACCTGCGGTTATACAGAATGGGCGGGCGGGAAGTCAGCGCCGTCCGGCACAGGATCAGGCTGCGGCTCCTAGGCCATCATCGCCGATGGGGCCCCGGGTGGCGAATGCCCGCCCCCTCTTCTGTGGCTTCCACCAGGGCAGGGGCGGTCGGTCTCGTATCTTCCGCCGAATCCGCTGATACGGCGGACGCGGGCTCACCCCGGGCCTCACGCAAGGTCCTCACCACGGCCCCGCCCTGTTCCTCACCCCGGCGCGCCGCCCTGTCCTCACTCCGGTCCCGCCCCGGTCACTGCGGGCCGCCCCGGTCCGCGAGCACCTCGCGCGCCGCACGCGCCCCGGAGGCCAGCGCCCCCTGCACCGACCCGGTGGCACGGTGGTCCCCGCACACATAGCGCCCGGGGGTCACCCGCGTCGTACGGCTCAGCGGCCACGGCGCGGTCATGGCCGGGAGGGCCCCCTCCACCGTGTACGGGGCGAGGAGTTCCCAGGACGAGGTGTCGGTCCGGTACACCTCGGCCAGCGCGCCGCGCAGCCGCTCCTCCTCCCCCGGCGCCCCGGAACCGAGGACCGAGGTGGAGATCAGGGAGCGGTCGGCCGGCGCGTAGGTGGGGGCGACCTCGCTCAGTACGCAGGTGTTGAGGAAGCGCCGCGCGCTGTCGACCACCAGGGTCGGCTCGTGCAGCGGCGGGTGCGGGGCCGCGTGGTAGTAGGTCGTGACGGTACGGGTCTCGGGGACCGCGAGTCCCGGCAGCAGCCGGGCCGCCGCCTCCGGCCCCGTCGCGACCACCACCCGGGGCGCCCGGAGCTCCGTACCGTCCGGCAGCTCGGCCCCCGCGTCCGTGAGCGCGCGCACCGGGGTG
>NZ_JAAGLN010000185.1 GCF_010548145.1 Streptomyces sp. SID10853
GCCGCAGCCCGGCCGATGCCGCCGCCCAGCCGCCCGCCACTCCCACCACGACGATCGGCGCATGCGCACCGGCCCGCTCCAGACCCGCACGCGCCACACCGGCCCGCAGCGCGACGGCCACCCGGTCGGCCACGGCGGTGCGCTCCGACTCCGTACGCAGGGCGAGGAGCAGCGGGACCCGGCCCTCCACGGGGCGTACGCCCAGGAGCACCGGCGCCCCGACGGAGGTCAGCTCCTCCAGGACGGCGCGGGCCAGCACCGCCCAGTTGCCCGACGGCGACAGCTCGGCCGCCAGCCGCATCACCACGGGCAGCAGCGGTCCGTCACCCGGCCGGAAACCGAGGACCCGGGCCTGCGCTGGCGCGTCGTGCGCGGATACCCGTCCCTCGGCGAGATCGGTCAGGAAGTCACCGCGTCCACGCGCGGCCAGCTCCTCCTCCTGCCGGGCCTGCATCAGCACGACGGCGAGGATCCCGGCGGTCCGCTCGGCGGCCATCCGGTGCACCTGGGCCAGCGGCGCCGACACCGGGAGGAGCGCCAGCCTGGCCCGCACCGAACCGGTGCCCGAGCCGCCGCCCGGCACATCCACCAGGACCGCGCCGGCGGGCCGGTGTCCGCGCAGCCCCTCCCACACCTGGAGCGGCTCGCCCTCGCCCGCGGCGTACAGCAGCTGACCGTCGGGGGTCTCCAGGAAGACCGGGTTGGCGGTGAACTCGGCGAGGACCGACAGCACTTGCGGCACCCCGCCACCGCCGAGCAGCGCCTGGGTGCATCGCCGGTGCACCTCATCGGCGCGCTGCACCAGCGCGTAGTGACCGTTGACGATCTCGGTGTGGACCTCCTCGGTCACCGAGACGAAGGGCACCTCGCGGTGCAGCTGGACCAGCGGCAGCCCCGCCGCCCGCGCGGTCTCCACGAGCGTCGTCGGCAGCTGCGAGAAACGCGGGCCGAGCTCCACCACCAGCGCGGCGATACCCCGGTCGGCGAGCCGGCGCACGAACGCCCGCTGCTCGGCGGGGCGGGTGCCGAGCCCGAGCCCGGTGGTGAGCAGCAGCTCGCCGCCCTTGAGCAGCGAGGCCATGTTCGGCACCTCACCCGCGTGCACCCACCGGACGGTACGGCTGAGCCGGTCGGCGCCCGCGACGACCTCGGGCAGCCCCCCGCGCAGCCCCGGCAGCTCAAGCGCCCGCTGCACTGTGATTCCGCCCTGGTTCTCCATGAGGCGGGACGCTACCCGAAGCGTGTCGCAGGTCACCGGTCCGGCCTCGGGGGGCCGGACCGTGCTGCTCCCGCGGGTCCTGGGACCCGCGGGTGTAGGTTCCGGCGAGCCGTGTCCTCTGGAGCTGCAGTGACCTGCACTTTCAGGCCGGATTCCGCGGTCGTGTCAGTGACACAGTCCCGCTTTCGTGTCATTTTCCTCAGCGAACGGAAGAGCCAACGGCCGCTCACTGATGGCGGCTCCAGTCGGCGGACCTCGGCCCGTGACGCCGCAGCCGCTTGTCATTGACCTGAACCTCTAGATGAGGCCAGGCTGTGGCCAGGCGCGAAAGATCGGCATCCTCCGGCAGGGGCACCGAACCCAGCGACTCGTCCGGCTTGAAATGGGCCGGCGTCCCGGTCGTGCCATCGACCTCGACGGGTTCAAGGTCACTGACGGGAACGCCGTGTTCGTAGCGCTGGGTCCAGGCCCCATTGAGGCGACGGTTGGTATGGACTAGGGCGTGTCCTGTAGGTCGGCACGCAGCCATAACACGATGGCGGCGATGATGATTTCTGAGCGGTAGTAGCTGCGTTCCGGGCTGGTGAGCGCGATCCCGCGAGCTCAACAATCGACCGGCTCCGCTGATCGACATCCACGCCGTTTGAACAGAGTCCCGCTTTCACCCACCTCACCAGACCGCGCGGGGTTACACCGAGTGACCGGCCTCGAACGTCGAAACGATGCCGCCGACCGCCGACCGCCGACCGCCGACCGCCGACCGCCGACCGCCGACCGCAGATCGGCAGGTCCGATCGGTCCGAGGGTCGGTGCCGTTCCCATTCCCGGCTTCCCAGCATCGTGCACGCATATGCACGCATAACGCTAGGCTGACCGGCAAAAGAGACACTCATTCATGCGATCACGAAAACCACGCGCGATCCTCGCTGCCGCGTTCTTTGCGGTGGTGACTGCGGTGGTGCTCACCAGACGTTACCGGCCGGCGCTCAAGACGACGGGGCTTCGCAACCCGGTACCCGGCCGGCGGTTATGGGTGTCGGCAGGCTGGCCGTCACAGCCCCGTCCACCAGCGGACTCCAGTTGATCGCCAACGAGCATGAACACATCTCGAAGTCCATCGCGGCGGTTACCACCGATTCCGATATCGGTGCTGCGCTCACCGTTCGGCCGTCGGTCGCCGGCGCGACTGAGCCGTCCACCGCGTGCACCAGAGCCTGGTAGAGCAGATGCGGACCGGCGCCGCTGTAACCCCCCGCCGAACACCGTGCCTGAGCAGAAGTGTCGCCGTTATCATTGACCGGTGATCGGCAACCTTGAGTCGTTCCAGGACGAGCTGGCCGCCAGCGGGTTTCCGCCGCTGATCAACAAGCTGGCCGGGGCCAGCTTCCGGGGCGGGATCGCCACCCGTGACCTCGGGCCGCTGCGGCTGGTCTCCCTCAACACGCCCGAGAGCGCCTGCATCGGGCGGGAGCGCGACGCCTCCGACGGCGAGAACCTGGCGGTCAAGGTGATGATCCGGGGCCGGACGCGGATCGAGCAAGGGCGCGGCGACGCCGAACTCGGGCCGACCGACCTGGTACTGCTCGATCCCACGCGTACGCTCCGGTTCGAGAGCACCGCCGCGGCGCACGTCACCATCCTGGTTCCGCGCCGGGAGCTTCGGATCCGGCCCGCGCAGATCGACCGGCTCATCGGCGTACGCATCGACGGCAGCCACGGCCCGGGCGCGCTCGTCTCCGTGCTGGCCCGGGAGTCGGCGTGGTCGGCGACCGAGTTCCGCGAGGCGGAGGCGCTGCGGTCGGCGGCGGCCGTCGTCGAGCTGATCGCGGTCGCACTGGAGGCCCGGCTCGGCGACGAACAACCGGCCCCGGACGAGTGGCTGCGGAGCCGGATCGCCGGCTACATCGAGACCCGGCTGGCCGATCCCGATCTGTCCCCGCCCGGCATCGCCGCCACCCACAACATATCCGTACGCCGGCTGCACAAGCTGTTCGAGGACCAGCCGCTCACCGTCGCGGCCCTGATCCGCTGTCGCCGCCTGGAGCGCTGCCGGGCCGAGCTGACCGGAAGCGGACGTACGGTCACCGCCGTGGCCGCCCGGTGGGGATTCTCCGATCCCACCCATTTCAGCAAGCTCTTCAAGGCGACGTACGGCTACAACGCCCGTGCACTGGTTACCAGCAACCGTGCACAGACGACCAAGACGCGCACAGCCGGCCCGGACAAGGATGGTGGTGACCAAGGCAGGCAATAGCAATAGGAGAAGTCGTGGCGAAGGTAAACATCGTCCGCCCCGGTGAGGGCGAGATCCTCGGCAGCGGGGCGCAGCAGATCCGCATCCTGGAGAACGGCGAGCACACCGACCACCGGCTGGGGTTCGCCGAGGTCACCATTCCGCCGGGCACCCCGAGCCCGTTGCAGCATCGCCACGCCCAGCATGACGAGGGCTTCTACGTGCTGGCGGGAACTTTCCGGTTCACCGTCGGCGACGACCAATACGACGCCGGGCCGGGCACCTGGGTCATCGTGCCGACCGGGGCGCCGCACACGTTCGCCAACGTCGGCGACGAGAACGCGGTCATGCTGAACACCTTCACGCCGGACCTGTATGTGCAGTACTTCCGCGACTTCAAGGCCATGATCGATTCCGGGCAGCCGGTCAACGCCGAGACCATGCAACCGCTCTGGAAGAACTACGCCACCGAGATCTCGAACGAATACGCCTCGTGAAGCGCCTTCAATACGACCGCTACGGCGGCCCGGAGGTGATGCGGCTCGCTGAGTTCGAGCCACCACGCCCGGGTCCGGACGAGGTTCTCGTCCGCGTCCGAGCGGCGGCTTCCAACGCGCTGGACTGGAAGATGCGCAACGGCGAGATGAAGTTGATGACCGGTCGCTCCTTTCCCCGGGCGATGGGGCACGACTTCGCCGGAGTCGTCGAGGCGGTCGGCGCCGGCGTCACCCGCCTGAAGGCCGGCGACGCGGTACTCGGCGGGGCTCGTTTCCGGCAGGCGGGGGCGTTCGCCGAGATGGTGACGGTCCCGGAGAAGGCGGTCGTGCTCAAACCGGTGGACCTTTCGTACGAGCAGGCCGCCGCGCTGCCGACCGTGGGCGTGACCGCCTACCAGGCCACGGCGGAGGTCCGTCCCGGGCAGGCGGTCTTCGTCAACGGGTGCCTGGGCGGGGTGGGCCGGGCCGCCGTCCAGTTCGCCCGGGCGCGGGGAGCCTCGGTCGCCGGCAGTTGCCGCAACCCTGCGGCCGACGAGGCCCACGAGCTCGGCGTCGAGCCGGTCGTGGGTTTCGGCTTCGACCCGGCCGCCCTCGCGGAACGGTTCGATCTCGTCCTCGACACGCCCGGCATGCTTCCCTTCGCCGCGGCCCGAACACTGCTGAAGCCCGGCGGAACCATCGTCGACATCGTCCCAACGCCGGCCAAAATGATCAGAAGCGCACTGCCCGGCCCGTTCCGGGCGATGATGGGCCGACCGGTGACCGCCGACCTGGAGGAGGTGGCCCGGACCCTGCGCCTGCCCATCGCCCGTACGGTCCCGTTGGCCGAGGCGATTCCCGCCCTGACGGAGCTGGAGCGCGAGCAGCGCCCGAAGGGCGGCAAACTGGTCATCGCCATGGCCGGAAGCCAAGCCGGGCCGAGCTAGGGCGTGTCCTGTAGGTCGGCAGGTAGCCATCCGTGGCCCCGTGGCCCGTGGCGTGGATGGCTGCGACTACGGCTTCACCGATCTGGGTCGGTTTCATCGGTGATGCCGTGGTTGTACGAGTGAGAAGTGGGTGTCCGATCTCGCGACCCGGTCTTCCAACTCTCGTGATCAGGGCCGTGTGGTGGGTTCCGAGTGCTTCGGCGGCTTCCTTGAGCGTCCAACAGCGTGACACTGCGGCAAACTCGCGGAGGCGGTCCCATGCGCCGGGCCCCGTGAAGGCAGGACGGAGGATTTCCGGTGCCTCTCTGGCCTGAGCGGCCAACTGCGCAAGTTCGGGGCGGGTGTGTTCGTTCACCTTGGTCACGGGGATGCCGTGCAGCTTGGCCCATCGGGTCATGGTCGTGGGGCAGACGGCATTTTCTCACGCCCGCTTCGGAAGTCATGATGGCCGGGCAGTGATCCGCTGACGAGCTGAGTCCCAGACCTCCTCGAACTCCTCGGAAGTCAGCTGCTCCGGATCATGACCTTCCCACTCCGAGACGGGCAGTTCTGCTGTGATCCCGAACCTGCTGTCGTACTCGTCGAGGCGGCCTGCGTCGTAGGCCCGCTGCCATTCCGCGAGGGAGGCTGCTGCGACCGGGGTCAGCGCAGGCCCTTCGAGCTCGATCTGCCGGGTCACCCAGCCTTCGGTGTCGACCTCGAAGTAGAGCCAGACGTCTTCCTCGTCCCAATGGCAGCGCATCCATGTCGTCACCAGACCATGATGGCGGAGCCCTCTGGCTACTCGTCGAGTTGATGTCAGAGCCGTGTTGGAGGATCACGCCATGCTGATTGCAACTGACGAGGCGGGGCGCGTGGTGAAGAAGCCCACGAAACCGGCGATAGGCAGGATGCCGGCCAACCTCCAGCACGGGAACGCGCACCTGGTCCTGGAACGCGTGGAGGAGGGTATGGAGGGCAGCTGGTATGTCCAGGTACTGCTGCGCGACGACAACACGTACCAACTCGAATTCCGGGACGGCGTGGCGGCCGAGCACTATCAGACTCGGACCATCTCCCAGGAGAAGGTGCAGACCGCCATGCTCGGCTGGGCAGCCAACAAGGCGTGCCGTGAGACAAGCAAGTCGAGTCAGCCCGGCTGCTGAGCGTCATCTGCTCCGAACTGCGAGCCGATGTTGTTCCACATGAAGCCGTTCTTCCAGGATCGGGATCTGACGAGCTGGTGCGGTCAGCGAGTAGTAGATGCGGCATCGGCCACCGTGCGGACGTTCTTCACGGGGTTCATTGCGAGCGGTGAGCCAGCCGGCTTCAGCGAAGCGCTCGAGCTGGTTCTGGATGGTGGCGCGAGACATGCCGGTGCGGTTCTGAATGTGCACCGCGTAGGTCTCCTGACCAGCGCATTCAAGGAGGTGTTTCAGCAAAGGGGCTATGGTCGGAGGGATATGGAAGTGAGTGAGTGCTGGTAGGTCGGAATCCAGGTAGGTCAATTGCGCATCCATGCCATCGGCCGCCGCCTCCGCAGATTCGATTTCAGCGCGGCTGGGCATTGGCTCGAACTTCGGTCCGAGAGCTTCACGCATGAGATCCTGAACCTGTAGATCATTCATATCTCGCAGCAGCGAAGCTCCGCGCCTGGTTGGGTGTTGGGCTGCATGGCGAACCGAGCGGTGGAACAGTTCAGCGCCGAGGTCGACTTCCAGACGATTGAACTGCCCGGTGAGCGCGCTGGGTCTGACCTTGAGGTAAGTGGCGGCGGTCGTGAGCGTAGGAAAGACCATGAGGATCTGGAAGCGCCGCAGGCGGAGCCATCCGTGCAAGTTCCCTTCCGTCACTTTCCGGATGTCGACTGGGACGGAACTGTCTAGTTTCCTATTCATGATCGGCCAGCTGTGAACGCCGAACAGCCGGCGCGGGACTCCGAGGTGATCGAGTCGTCGGCGGACGACATCACCTTTCGTTCCTAGCTCTTGGCCGATGTCATCAGCGGAGCGGGCCCGATTGACGTACTGATCGCGGAGCCACTCGTCGTCGAAGATGTGTGGCCGCTTCCCGCGATAGACAGGGATGCCGAGTTCCCTGGCTCGCTGAACCACGTACTTACGAGGCAACGAGTAGTCCTCAGCGATCTGGCGAAGCGGCTTTCCGTCCTGCTGGTACTCCTGCCGGAGGAGCTCGCGGGTGAGGATTTTGCTTCCGCGCTCGCGCAGTCGCCAGGCGGCGAACTCGGTAAGGGCGTTTGGCGTCGTGATGAACAGGCGCTCCCATGCTTCTCCGAGAAGGTTTCCCAGCGCCGGAGGGGCTGGGTTCGACATCGCTTGCGTCAGCCGGTCGAGGCACTCTTCCGCATGTGTGAAGACGGAGCCTGTGTTCGTGGTCCTGGTGATCGTGAAGCGGTCGAGTTCGAGTTGGGCTTGGGCGAGGGGGTGCCCCTGTTCGAGCTCCAGAGCGGGGAGGGCGCTCAAGTCGGCTCCGCAGATGCTTCGCTGACCGGTGGGGCGCAAGCAGCACCCGGGGGCGTTGACGTGGACTGGCCTGGGCAAGAACTCGCGCGGTTCCTTGAGGCAGCTCGGGCAGACACTCAGGAGTGCCTCGTGCTTGACGCAGGCCAGGGACCAGGGAAGCCACCAGCGCGTGAGCCAGCGTCCGTCCGATTCGCGCAGACACTGGGGGCAGAACCGCCGGCGAGGTGCGTAACGGCCGACAAGACCCGGCGGAATGACGGTCTGATCCAGGTGCCCCAGGGGAATCCCGGTCTGGACATCCAGCTGACGGAGCATCTCGGACGATGGGGCGACGAGAAGGCGGTGGGTGCGCTCATAGACGGGTAGGCCGAGAGCCTCAAGGAGGGCAGAAAAGGACGTCCACGAGCGTCGGGCAAGGGCCTCCAGCCAGCTGTCGAGCGAAGTCGGCGAACAACAGCCGCCCCAGCTCCAGCCGCGACTCGTAGATCACGTGGTCGCCCATGGTGGCCGACCAGTACGTGCCCGAATAGTGCTGCTGTCCCTTGAACCAGCGGAACGTGCGCCACGGCCGAGCCTCCTGCAGCAGCCGGAGCGGCACCGACGACCACTCCAGGTCCTCCACCACGGCCTCGTCACCACGCCGGACACTCAGCCGTACCGGTGCTGCCACCGCTGTACTCATCGGACCACCAACCCCGCGATTCCCGAGGCGGCCCCGTCGGCCGCCGAACGCTGGGGAACTGCCCCGGCCACGCACGCAGATGACGACCGGGGCGGTCCTGTACACAAAGAGTGGAACTACTCGCTCACGGGGCATGAATCCCATCCCCCTGTCTATTTACCGCGCGGTGGACACCGCCGGTGGGAAAAGGACAGGGGATCTGGGATCCCACAGCGGGTCATCCCCCGTAGGCCCCCGATGCCGTGAGCCGCAGGGCGGTGTCGATCAGTGGTACATGGCTGAACGCCTGCGGGAAGTTGCCCACCTGGCGCTGGAGCCTGGGGTCCCACTCCTCGGCCAGCAGACCGAGGTCGTTGCGGAGCCCGAGCAGCTTCTCGAAGAGCTTGCGTGCCTCGTCCACCCGTCCGATCATCGCCAGGTCGTCGGCGAGCCAGAACGAGCAGGCGAGGAAGGCGCCCTCGTCGCCCTCCAGGCCGTCGACGCCCGCGGAGCCGCCCGTCGTCGGATAGCGCAGGACGAAGCCGTCCGGTGTGGACAGCTCGCGCTGGATGGCCTCGACGGTGCCGATGACCCGCTTGTCGTCGGGCGGCAGGAAGCCCATCTGCGGGATGAGCAGCAGGGAGGCGTCCAGCTCCTTCGAGCCGTACGACTGTGTGAACGTGTTGCGTTCCTTGTCGTAGCCCCGCTCGCAGACATCGCGGTGGATGTCGTCGCGCAGCTCGCGCCAGCGCTCGATGGGCCCGTCGGCGTCCCCGGACTCGATCAGCTTGATGGTCCGGTCGACGGCGACCCAGGCCATCACCTTCGAGTGCACGAAGTGGCGGCGCGGCCCGCGCACCTCCCAGATGCCCTCGTCGGGCTGGTCCCAGTGGTCCTCCAGATACCGGATCAGCTTGAGCTGGAGCAGGGACGCGTAGTCGCTGCGGGCGAGACCTGTCATATGGGCGAGGTGCAGGGCCTCGGTGACTTCGCCGTACACATCCAGCTGGAGCTGTCCTGCCGCGCCGTTGCCCACCCGGACCGGGCCCGAGTTCTCGTAGCCCGGCAGCCAGTCGAGCTCCGCCTCGCCGAGCTCGCGCTCGCCGGCGATCCCGTACATGATCTGCAGGTTCTCCGGGTCGCCCGCGACCGCCCGCAGCAGCCACTCGCGCCAGGCGCGGGCCTCTTCGCGGTAGCCGGTACGCAGCAGCGACGACAGCGTGATCGCCGCGTCGCGGAGCCAGGTGTAGCGGTAGTCCCAGTTGCGGGAGCCGCCGATGTCCTCGGGCAGTGAGGTCGTCGGCGCGGCGACGATGCCGCCGGTCGGCGCGTAGGTGAGCGCCTTGAGCGTGATCAGCGAGCGGACCACGGCCTCGCGGTAGGGGCCGTGGTACGTGCACTGGTCGACCCAGTCGCGCCAGAAATCCTCGGTCGCCACCAGCGAGTTCTCGGGCTCGGGGAGCGCGGGCGGGGCCTTGTGCGAGGGCTCCCAGCTGATGGTGAAGGCGATTCTGTCGCCAGGTCCGACGGTGAAGTCGGAGTACGTCGTGAGGTCCTCGCCGTAGGTGTCGGCCGAGGTGTCCAGCCAGACCGAGTCCGGTCCGGCGACCGCGACCGTACGCCCGTCCACCTTGTGGACCCAGGGCGTCACCCGCCCGTAGCTGAACCGCATCCGGAGGGTGGAGCGCATCGGGACACGCCCGCTCACCCCTTCCACGATGCGGATCAGCTGGGGGGCGCCGTCACGGGGCGGCATGAAATCCGTCACACGGACGGTGCCGCGTGGCGTGTCCCACTCCGATTCGAGGATCAGTGAATCCCCGCGGTAGCGGCGCCGGTCGGCGACCGGCGGGCATGCCGATGGGGCATGTGCGGGTCCCAGCCGCCAGAAACCGTTTTCCTCGGTTCCCAGGAGTCCGGCAAAGACGGCGTGCGAGTCGAAGCGGGGAAGGCACAGCCAGTCGGCCGTCCCGTCCCGGCAGACCAGGGCAGCGGTCTGCATGTCTCCGATGAGTGCGTAATCCTCGATGCGCCCGGCCACGTGCAATCTCCAGTCGAACGGCCACGTCGCCCCTCGGGGCGCTTGTGTTGCAGTCAAGGGCTCTTTGAATTAGCTGACGAGCGCCGGCGGGCGCGTGTTCCGGAGAACGGGCGGGGGTGGTGCCGGCTTCCGGCCGTCTCGGCAGCGAGTGTCCGAGCAGGATACGACGCACCCAGGTGATCCGCATGACCTGCCCGGCAACGTGGCTGGTCCGAACGGGTGAGTGTTGGGTGACCGGGTTGCGACCTTCCGGTGAAGGCTGAGCTGTGTGTGGCGGAGACGGTGCTGTGCGTGGCCGGAAGCAGTCGCCCGCGGTCGCTGATACCCTGGTGGCCCGTGGACCGGTGGTCATTACGCCCCGAACCGCAGCGACGGCACCTCCGGAAGTCTCCGGGGCTCGTGCCGGTACGCACTCCAGATCGCGACCACGGGAGCCCCCTCTTGGCCATGCAGGCCCGCAACTCAGCATCCGCGACGACCAAGCACATCTTCGTCACCGGGGGTGTCGCCTCTTCCCTCGGCAAGGGTCTGACCGCCTCCAGTCTTGGTGCGCTTCTCAAGGCCCGCGGCCTGCGGGTCACGATGCAGAAGCTCGACCCGTACCTGAACGTCGACCCGGGCACGATGAACCCGTTCCAGCACGGTGAGGTGTTCGTCACCAACGACGGCGCCGAGACCGACCTGGACATCGGCCACTACGAGCGTTTCCTCGACGTGGACCTCGACGGTTCCGCCAACGTCACGACGGGGCAGGTGTACTCGACGGTCATCGCCAAGGAGCGGCGGGGCGAGTATCTCGGTGACACGGTGCAGGTCATTCCGCACATCACCAATGAGATCAAGCACCGGATCCGGCGGATGGCCACGGACGATGTGGATGTGGTGATCACCGAGGTCGGCGGGACGGTCGGTGACATCGAGTCGCTGCCGTTCCTGGAGACGGTGCGCCAGGTGCGTCATGAGGTGGGCCGGGACAATGTGTTCGTGGTGCATATCTCGCTGCTGCCGTACATCGGTCCTTCGGGCGAGTTGAAGACCAAGCCCACCCAGCACTCGGTGGCGGCTCTGCGGAACATCGGTATCCAGCCGGACGCGATCGTGCTGCGGGCCGACCGTGAGGTCCCGACGGCCATCAAGCGGAAGATCTCGTTGATGTGTGATGTCGACGAGGACGCGGTGGTGGCGTGTGTGGACGCCAAGTCGATCTACGACATTCCGAAGGTGCTGCACACCGAGGGACTTGACGCCTACGTCGTCCGCAAGCTCGATCTGCCGTTCCGTGATGTGGAGTGGTCGACCTGGGACGATCTGCTGGACCGGGTCCACAACCCCGACCACGAGGTCACCGTCGCCCTGGTGGGGAAGTACATCGATCTGCCGGACGCGTATCTGTCGGTGACGGAGGCGATCCGGGCGGGTGGGTTCGCCAACCGGGCGCGGGTCAAGGTCAAGTGGGTGACGTCCGACGAGTGCCGGACCCAGGCGGGTGCGCGGAAGCAGCTCGGGGATGTCGACGCGGTCTGTATCCCGGGCGGGTTCGGTGAGCGGGGGGTCGACGGCAAGGTCGGTGCGATCCAGTACGCGCGGGAGAACCGTGTGCCGCTGCTGGGTCTGTGCCTGGGTTTGCAGTGCATCGTGATCGAGGCCGCGCGGAACGTCGCGGGTATCCCGGACGCCAACTCCACCGAGTTCGACGCTGCCACCGCCCATCCGGTGATCTCCACGATGGAGGAGCAGCTGGCCTACGTCGAGGGCGCGGGTGATCTGGGCGGCACGATGCGGCTTGGGCTGTATCCGGCGAAGCTCGCCGAGGGTTCGCTGGTGCGCGAGGCGTACGAGGACCAGCCGTACGTCGAGGAGCGCCACCGTCACCGTTACGAGGTCAACAACTCCTACCGTGCGGAGCTGGAGACCAAGGCCGCTCTGGTGTTCTCCGGAACCAGCCCCGACAACAAGCTCGTCGAGTACGTCGAATACCCCCGCGAGGTCCACCCCTATCTGGTGGCCACCCAGGCCCACCCCGAACTGCGCTCCCGGCCCACCCGGCCCCACCCGCTCTTCGCCGGCCTGGTCAAGGCCGCGGTGGCCCGCAAGACCGGCAAGTAGCACGCGGACACGGGCGTTACCGTTGACCGGGGCGGGGTTCTCATGAGCCCCCGTCCCGGTTTCCGCTTTTGAGAGGACGCTTCCATGGCCATCAGGGACACCGCCGAGGAGTGGCAGGTCACCGCGACCACCACCCCCTTCACCGGGAACAAGACCAGCGTCCGCACCGACGACGTGGTGATGCCGGACGGGACCGTCGTGCACCGCGACTACCAGGTCCACCCCGGCTCGGTGGCCGTCCTCGCCCTGGACGACGAGGGCAAGGTCATCGTCCTGCGCCAGTACCGCCACCCCGTACGCCAGAAGCTCTGGGAGATCCCGGCGGGGCTGCTGGACATCCCCGGCGAGAACCCGCTGCACGCGGCGCAGCGCGAGCTCTACGAGGAGGCACACGTCAAGGCCGAGGACTGGCGGGTGCTCGCCGATGTCTACCCGACGCCGGGCGGCTGCGACGAAGCCGTACGGATCTTCCTCGCCCGTGAGGTCTCCGAGGCCGAGGGCGCGCGCTTCGAGGTCTCCGAGGAGGAGGCGGACATGGAGCACGCCCGGGTCGAGCCCGCGGAGCTCGTCCGTGGCGCGCTCGCCGGAGAGCTGCACAACACCTGCCTGGTGGTGGGGGTCCTGGCACTCACCGCCGCGCTGAACGGCGACGGCCTCGACGCGCTGCGCCCGGCCGACGCGCCGTGGCCCGCCCGCCCCTTCGAGGCGTAACAGCGGGGCAGCAGTACCCAGCAAGGCGCTGCGAGTCCACCTCTTCCGGATGCTGATCCGATGATCGGTTGATCCGATTGAGGGACATGCCTACTGCGCCAGCCCCGCCCCGCCTGGTTCGTCTGGATACGTGAACTACGCTCGGCACCGTCCCGTCCGGGCCCCCGGCGGGCCGGTGCGCAGGCGGACGGAGCGAGCCCGTGACGGATCAGGCGGTGGACGCGGTCGACCGGGTCACGACATCGGACGCCGGCCGGACGGCCGGTCATCTCTTCGGCAGGCAGCGGGAGTTGAAGGCGCTGCGCGCCGACATCGAACGGGCCGGTCTCGACACCATGGCCGGCCGCAAGGGCTCCCGCCCGCGGGTGCTGCTCATCGCGGGGAAACCGGGATCGGGGCGCAGCGCACTCGCCGCCGAACTGGCCGGGCAGCTCACCGCCGACTACCCCGACGGGGTCCTGAACGCCCGGCTCACCACGCCCGGCGGCGACCCGGTGCCCGCGGGAGAGACCGCCCGTCAGCTGCTCGGCGCCCTCGGAGTGCCGGCTCCGGCCGGCGCCGCCGACGACGACCTCACCGAGCTGGTGCGCGAGGCAGTGGCCGGGCGCCGGGTGCTGCTCGTCCTGGACGACGCGGCCGACGCGGCCCAGGTCGATCCGTTCCTCCCCGATGTCTCGCGCTCACTGGTCGTGGCCGTCTCCACCGGCCCGCTGACCGGCATCCCCGATGTCAGGCCCTGCACGCTCGGCGGTCTCGACACCGGCTCCGCGGTCGAGCTGCTCGGTCACTTCGCCGGCGCGGTCCGTATCACCGTGGACCCCAGGACCGCCGAGGCGCTGTCCGAGGAGTGCGGCGGGCAGCCGGCCGCCCTGGTGCTGCTCGGCGGCTGGCTCGCAGCCCGGCCCAAGCTGTCGGTCGCGGATGTCGCCCAGCAGTTCAGGAACCTGCCCGACGAGGCCGACGAGCCCGCGGCCGCCCGTCCACTGGCCCGCGCCTTCCGCTTCGTGTACGGGTCACTGCCGCAGCCGGCCGCCCGGATACTGCGGCTGCTCGCACTCGCCCCGGCCGGCCTGGCCGACGCGCACACCGCGTCCGCACTGGCCGGCTGCTCGGTCTCGGCGGCCCGGTCCACGCTGGAGGACTTCGCCGGGCTCGGGCTGCTGCGCCCCTGCCAGGACGGACAGTTCGAAGTGCCGGGCTGTCTCGCCCCGCTGCTCCGCGCGCTGCTGGAGGCCCAGGACCGGCCGGGCGAGGTGCAGCTGGCCAGGGCGCGGCTGCTGGAGCGGAGATCGGAAGAGCACA
>NZ_JAAGLN010000186.1 GCF_010548145.1 Streptomyces sp. SID10853
CGCCGCAGCGCCCGCACCGCACGGCGTCCGGTTCGCTGGCGGTGCCCGGCGCGCGGGCGCGCGTGGCGCGGGCCGGGCGGATCTATGTCGAGGGGCGGCACGACGCGGAGCTGGTCGAGCGGGTGTGGGGCGACGACCTGCGGATCGAGGGCGTCGTCGTCGAGTATCTGGAGGGCATCGACGATCTGCCCGCGATCGTCGCGGAGTTCGGGCCTGCGGCGGACGCGCGGCTCGGAGTGCTGGTCGACCACCTGGTCCCGGGCTCGAAGGAGTCCCGGATCGCGGCGGAGGTCTCCAGCGACCACGCACTGGTGGTGGGGCACCCCTACATCGATGTGTGGGAGGCGGTGAAGCCGTCGTCCGTGGGCATCGCGGGGTGGCCGGCCGTACCGCGCGGCCAGGACTGGAAGACGGGCGTGTGCCGGTCCCTGGGCTGGCCGGAGAACACCGGCGCCGCATGGCAGCGGATCCTGTCGGGCGTACGGTCCTACCGCGACCTGGAGCCCGCGCTCCTGGGCCGCGTCGAGGAACTGATCGACTTCGTGACGGCGCCGGAGGATTCAAGCGTCTCCTAGCTAAGGGCTGTCCCGTAATCCCTGGTGGGCGAGCGACGCGATCCAGCCCCTCCGGCGTTCGGGGAGCGGGGTCCGGGGCGGAGCCCCGTGCAGGCGGCAGCCCGTCAGTCCACCAGGTCCCGCACCACCGCGTCGGCCAGCAGCCGCCCGCGCAGCGTCAGCACCGCACGCCCCGCCCCGTAGGCCGCGGGATCGAGCAGCCCGTCCGCCAGCGCCCGCCGGGACGCCGCCAGGCCGGCCGGGGCCAGGATGTCCAGCGGGCAGCCGTCGCGGAGCCGCAGCTCCAGCAGGATGCGCTCCACCCTGCGGTCCTCGGCGGGCAGGATCTCCCGGCCCGCGCCGGGTGACTTCCCGGCGGCCAGGGCGGCCGCGTACGCGCCGGGGTGCTTCACGTTCCACCAGCGCACCCCTCCGATGTGGCTGTGCGCTCCGGGGCCCGCGCCCCACCAGTCCGCGCCGCGCCAGTACAGCTCGTTGTGGAGGCAGCGGCCCGCGTCGGTGGTGGACCAGTTGGAGACCTCGTACCAGGAGAACCCCGCGTCGGCCAGGACCGAGTCCGCGATCAGATAGCGGTCCGCGTGCTCGTCGTCGTCCGTCATGGGCACCTCACCGCGCCGGATCCGGCGGGCCAGCTGGGTGCCCTCCTCGACGATGAGGGCGTACGCGGAGATGTGGTCGGGTCCGGCGCCGACCGCCGCCGCGAGCGAGGCCCGCCAGTCGTCGTCGGACTCCCCCGGCGTGCCGTAGATCAGGTCGAGGTTGACGTGTTCGAAGCCTGCGGCGCGTGCCTCGGCGACGCACGCCTCGGGCCTGCCGGGCGTGTGGGTGCGGTCGAGGATCTTCAGGACGTGCTGCCGGGCGCTCTGCATCCCGAACGAGATCCGGTTGAAGCCGCCGGCCCGCAACTCCGCCAGATACTCGGGGCCGACGGACTCGGGGTTGGCCTCGGTGGTGATCTCGGCGCCGTCGGCGAGGCCGAACTCGTCCCGTACCGCCGCGAGCATCCGTACCAGGTCCGCCGCGTCGAGCAGGGTCGGTGTGCCGCCGCCGACGAACACCGTGCTGACCGGCCTGGGGTCGTCCCCGAGCACCTTGCGGGCCAGCCGGACCTCCTCGGTCAGGGTCGAGGCGTAGTTGTCCTGGGAGGCCAGCACACCGCCCGAGCCGCGCAGCTCGGTGGCGGTGTAGGTGTTGAAGTCGCAGTACCCGCAGCGCGTCGCGCAGTAGGGCACGTGCAGATAGAACCCGAGCGGCCGCTCACCCGCGCCCTCCAGGGCATGACCGGGCAGCGCCCCGTCATCGGGCATGGGCTCACCATCGGGCAGTACGGAAGGCATGCCCCCATTGTCCCCCGGGCCGGGTGTTCCACGGACCGGCTGTCCCCCGGACCGGGAACTACTCCGCCCGCAGCACCAGGAGCGCCATGTCGTCGTCCAGCGGCTCCACGCCGAACGCGTACACCGCCTGCTTGATCCGCTCGGCGACGCCCTGCGCGGTCAGCCCCGTGCAGCCCGCCAGCTCGGCCGAGAGCCCGTCGCCGTCGTCGAACATGCGCGGACCCGCCCGCCGCTCGGTGACCCCGTCGGTGACACAGAGCAGCGTGTCACCGGGCAGCAGGTCGAACGTCTCGCTCTCGTACGTGACGCCCTCGACCACGCCGAGCAGCATCTGCGGTGCGGCGGCGGCCCGCACGGTGCCGTCGGGGCTCAGCAGCAGCGGCAGCGGGTGGCCCGCGCTCGCCAGGGTGCACCGCACGCCCGCGCCGCCCGGCAGCGGCACCAGCTCGCCGTAGAGCAGCGACAGGAACCGGGACTGGGGGTCCTCGTGCAGCTCCTGGCCGCCCGCGACCGCGACCATCCGGGCCGCGGCCTCCGCGGTCTCCATCGCGTCGTCGAGCAGCAGCTTGTTGAGCCGGTCGAGCACCTCGGAGACCTGGTAGCCCTCGCGGGCGAGCAGCCGCAGCCAGGGGCGGGCGAGCCCGGTGACGACGGCCGCCTCCGGACCGCTGCCCTGGACGTCGCCGAGTGCGAAGCACCAGCGGCCGCCCGCGCTGTCGCCGGGGAAGACGTCGTAGAAGTCGCCGCCCGCGACGCCCTCGCCGCGCGGCTCGTAGACGAGGGCGCTGTCCATACCGGGGATCTCGGCGACGCTGCTGGGCAGCAGCCCGCGCTGGAGGACCCTGCTGATGGTGGCCTGCCGGGTGTACTGGCGTGCGGCGCCGATCGCCAGCGCGACCCGGCGCGCGAAGTCGCCCACCAGGGCGGCCACTTCCTCGTGGGCGCGGCGCCCGGCCGCGCGGCCGAGCAGCAGAGTGCCCAGCGGCCGGCCCGCGGCGAGCAGCCGGTAGCCGAGCACCGTGCCTTCGGCGCCCGCCGTCCCGTCGGTGACCGGCCACTCCAGGGTCACGGCGCCGCCCCGTGCGGACTCGGGCAGCTGCGGCGGGTCCTTCTCCAGGACGGCCCGCAGTTCGTCGATCCGGCTCTCGTGGGCGTGCCAGACCCGCGAGAGTCTCGGTCTGCGTCCGGGGCCGCCCGCCTCCGGATCCAGCCAGACGGCGCACCAGTCGCCGAGCCGTGGCACCAGGAGCTGTCCGGCGAGCGCGGCGATCATGTCCTCGTCGAACTGCCCGGCGAGCAGTTCGGACGCCTCGGCGAGGAAGCTGAGCGCCCCGCTGCTGCTCCACTCGCGCTCCTCGCCCTGGGTGCGCCGGGGCGCGGGGGCGAGGATCTCGGCGGCGCGCAGTCCGCGCCTCAGGCGGCGGTCGCTGTCGGCCGCGGGCTGCGGGTCGCCCCCGTCGAGCGGCAGCCGGGTCCAGACCGTCTTGAGCCCGGTGCGGTAGGTGATGCCCCACGCCTCGGCCAGGGTCGAGACGAGCCGCAGCCCGCGGCCGTACTCCGGCGCGCCGTCCTGGTGGTCCTCCGGGTCGCTGCGCACCTCGCGGGACGGGTGGTGGTCGGACACCTCGATCACCAGCGCGGGCTGCTCGTCGCCGGCGGCGCCCTCAAGCCGGAGGAGCATCTCGACGGTGGTGCCCGCGTGCACGACGGCGTTGGTGACGAGTTCGCTGGCGATCAGGACGGAGTCGTCGGCGAGCTGGTCGGTGAAGCCGGTGGCGGCGGGGAGCCCGAGCGCGGTCCAGTCGGCGAGCGCGGCCCGGACGAACCGGCGGGCGGCGGACGGGGACAGCGGGTTGCCGGGCAGGCTGGTACGGACCACTGACGGCACGCCTGCCGGTGGCCCGGAGGGGCGCGCGGTACGGACCGCCGTCTCCCTCTGCACGGGAATGGACCCCACTCGGTGGCTCCCTGACCAGATCTGACGTTGCGCCGATGACGACAACGACAGAGTGACAGACTGAGCCCGCCCATATGCGTCGAGTTACTCAAATGGGCCGTGTCGGATGGGAAAAGCGCTGGTCGGCGCCGTGACGGAGTCGGAGATTCCGTGATGGGGCAGGGCCCGCGGGGGTGACGGGCGGGCGGCCGGCGGCGGGGCCGGCCGCCGGTCCCGCCCCTTCCCCGCTTCCGTTACGCCTCGCGGGAGCCCGCGTACATGTCCTCGATGAGCCCCTTGTACTCGCGCTCGACGACCGGCCGCTTCAGCTTGAGGCTGGGCGTCAGCTCACCGTGCTCGATGTCCAGGTCGCGCGGCAGCAGCCGGAACTTCTTGACCGTCTGCCAGCGCTGGAGCCCCTCGTTGAGCTGCTTCACATAGCCGTCGATCAGCGACTCGACCTCCTGGGACGCCACCACGTCGGCGTACGTCCGGCCGCCCAGGCCGTTCTCCTCCGCCCAGCCGAGGATGGTCGGCTCGTCCAGGGCGATGAGGGCCGTACAGAAGTTACGGTCCGCGCCGTGCACCAGGATGTTGGAGACGAACGGGCAGACCGCCTTGAACTGGCCCTCGACCTCGGCCGGCGCGATGTACTTGCCGCCGGAGGTCTTGATCAGGTCCTTCTTGCGGTCGGTGATCCGCAGATAGCCGTCGGACGACAGCTCGCCGATGTCGCCGGTGTGGAACCAGCCGTCGGACTCCAGGACTTCGGCGGTCTTCTCCGGCTGGCGGTGGTAGCCCGCCATGATGCCGGGACCGCGGAGCATGACCTCGCCGTCGTCGGCGATCCGGACCTCGGTGCCGGGCAGCGGCTTGCCGACGGTGCCGGTGCGGTACGCCTCGCCGGGGTTGACGAAGGAGGCGGCGCTGGACTCGGTGAGGCCGTACCCCTCCAGGATGTGGATGCCCGCGCCGGCGAAGAACAGCCCGATGTCGGGGGCGAGTGCGGCCGAGCCCGAGACGCAGGCGCGCAGCCGCCCGCCGAACGCCTCGCGGATCTTGGCGTACACCAGCGCGTCGGCGGCCTTGTGCTTGGCCGAGAGCGCGAAGGGCGCCGACGCGGAGCCGGTGTGCCGGAAGTTGTCCTGGGTGACCCGCGCGTACTCGCGTGCCACTTCGGCGGCCCACTGGAAGATCTTGTACTTGGCGGCGCCGCCGGCCCTGGCCTTGGCCGCGACCCCGTTGTAGACCTTCTCGAAGATCCGCGGGACGGCCGCCATATAGGTCGGCTGGACCACCGGGAGGTTCTCGATGATCTTGTCCACCCGGCCGTCGACGGCGGTGACATGGCCGACCTCGATCTGGCCGGAGGTCAGCACCTTGCCGAAGACGTGCGCGAGCGGCAGCCAGAGGTACTGGACGTCGTCCTTGGTGATCAGCCCGGTGGACACAGTGGCCTTGGCCATGTACGACCAGTTGTCGTGCGGCAGCCGCACACCCTTGGGCCTGCCCGTGGTGCCCGAGGTGTAGATCAGGGTGGCGAGCTGGTCGGCCGTGATGGCGCCGATCCGCTCCTTGACCGCACCCGGGTTCGCCGCCAGGTACGCGGCACCGCGGGCCTCCAGATCGGCGAGGGTGAGGACCCAGCCGGCCTCGTCCGCCGCATCCGGTTCAAGACCCGCGGTGTCGATCACCACGACATGGCGCAGTTCGGGCAGCTCGGCCCGCCGCTCCCGCGCCTTGGCGAGCTGCGCGGCGTCCTCGGCGATCAGCACCCGGCTCTCGGAGTCGGAGAGGATGTACGCGGACTCCTCGGTGTTCGTCGACGGGTAGATCGTCGTCGTCGCCGCGCCCGCGCACATCACGCCGAGGTCGGCCAGAATCCATTCGACCCGGGTCGACGAGGCGAGCGCGACGCGCTCCTCGGGCCGCACGCCGAGTTCGATCAGGCCGGCGGCGATGGCGTACACCCGCTCGGCAGCCTGGCCCCAGCTGAGGGACTTCCAGTCGTCAGGCCCCTCGCCCGATGCGGCGGGCACCGGGTAGCGGTACGCCTCGGCGTCGGGTGTCTCGGCAACCCGCTGGGTGAAAAGGGTCGCCACGGAGGGCGGCCGGGTCTCGATCAAGGTCTGTGTGTCGCTCACGACGTCGTCCTCCGGGCCTGCGAGCAGCTCTGCGCGACTGGCTGGTGGCTGTTATTAAACTGGCGAGTAACTAGTGATCAGAGTAGAGCGCCGCCGTCCGCCACGTAAGAGGGAACGGCCGTGTGGTTCATAACGAACGGGCCCCCGTGCCGTAGCGCGGGGGCCCGTCCGTCGAATCACGTTCCGGTTCTCTCCGGTTCCGGCCGGTTCCCTACCGCCGGTTCCGTATCGCCGGTTCCGGTTACTTCTTCTTGCTCTCGCCCGAGTCGTCGGTCGACAGCACCGAGATGAAGGCTTCCTGCGGGACCTCCACGTTGCCGACCATCTTCATCCGCTTCTTGCCTTCCTTCTGCTTCTCCAGCAGCTTCCGCTTACGGGAGATGTCACCGCCGTAGCACTTGGCGAGTACGTCCTTGCGGATGGCGCGGACGGTCTCGCGGGCGATGACGCGGGCGCCGATGGCGGCCTGGATCGGCACCTCGAAGTTCTGCCGCGGGATCAGCTTCTGCAGCTTGGCGACGAGCCGCACCCCGTACGCGTACGCCTTGTCCTTGTGCGTGACGGCGGAGAACGCGTCGACCTTGTCGCCGTGCAGCAGGATGTCGACCTTGACGAGCTGGGCGGCCTGCTCGCCGGTGGGCTCGTAGTCGAGGGACGCATAGCCGCGGGTCTTCGACTTCAGCTGGTCGAAGAAGTCGAAGACGATCTCGGCGAGCGGCAGGGTGTAGCGGATCTCGACCCGGTCCTCGGAGAGGTAGTCCATCCCGAGCAGCGTGCCGCGGCGGTTCTGGCAGAGCTCCATGATCGCGCCGATGAACTCGCTGGGGGCCAGCACCGTGGCGCGGACGACCGGCTCGTGCACCTTGTCGATCTTGCCCTCGGGGAATTCACTCGGGTTGGTGACGATGTGCTCGGTGCCGTCCTCCATGTCCACCCGGTAGACCACGTTGGGCGCGGTGGCGATGAGCTCCAGGTTGAACTCGCGCTCCAGACGCTCCCTGACCACGTCGAGGTGGAGCAGACCGAGGAAGCCGACCCGGAAGCCGAAGCCGAGGGCCGCCGAGGTCTCCGGCTCGTACACCAGGGCGGCGTCGTTGAGCTGGAGCTTCTCCAGGGCCTCACGGAGGTCCGGGTAGTCCGAGCCGTCCAGCGGGTAGAGGCCGGAGAAGACCATCGGCTTGGGGTCCTTGTAGCCGCCCAGGGCCTCGGTGGCGCCCTTGTGCAGCGAGGTGATCGTGTCACCGACCTTCGACTGCCTGACGTCCTTCACCCCGGTGATGATGTAGCCGACCTCGCCGACGCCGATGCCGTCGGCCGGGGTCATCTCCGGCGAGGAGACACCGATCTCCAGCAGCTCGTGGGTGGCGTTGGTGGACATCATGCGGATGCGCTCGCGCTTGTTGAGCTGGCCGTCGACGACACGGACGTACGTCACGACACCGCGGTAGGAGTCGTAGACCGAGTCGAAGATCATGGCGCGGGCGGGGGCGTCGGCCTTGCCCACCGGGGCGGGCACGTCCCTGACGACCCGGTCGAGGAGAGCGTCCACCCCGACACCGGTCTTCGCGGAGACCTTGAGCACGTCCTCGGGCTGACAGCCGATGAGGTTCGCCAGCTCCTCGGAGAACTTCTCGGGCTGCGCGGCCGGCAGGTCGATCTTGTTGAGGACCGGAACGATCGTGAGGTCGTTCTCCATCGCCAGATAGAGGTTGGCGAGGGTCTGCGCCTCGATGCCCTGGGCCGCGTCGACCAGCAGGATCGTGCCCTCGCAGGCGGCGAGGGAACGGGAGACCTCATAGGTGAAGTCCACGTGACCAGGGGTGTCGATCATGTTCAGGACATGGGTGGTACCCAGGTCCCCGCCCGTGGTGGGCGCCCAGGGCAGCCGGACCGCCTGGGACTTGATCGTGATGCCGCGCTCGCGCTCGATGTCCATACGGTCGAGGTACTGAGCGCGCATCTGCCGCTGGTCGACCACCCCGGTCAGCTGGAGCATCCGGTCGGCAAGGGTCGACTTGCCGTGGTCGATGTGCGCGATGATGCAGAAATTGCGGATCAGCGCCGGGTCGGTACGGCTCGGCTCGGGCACGTTGGTAGGAGTCGCGGGCACGCAGGGTCCTGATTCTTGAGACGCCGGGCGTCTCGTCTCGGGCGATGGCGGATCGAAACGTAAGCTCCATGGTCCCATGGCTGGGGGCCCGATCCCGTTTTGGGCCGGTGGGCGGCCGACTGGTACCGTGGTCAGCTGTGCCTCCTGGGCCTTCCGGATGAACGCTTCACACGGTTCGTGGCGGTCGGCGCTGAGGTGCTCATCGAAATTTCGAATTCATCGAACCTGAAAAGGCTCTTTCGTGGCGAACATCAAGTCCCAGATCAAGCGGAACAAGACCAACGAGAAGGCGCGCCTGCGCAACAAGGCCGTCAAGTCGTCGCTCAAGACCGCGATCCGCAAGTCCCGTGAGGCCGCTGCCGCGGGCGACGTCGAGAAGGCCACCGCGGCCGCTCGGCTGGCTTCCCAGCAGCTCGACAAGGCTGTCAGCAAGGGCGTTATCCACAAGAACTCCGCGGCCAACAAGAAGTCGGCGATCGCCAAGCGCGTTGCCGGTCTCTCCGCCTGAACCGCCTGAAGCCGACCGACGGCGTCCGGCCTCACGGCTGACCGCTTCCGGGTGACTTCGACTTACGGGGCTCTCTCCGAGCCCCACCCGTCGTCCCGGGCCCAGCGGCCCCTCTACCGCTCCGGTACGACACCCCGCGCCGCACACGGCCTGCGTTCGCCACGCGGGTGCGGCGCACCAAGAGCTTGAGCCGAAGGCCCCGCCTCTGTCCTTCCCCAGGACGGACGCGGGGCCTTCGGCGTGGGTGCGCGGACGAGGTCGTGGCGCGGACGGGGTCGTGGCGCGGGCGGGTGGGGTCGCGGCGCGGGCGGCGGCCGTGCGGTGCGGTGGGCTTCAGCGCCGCATCCGGGCCGCCCGGGCCACCGTGACCACGGCCCGTTCCAGCTCGTACTCCGGGTCGTCACCGCCGCCCTTCACCCCGGCGTCCGCCTGCGCCACGGCGCGCAGCGCGACCGCGAGCCCGTCCGGTGTCCACCCGCGCATCTGCTGCCGTACCCGGTCGATCTTCCACGGCGGCATGCCCAGCTCACGTGCGAGATCGGCGGGGCGCCCACCGCGGGCCGACGAGAGCTTGCCGATGGCCCGGACGCCCTGCGCCAGGGCGCTGGTGATCAGCACCGGGGCGACCCCGGTCGACAGCGACCAGCGCAGTGCCTCCAGGGCTTCGGCCGCTCGGCCTTCGACGGCCCGGTCGGCGATCGTGAAGCTGGAGGCTTCGGCGCGCCCCGTGTAGTACCGGCCGACGACCGCCTCGTCGATGGTGCCCTCGACGTCCGCGACGAGCTGGGAGACCGCGCTCGCCAGCTCCCGCAGATCGCTGCCGATGGAGTCGACCAGCGCCTGGCACGCCTCGGGGGTCGCGGAACGGCCCAGGGCCCGGAACTCCGACCGTACGAAGGAGAGCCGCTCGGCCGGTTTGGTCGTCTTCGGGCAGGCGATCTCGCGGGCGCCTGCCTTGCGGGCGGCGTCCAGCAGGCCCTTGCCCTTGGCTCCCCCGGCGTGGAGGAGCACCAGGGTGATCTCGTCGGCAGGGGCGCCGAGGTACGTCTTGACGTCCTTGATCGTGTCGGCCGAGAGGTCCTGTGCGTTCCGCACGATGACGACCTTGCGCTCGGCGAAGAGCGAGGGGCTGGTCAGCTCGGCCAGCGTGCCCGGCTGGAGCTGGTCGGACGTGAGATCGCGGACGTCGGTGTCGGCGTCGGCCGCGCGGGCGGCGGCGACCACCTGCTGAACGGCACGGTCGAGCAGCAGGTCCTCCTGCCCCACGGCGAGGGTGAGCGGCACCAGCGGATTGTCTGCGGAGTCCTGCTGACTCGGTTTCCGGATCATCGCGGTCCAGCATCCCACGGGGCACCGACAGCCGGCCCACGTCCCGTAGCCCCGGGTGCGACGCACCGGCCGCACCGGACGTACCGGAGAATGATCCGGTGAGCGATGTGAGACATGTACTGGTGCTGCCCGACCGCGACACCGCGGACGAGGTGGCGGGAGAGGTCGCCGACCGCTTCGGGGTGGCCGATGAGCCCCAGCTCGTCCGGGACGCCCTGGCCGGGGAGGACGACGCCGACGACGCACAGTGGCTGGTCGTCGTCGAGGACCCGGAGCAGCGGCTGGACCCCCGGGCGCTGGACGCGTTCGCGGCCGAGTACGAGGGGTGGCTCGAGGCGCCTTGACGGTGCCCCGGCGGCGCACCCACCGGCGGTGCACCGACGGAGACGGGCCGGAGCGGCGGCGGGACCGGGCGGAAGCAACGGCGGGACCGGGCCGGAGCGGCGGCGGGGCGGTGCCGGAGCGGCGGCGGGCCGGTGCCCCGCTCAGGCGGCCTTCTTCACGATCTGGACGTCCAGATCGATGGTGATGCTGTTGCCGACCACCGCGATACCACGGGCCAGCATGGTCTGCCAGCTGACGGTGAAGTCGTCACGGTGCAGCTCGGTAGTGGCGCGGCAGGCGGCGCGTACCTCGCCCTCCATGCCGTTGCCGACGCCCAGATACTGCGAGTCGAGTGTGACGGTACGGCTGACGCCGTGCAGGGTGAGCGCGCCGGTCACGCCCCAGCGGCTGCCGCCGCGGTGCACGAAGCGCTCGCTGTAGAACTCGAGCGTCGGGAAGCGCGCCACGTCCAGGAAGTCCCCCGAGCGCAGATGGTCGTCGCGCATCCGGACGTTGGTGTCGATGGACGCCGCGTCGATGATGACGTGCATCGCGGACTGCTCCATGTGGTCCGCGATCCTGACGGCGCCGGCGAAGGTGTTGAACCGGCCGTGGATACGCGCCATCCCGATATGGCGGGCGGTGAAACTGATCTGCGAGTGCATCGGCTCGATCTCCCACTCGCCCGGCTCCGGCAGCGAGGGGGGCTGGGCGACCTGGAGCGCGAGATCGCCGAGGCCGGAGTGGCCGCCCTCGGTGACGGTGGCGCTGCCGTGGAAGGGGGTGAAGCCCTCGGAGGTGACGGCCAGCCGGTACTCGCCCGGGGGAACGGTGGCGAATATGGAGCCGTACGGATCGGTCTCGCCGCCGAAGGTTCTGCGGCCCATGGTGTCCGTGAGTACGAACTCGGCCTGCTGGACGGGCTCGTTGACCGGGTCGAGCACCCGGCAGCTGAGCACGCCCGCGTGCGCGGGCAGGGTGAGTCCGCCCAGAGGGCCACCACTGCGTCCTGCGCCGGTCTGTGACCGGTTACCAAACCAACGGCTGAACACTTCTGCTGAACCCCCGTGCATCGGGCCGACGTTCGGTCGCACGCACGGAAGGACGTCATTGTCGGGGCGGCGACCCGCTGACGAATATGCATTCGATCACTGTTGGCACGTTCTGGGCAAACGGCGCTGGTCGTGGGGGTTGACGAACAGCTGTCACGAGTTGTACTTACTCAGAAGTAATGTCCATTCGTACCGGCACCCGGTCGAATTCCAGCCCGAAATGGTCGCGGTAGGCCGCGAGAACGGCCGCGTCGTCCACCAGATCCTGCTCGCGCCGCTCGCCGCGCACGGTGGTGATCAGCTTGCTGCCGCTGAGCGTGATCCGGCCGTGGTCGCTGAGCCGCGAGCAGATGAGCGAACGGGTGAAGTGGGAGGCGGGCGAGGTCCGGTGGTACCAGGCCCCCGCCTCGAAGTCGGCCAGCTCACGGGGGCGCTGCTCCAGCCGGTACTGCGGCTTCCCGTCCCGTACGACATCGAGGTCGTCGCCGGCCGCGCTCGCGATCCGGAAGGTGCCTCCGGGGTCCTGCTGCCCGCCCCGCTCGCCGAACAGCAGCGGATGGTGACTGTGCTCGCCGAACCCGACGTCGGCGAGCCAGGGGCCGGTGCCGTCGGCCGTCTCGACCCGCAGGGCGAGATGGTCGTACGGGATGCCGAGACCGCCGTCGGCGCTGTGCACCCGGCCTTGGAGCAGCGTCACATGGAAGCCGAGGGCGCGCAGCAACGCCGCGAAGGCGCCGTTGAGTTCGTAGCAGACACCTCCGCGCCGGGCGCCGACGATCTTGTCGATGAGCGGTGCGTCGGCGAGCACGATGTCCTCGCCCCGGTGGATGGAGAGGTTCTCGAACGGCACCGTGTGCAGATGCCGCAGCTGCAGCTCCCGGAGCGCCGCCGAGTCCGGCGCGGCCGGACGTTCGGCCCCGATGCGCCGGAGGTACCCGACCACCCACGCCGGCTCCGGAGGCGTGGGCTGCGGCGGGGTGTGCGACGGGGCCGACTGCGGCGGTGTGGCCCGCGACGGCGACTGCAGCGGGGTGTGCGGCGGGGGCTGCCGCCTGGTTCCCGGCGAGCTTGCCGACGGTCTGTCCAGCGATCGGTCCATGCACGCAGTCTCACGCCGCGTAGGGACTCGCGCCATGCGCCGTAAGACCTGCCGGAGCCCGACCGGAGCCCTACCGGGGCTTGGGGTGGCCTAGGGCCGGGCGCCTAGGACCGATGTACGATCCCCCGGCGCTCGTCCGCCACTAGCGTGGTCCGCCATGACGAACCGGGAACCGACGCGCAGCCGGCAGCAGCGACGGCAGGACACCATCGGCCGACTGGAGCAGGACGTCGACTGCTGGGTGGCCACCGCCGCCGCGGACGGCGAGCCGTGTCTGGTGCCCCTGTCGTTCGTATGGCACGAGGACGGCCTGGTGGTCTGTACCCGGCGCACCAACCCGACCGGGGCCAACCTGGTGCGCGACGGACGCGTCAGGGTCACGCTCGGCCACACCCGCGACGTGGTGCTCATCGAGGGCGAGGGCGAACTGCTGACGGACGACAGGCGCACCGCAGCGGCGGATGCCTTCGCGGCCAAGCTCACCTGGGACCCGCGCACCGAGGAGGGGTACGTGTATCTGCGCATCACCCCCAGGGCGGTCCAGGCATGGCGCGAGGTGAACGAGATCGCCGGCCGCGACCTGATGCGCGACGGCACCTGGCTGGACTGACCCGTTCGAGTCGGCGTGTCACGGGCCCGTCGGTATCGCCCGGAGCCCGGGTCCCGTGCCCGTCACCGCGATGGAGCCGTCCCTGTCCGTGCGCAGGACCGTGGCACCGCCGGCCCGGAGCGAGCTGACCGTACGCGGTGCGGGATGGCCGTACGGGTTGTCCTGGCCGCAGGAGATCAGGGCGAGCCGGGGACGTACCGCACGCAGCAGGGCCGGGTCCTGGTAGGCCGAGCCGTGGTGCGCCACCTTCAGCACATCCACCGGCGGGAGCGCCGGGTAGGCCCGCAACAGTGCCTGCTGAGCCGGGGGTTCGAGATCGCCGGGCAGCAGCAGCGTGAGCCCCGCGCTGCGCACCAGCAGGGTGACACTGGCGTCGTTCGGCCCGTCGGCGACGGGCACCGGCGCGGGAGGTGGCCACAGCACCTGCCAGCTCAGCCCTCCGATACGGCGCTGCTCCCCCGGCCCCGCCCGGACGACGGGGACCCGCGCGGCCGCCGCCTCCCGTCGTACCGAAGCGCTCTGATCCGGTGGATCCTGGAGATTCGTCGTCTCGATCGCCCCGACCGTCCGGCCACGCAGCACACCGGGCAGACCGGCCACGTGGTCGGCGTGGAAGTGGGTGAGCAGAAGCAGCGGGATGCGGGTCACACCGAGGGCCCGGAGGCACCGGTCGACCAGGCGGGGATCGGGCCCCGTGTCGATCACGACGGCCGCCCCCGCACCGGTCGCGAGCACCGTCGCGTCGCCCTGTCCCACGTCGCACATCGCGTACTTCCACCCGGGTGGTGGCCAGCCGGTGACGACCCGGGTCAGCGGGGCGGGCCTGACGACCGCGAGCAGCAGCAGGAGGACACACGCCGCGCCGGTCCATGGGTGGCGGCGCACTCGGCGGGCGGCCACGGTGAGGGCGACCGTGACCGCTGCGAGCAGCAGCGCGCCTGGCCATCCGCCGGGCCAGTCGATCTCCGCGCCCGGCAGGGCCGCGCCACGCCGGGCCACGGCGGCGATCCA
>NZ_JAAGLN010000187.1 GCF_010548145.1 Streptomyces sp. SID10853
TGGTCGACCCGGGCTGCGTGGTGCTGGGCGGCGAGATCGGCCACGCCGGGGGAGCGGACCTCGCGGCCCGGGTGGAGCGCCGGCTGGCAGCCCTCTCCCCGCTGCGTACCGAAGTACGGGCAGGGGAGCTGGGTGGCGCGGCCGTGCTGCACGGCGCGCTGCTCACCGCGCGGGACGCGGCGCAGGACGATCTGTTCGGCGGCTGAGAGCGCAAGCGCCTGAGAGCGCGCAAGCGCCTGAGGGTGTGCGGGCGCCTGAGGGCGTGCAGGCGTGGGCGGCGGCACGGGCTCCGGCACCGGCGGCGGCACGGCAGGAGACAGCCTGCGGCACGGCAGGAGACAGCCCGCGGCACGGACAGTGACCGGCCGGTCGCTGCTCCTGTGAGCCAGCCCACATGAGGTCGCCCGCATGGCCGACGGCTGGACGTGGCAGACTTGAGCTGTACCAGCAGCAGCGCACTCCGGGGTCGGTGTAATTCCGAACCGGCGGTTATAGTCCGCGACCCGTCCGCATCCAGTGGGCGGTTGACCAGGTGTAATTCCTGGACCGACGGTGAAAGTCCGGATGGGAGGCAGTGCGCGGCGGGCCGTATTGGTACGTCGTAGCCGGTGGCGTGTCTTCTGGATCCTCGGAACACAGCCGCTCCTCCGGCCCCGGCGTCCCCGTGTGTTCCCGCTCTCTGTCGTCACCGACAGGCCCCGGAGTCCGTGCCCGAAAAGGCAGGAGGACCCGGTGGCCACCGCAGCCGCTCCATCACCGCAGGCGCTCGACGCCATGCGCAGGGCCATCGCGCTCGCGGCGCGCGGACTCGGATCCACCAGCCCCAACCCCGTCGTCGGCTGCGTCATCCTCGACGCATCGGGCCGGACGGCCGGCGAGGGCTTCCACCGACGGGCCGGCGGCCCGCACGCCGAGGTCGACGCACTCGCGGCGGCAGGCGACCGAGCACGCGGCGGCACCGCGTACGTCACGCTCGAACCCTGCAACCACACCGGCCGTACCGGCCCCTGCTCCCGCGCGCTCATCGACGCCGGTGTGGCCCACGTGGTGTACGCGGTCGCGGACCCCACCCCACAGGCCACCGGCGGCGCCGACGCCCTTCGCGCGGCCGGGATCGCGGTGACGGCCGGTGTACTCGCCGACGAGGCCGCAGCGGGCAACGCCGCCTGGCTCACCTCGGTACGCCTCGGCCGCCCCCATGTGACCTGGAAGTACGCGGCGACACTCGACGGCCGTACCGCCGCTGCCGACGGAACGAGCCGCTGGATCACATCCGCCGAGTCCCGCGCCGACGTCCACCGGCTGCGCGCCGAGTCCGACGCGGTCCTCGTCGGCTCGGGAACCCTGCGCGCCGACGACCCGCACCTGGCCGTCCGCGGCATCGAGGGCGCCACCCAGCCGCTGCGGGTCGTGCTGGACACCCACGCCCGCTCGCTCAGCCCCGGTGCCCGGGTCCTGGACGGTGCGGCCCCGACGCTGGTCGTCGTGGGCGAGGGCGTCGCCGTACCCCCGCCCGCCGGCCCCACCGGCTCCACCGGCCCCACCGGCTCCACCGGCCCCGCCGACCTGGTGCGACTGCCGTACGACGCCGCCGGTATCGCCGTCGACGCCCTGCTCGCCGAGCTGCACGCGCGCGGTGTCCGCTCCGTACTCCTCGAAGGCGGGGCGACGCTGGCCGGCTCCTTCGTCGCCGCGGGCGCCGTCGACCGGGTCATCGGCTATCTCGCCCCTGTTCTCCTCGGCGCGGGCCCCGCGGCCCTCGCCGACGCCGGAATCACCACCATCACCGACGCGTTGCGACTCGACGTCACCGAGACCGTCCGCATCGGCCCCGATCTGCGGATCACCGCCACCCCGAAGGAGCGCTGAGCGCCGTGTTCACCGGAATCGTCGAAGAACTGGGTGAGGTCACCGCCGTCGAGAACCTCGGCGACGCCTCCCGCTTCCGCCTGCGCGGCCCGGTCGTGACCGAGGACGCCAAGCACGGTGACTCCATCGCCGTCAACGGTGTCTGTCTCACCGTGGTCGACTCCGGCGGCGGAGAGTTCACCGCCGATGTCATGGCCGAGACACTCAACCGCTCCAGCCTCGGCGCCCTCGCCACCGGCTCCCGGGTCAACCTCGAACGCCCCATGGCGCTCGGCGGCCGCCTCGGCGGACACCTCGTCCAGGGCCATGTGGACGGCACCGGCACAGTCGTCGAACGCAAACCGTCCGACCACTGGGAGATCGTGAGGATCGCGCTCCCGGCGGACCTCTCCCGTTACGTCGTGGAGAAGGGCTCCATCACCGTCGACGGGGTCAGCCTCACCGTCGTGGACGCCGGACCCGACTACTTCACCATCAGCCTCATCCCCACCACCCTCGCCCTGACGACCCTCGGCATCAAGCAGCCGGGCGACCCGGTCAACCTTGAGGTCGACGTACTCGCCAAGTACGTCGAGCGGCTGCTCGGGGCCGACGGCACCCGGGCCACACCGGAGACCGGAGGGCCGCTGAAGTGAGCGCACTGCACTGGCTGAACACCGAGGCGTTCACCGTACTGGGCCAGCACATCCTGTGGTCCGACATGATCGGCAACACCATCGGCCTGATCGCGCTCGCCCTCGGCTGGCGCCGCTCGGTGCTGACCTGGCCCGCGCAGTTCCTGTCCGGCGTCATCCTCGTCGGCGCGTACTCCTCCGCCCACCTCAGCGGCGGCGTCGGCAAACAGCTGCTGGTCATCGGGATAGCCCTGTGGGGCTGGCGGGCCTGGACCCGGGGCAGGCAGCAGGCCCAGGACGGCAGCATCGCGGTGCGGTTCGCCGGCTGGCGCGAGCGCGGACTGCTGCTGGCGGGCGCCGTCGTCGGCACGGTCGCCGTGGCCGGTCTTTTCCTGGCCGTCCCGTCCCTCTCCTGGAGCCCGTGGGCCGACGCCTACATCTTCGTCGGCACCCTCGTCGCGATGGTCGCCCAGGCGCGCGGTCTCGTCGAATTCTGGTTCGCGTGGCTGCTCGTCGACCTCGTCGGCGTCCCCCTTGCCTTCCACAGCGGCCTCGCCTTCTCCGGCCTGGTCTACGTGGTCTATTTCGCACTCGTCCTCTGGGGCCTGCGCGACTGGTGGCTCCGCTCCCGTACGAGCGTCAAGCCCGCCCTGGAAGGAGCAGCAGCATGACTGCCGAGCCCGTCTGGTACTCGACCGACAACGCCGAGGACCTCTCCCTCGACCCCGTGGAACAGGCCGTACGCGACATCGCGGCGGGCCGCCCCGTGGTGGTCGTCGACGACGAGGACCGCGAGAACGAGGGCGACCTCGTCATCGCGGCCGAGAAGGCGACCCCCGAGATCGTCGCGTTCATGATGAGCGAGTGCCGTGGACTGATCTGCGCGCCCATGGAGGGCGACGAGCTGGCCAGGCTCGACCTGCCGCAGATGGTCGAGAACAACACCGAGTCCATGAAGACGGCCTTCACCGTCTCCGTCGACGCGAGCAACGCGCACGGCGTCACCACCGGCATCTCCGCCGCCGACCGTGCGACCACCCTGCGACTGCTCGCAGGCGGGTCGGCCGGCGCCGGGGACTTCGTACGCCCCGGGCATGTCTTCCCGCTGCGGGCCAAGCCCGGCGGGGTGCTCGTACGCGACGGGCACACCGAGGCGGCCGTCGACCTGGCCCGGCTCGCCGGTCTGCGCCCGGCCGGCGCGATCGTCGAGATCGCCGGCGAGGACGGGGTGATGCTGCGGCTGCCCGAACTGGTCCCGTTCGCCCGCAAGCACGGCCTCACGATCATCTCCATCGAGGATCTGATCGCCTACCGCCGCAGCTCGGAACCGAGGGTCCGCCGCGAGGCGACCGTCCGCCTCCCCACCGCACACGGCGATTTCACCGCGTACGGCTACCGCTCCATCGCCGACGGCATCGAGCATGTCGCCCTGGTCCACGGGGAGATCGGCGACGGCGACGACGTCCTGGTACGGGTGCACTCCGAGTGCCTCACCGGCGACATCTTCCACTCGCTGCGCTGCGACTGCGGACCCCAGCTGGAAGCCTCCATGGAGCGCATCACCACCGAGGGCCGCGGCGTCGTCGTCTATCTGCGCGGCCACGAGGGGCGCGGGATCGGACTGCTGTCCAAGCTGCGCGCCTACGAGCTCCAGGAGCGCGGCCGCGACACCCTGGACGCCAACCTGGAACTCGGGCTGCCCGCGGACGCCCGCGACTACGGCGCCGGAGCCCAGATCCTGGCGGACCTCGGGGTGCACAGCCTGCGGCTGCTGACGAACAACCCCGAGAAGACCGCCGCTCTGGTCCGGCACGGACTGGACGTCACCGGCCGGGAGGCCATGCCCGTCCAGGCGGGCGAGCACAACCTCCGGTACCTGCGCACCAAGCGGGACCGGATGGGACACGATCTGCCCTGGCTGGACACCACGTCCGCCTGCGGCAACCAGTAGGAAGCAAAAGGGAGAGACAGACATGAGCGGCAAGGGCGCACCCGAACTCACCGTGAAGAACTGCGGCGACCTGCGCGTGGCCGTCATCGCGGCCCAGTGGCACGAGAAGGTCATGGACGGCCTCGTCGACGGCGCGCTGCGCGCCCTGGGCGAGCTGGGCATCGACGAGCCGACCCTGCTGCGGGTCCCGGGCAGCTTCGAACTCCCGGTGGTGGCCAAGGTCCTCGCGGGCCGGGGCTACGACGCGATCGTCGCTCTCGGAGTGGTCATCAGGGGCGGCACCCCGCACTTCGAGTACGTCTGCCAGGGCGTCACGGGCGGCCTCACCCAGGTCTCCGTCGAGACCGGCGTCCCGATCGGCTTCGGTGTGCTGACCTGCGACACCGAGGAGCAGGCGCTGGACCGGGCCGGCCTCGAAGGGTCCAACGAGGACAAGGGGCACGAAGCGGTCACCGCGGCCGTCGCCACCGCGACCACACTGCGCACGGTCAGCGAACCCTGGCGCTGAGTGGGGACGAGGACCCCGTACTCTTAGCAGCATCATGGCGAACAAAACCTTCGAAGAGCTCTTCTCCGAGCTCCAGCTCAAGGCCGCCAACGGCGACCCCTCCACCTCCCGCACCGCCGAACTGGTGGGCAAGGGCGTGCATGCCATCGGCAAGAAGGTCGTCGAGGAGGCAGCCGAGGTGTGGATGGCAGCCGAGCACGAGGGCAAGGAAGCCGCCGCCGAGGAGATCTCACAGCTGCTGTACCACGTTCAGGTGATGATGGTCGCCCGTGGGATCTCCCTCGACGACGTCTACGCCCATCTCTGAGCACGCACCTCTGAGCACACACCTCTCCGCTCACCTCTGAGCGTCCACTGCTGAGCAACCGCACGCCCCGCACATCAAGACATCCACCACCTCGCACGAAGGAAGCCGACCTCATGCTGCGCATCGCCGTCCCCAACAAGGGTTCTCTCTCCGGGCCTGCGATGGCGATGCTCCATGAGGCCGGCTACCAGCAGCGCAAGGAGTCCAAGGAGCTCGTCCTCGTCGACCCGGAGAACCAGGTCGAGTTCTTCTACCTCCGCCCGCGCGACATCGCGATCTACGTCAGCTCCGGCAAGCTCGACATCGGCATCACCGGCCGCGACCTGCTGCTGGACTCCGGAGCCCAGGCCGAGGAGATCCTCCAGCTCGGCTTCGCGCGCTCGACCTTCCGGTACGCCACCAAGCCCGGCACCGCGAACGGCCCGGAGGACTTCGGCGGCATGACGATCGCCACCTCGTACGAGGGAATCGTCGCCAAGGCCCTCGCGGACCGGGGCGTCGACGCGTCCGTCGTCCACCTCGACGGCGCCGTCGAGACGGCCATCGAGCTGGGCGTCGCCCAGGTCATCGCGGACGTCGTGGAGACCGGCACCTCGCTGCGCAACGCCGGACTCGAAGTGATCGGCGAGCCGATCATGCAGTCCGAGGCGGTCGTCATCCGCCGGGTCGGCGCCGAGGCCGACGAGCCCAAGGTGCAGCAGTTCCTGCGCCGCCTCCAGGGCGTCCTGGTGGCCCGGAGCTACGTGATGATGGACTACGACTGCCGGGTCGAGTTCCTGGAGCAGGCCGTGGCCCTCACCCCCGGCCTGGAGTCGCCGACCATCTCCCCGCTGCACCACGAGGGATGGGTCGCCGTCCGCTCGATGGTCGCCGCGAAGGAGGCCCAGCGGATCATGGACGACCTCTACGCGCTCGGGGCCCGCGCCATCCTGACCACGGCGATCCACGCCTGCCGTCTCTGATCCCTGACCAGCACGAAGGACGCACGGAACATGACCGCCCCCGAATTCCCCGCCCTCCCGGTCACCTTCAGGCCGACCCGCACCCGGGTGGTGCTGCTGTCCGTGGGGACGGTCATGTTCGTCGTCCTCACCATCGTCTCCCTGATGCTGGAGACCCTGACGCCCGGTGAGCGCGTCTCGTTCATCTTCACCGCCGCGGTCTTCTTCGGGGTGCTGGCACTGCTCAGCCGCCCCAAGGTCGTCGCGGACGAGGACGGCGTCACCGTCGTCAATCTCACATCCAGGCGCCGGCTGGCCTGGCCGGAGATCCTGCACGTCAACCTGCGCCCCGGTGACGCCTGGGTCTTCCTCGACCTCAGCGACGGCACCAGCCTCCCCGCCCTCGGCATCCAGCCCGGCATCGGCAAAGCCCAGGCCATCCGTGACGCCCGCGCACTGCGCGCGCTGGCGGACTCACGGGGCCCGGCCGACTCCGGGCGGAGCACCCCCGAGGAGTAGCGCGGCCCGCCCGCGGGACAGCCGCTGCGGCTGAGCCCCTGACGCATCGGGCCGCTGTTTGATTACTCTGGGGCGGGGCGCCAGGTGCGCCCCGCCCCGCACCCTGTGACCCCCGTGGTCCGCGGGGCACCCCCTGCGACATGAGGAGTGATTCCCTCCAGCAATGGACGGATCATCCGGTAGTACATGCGCCGCCCCTCTTCCGGAGACGGCGGCATGACCATTCCCCTGCTGCTCCTCGGAGCGGCATTCCTTCTGATTCTCGCCAACGGATTCTTCGTCGCGGCCGAATTCGGCCTCGTCACCGTGGAGCGGCCGGACGCCGAACGCGCCGCCGCCGACGGAGACCGGCGGGCCGGCACCGTCGTACGGGCCCTGCGGGAACTCTCCTTCCAGCTCTCCGGCACCCAGCTCGGCATCACCATCACCTCGCTGGTGGTCGGCATGCTCGCCGAGCCGGCCCTGGCACAGCTCCTCGACGGACCGCTCGGCGCCACCAGACTGCCCGAAGGGGCCGTGTCCGGGATCAGCGTGGTGCTCGGCATGATGCTCGCCGCCGCCGTGCAGATGGTGCTCGGCGAACTCGTTCCGAAGAACTGGGCGGTATCCAGGCCGCTCCAGGTGGCCCGGTTCGTCGCCGGGCCCCAGCACCTGTTCTCGACCGCCTTCCGGCCGGTGATCGCCCTGCTCAACACCGTCGCCAACCGGCTGGTCCGGGCGCTCGGAGTCGAGCCCGCCGACGAACTGGCCTCGGCCCGCACCCCCGGTGAACTGGTCTCGCTGGCCCGCCACTCGGCCCGGGCCGGCACGCTGGAACAGGACACGGCCGACCTCTTCGTACGGACCCTGTCGCTGGCCGGACTCACCGCCCAGCACGTCATGACCCCACGGGTGAAGGTCAGCGCACTCCAGTCGTCCGCGACAGCCGCCGACGTACTGAACCTCACCCGCGCCACCGGCCTCTCCCGCTTCCCCGTCTACCGGGAGCGCATCGACGAGATCGTCGGCATGGTCCACCTCAAGGACGCCCTGGCCGTGGCGGTGCAGGACAGGCACAGGACGTCGGTGGGGCGGGTCGCCGTCGCACCGCTGCTCGTGCCGGAGACCCTGCCCGTACAGCAGCTCCTGGAGCGGCTGCGCACCGAGCAGCCCATCGCCGTGGTGGTGGACGAGTACGGCGGCACCGCGGGCGTCGTCACCCTGGAGGACATCATCGAGGAGCTGGTCGGGGAGGTCAGGGACGAGCACGACGGCGCGGACGCCGACCGCCCCGAGCTGTCCCCGGCCCCCGCGGAGGACGGCAACCCGGCCTGGGAGGCCGACGGCAGCTGCCGGGTCCTCACCCTGCGGCGGATAGGGCTCGAAGTCCCCGAGGGCCCGTACGAGACCGTCGCCGGCCTCGTGGCCGACCTGCTGGGCCGCATCCCCGCTCCCGGTGACCGGGCGGAACTGCCCGGCTGGCGGCTCTCGGTCCGCAGGGTCGAGCGCTACCGCGCCGAGCGGGTACGCCTGGTGCGTACCGCCGATGTGCACGCCCCGGTCATGGAGGGCGTGCGATGAGCTTCCTCCAACTGCTCTTCGCCGCCGCCCTGGTGCTCGCCAACGGCTTCTTCGTCGGCGCGGAGTTCGCGCTCGTCTCCGTACGCCGCAGCCAGGTCGAGCCCCTGGCCGCCGAGGGCTCCGCACGGGCCCGCAAGGTGCTGTACGGACTGGAGAACCTGCCGCGGATGATGGCGGCCGCGCAGTTCGGCATCACCGTCTGCTCGCTGACACTGGGCGCCGTCGCCGAGCCGACAGTCGCCCGCCTGCTCGAACCGGTCTTCCAGGCGGTCCGGCTGCCCGACGGGCTGGTCCATCCGCTGGGATACGTGATCGCTCTCGCGCTCGTGGTCTCGCTGCATCTGGTCATCGGCGAGATGGTGCCGAAGAACCTCGCCATGGCCGCACCCGAGAAGACGGCGCTCTGGCTCAGCCCCGGCCTGGTCGGCTTCGCCCGGCTCTGCCGCCCGGTGACCGTCGCGCTCGGGGCCTGCGCCCGGCTGGTGCTCAAGCTCTTCGGCGTCGAGCCCAAGGACGAGGTGGAGGCGGTCTTCACCAGCGAGCAGCTCAACCGGCTCGTCGAGGACTCGGGCCAGGCCGGTCTGCTGGACTCGGAGGCCCAGGAACGTCTGGAGGACGCCCTGGAGCTGGGCAGCAGGCCCATCGCGGACGTCCTGATCGCCCGCGCCGACCTGATCACCGTCGCCCCCTCGGTCACCCCTCTGGCGATCGAGGAGCTGACCGTGCGCACCGGCTACTCGCGTTTCCCGGTCTGCGCGGACGGCGGAGCCTTCATGGGCTACCTGCACGTCAAGGACGTGCTCGACCTGGAGGACAGGGAGCGGGCCGTCCCCCAGCAGGTCTGGCGCCCGATGGCGACGCTCCGCGCGGAGCTGCCGCTGGACGACGCGCTGACCGTGATGCGGCGCGCGGCCACCCATCTGGCTCAGGTCGCCGACGGATCCGGCAGGGTGCTCGGTCTGGTGGCACTGGAGGACGTGCTGGAGAAGCTGGTCGGTGAGGTACGCGACCCGGCGCACCGGGAAGCCCGGGCGCCGCAGGTGACCCGGCTGTCGGAGCCGCGCACCGACCGCACCGACCGCACCGAACAGGCACTGGCCGGGTAGTCCCGCTCCCGGGTTTCCGGGCGGCTCCTGACGCCGGGCGTTGCTCCCGCGTCAGGAGCCGCCCGGCCGGGGGCCGGTCAGAGCGGCGGCTCCTGCTGCCCGCGGCCGACCGGCCCCCGGCCCGAGAGCACCTCCCCGTACGCCTGCATCAGATCCGGCAGCCGCAGCGTCGACAGATCGTCCCGGCCCGGTGTGGTGGCGTATCCGCTCAGCCGCAGATCCCGGTACGCGCAGCTCTTCTCGTACAGGGTGCGCAGGAACCGGCCGTTTCCCAGCTCGTCGATCCACCCCTGGTCCACCACATGGCCGGCGATCGAGCGCAGCTCGTCCAGCGACTCCTCGTCCCACACGTCGCCGTTCTCGGTCGCCAGCACCTCGCCGATCGCGGTCAGCTCCAGCGGCCGGTAGCTCGGGAAGTCGACCCGGGACGTGAAGCGCGAGGAGAGCCCCGGGTTGGTGGCCAGCAGGCGGTCCATGCCCTCGGGGTAGCCGGCCAGGATGACCACCAGGTGGTCACGGTTGTCCTCGGCCCGCTTCAGCAGCACCTGGAGCGCCTCGTCGCCGTAGGCATCGCCCTTGCTGTAACCGGAGTTGGAGAGGCTGTACGCCTCGTCCACGAAGAGCACCCCGCCGAGCGCCGAGTCGATCAGCTCGTTCGCCTTCACCGCGGTCTGCCCCAGGAACTCGCCCACCAGATCGGCGCGCTGGGCCTCGATCAGATGGTCGCCGCCCAGCAGCCCCAGTGCGTAGAACACCCGGCCCAGGATGCGGGCCACTGTCGTCTTGCCCGTGCCCGAAGGGCCGGAGAAGACGAAGTGACGCTTCGGCGGCTGCACCGGCAGCCCCTGGGCGGCCCGCAGCCGGGCCATGTTGAGCTGCGCCGACAGCGCTTTGACCTGACGCTTCACCGGCTCCAGACCGACCATGCGCTCCAGCTCGTCCAGCGCGCACGCCAGCAGCTCGGGATCGGTGGGCCCGGCCGGCAGATCCGGCGGGAACTGCTCGGCAGGCGCGGGATCCCTGTCCCGTACGGCGCCGGGCGGCGGAGCCGAGCCGCCCAGCGGGTCGCCGCCGGGGCTCCCCGGGCTCCCGGGCCGCGGGTCCCGGCCCTCCGCCGGATCGCTCTCCGGGAAGGCGCCGTCGGCCTGCCCGTCCACCGCGTCCTGTCCGAACCCGGCCAGCGCGACCGCGGCGTAGTCCACCGCGTCGTCGTATCCGTCGCCCTCGGAGATCGCCGCGAGCCGGGCCGCGGTGTCCATGAACGCCGGGTCCACCCGGTGCACCGCCCGGTACAGCGGCAGGGCCGCCGCGCTGCGCCCGGTCCCCTCGTGGGCGCGCGCCAGCCAGTAGCGCAGCTCCTTGCGCTGCGGCTGCTCACTGCGGCAGCGCATCAGGGCCGCGGAGAGCAGTGGCTCCGCCTGCCCGTACATCTCCAGCCGCACCCGCGCCATCCCGCCGAACAGACCCGCCTCGATCCCCAGCACCGGATCGTCGACCAGCGAGGCGGTGTAACGCACCAGCCGCTCCCAGTCCTTGGCGAGATAGGCGCGGCACGCGTGCAGGAACCGCACCTGCGGATCGGTGTCGACCGGCGGCAGCCCCGCCAGCGCCCGGTCCAGCTCCGGCACATGGCGCCCGTCCAGCCAGTGCGAGGCGTGTGCGAGCAGCAGATCGCGTGGGCTCTCCAGCACCGGCTGCACCCACCAGCCGAGCCAGTACCAGGAGTTGAGAGTGCGGCGCAGCCTGCCGCGCTGTTCGCCGAACCGCTCCCGGTGCCGGAACATCCGCAGTAACGCGGTGGTGGTGTCCACCCGCAGCGCATGCAGCCCGAGCCAGCCGTCCGCCATCCCCGGATCGAGCCGCACCGCGGCCCGGAACTCCTCCTCGGCCTGCGGGTACGCCCCCATCGTGTAGGCGTCCACGCCCCGCAGCCAGGCGAGATCGGCCGGGGCGTGCGAGCCCTGCGTGCCGAAATCCATCACGTCCCCCACAGACCGTGCCCCCGTACCGTGCCACCGGACTCAGCGCCCGGCGACCTGTGAACCGCAGTGCAGCGGACGGGAATTGACCGGTGCCGCCCGAAGGGCATCGTACCTGCGCAGAGGCCCGGTACCGAAGGGTGCCGGAGCACTCGGTGCCGTGGGGAGACGGCTCGCTCACGGTGACCGAGGGTGAGCAATCAGAGAGACCGGTCGTCCGGTTGGGGAGGGAGTGGGCAGAACGAAGCCCCCGATCACGGGGGAACAACCGGGGGCTTCGCGTCTGCGGCGGCTTCGGAAAGCCGCACATTGAGAACGTAAGACCTGTACGGGCCCTGGGTCAAGCGGAGTTGAGGCACTCGAACGGCGGTTTTCCGCCGGGTGGCAGTCCTGCGGAGAGGTCATGACTGTCCGTGACCGAATGGATCGCTCACGCGGTCACTCGGGGACCCGGAAACCACTCGTAGCCCTCGCGGCACTCACGTACCAGCAGATCCGCGAATGGCCGGGAAGGGTCCCCGGCGAAGTGCCGCGCCTCCGCCGCCGTCCAGCCGTCCCAGAACTCCCGCAGCGCCGGCCCGTCGCGGTGGCGGCCCCGATCCCAGGAGGCGCCGGCGCTCCGGTCCATCCAGAGCAGTCGAGCGAGATACGGGCGCAGCGCGCGGCGGCCCGCGCCCACCCCTTCGACAATGACGACGTCAGCGGCGTCGATGGTCCGCTCGGGGCCGAAGCGGCGCAGCGTCCAGTCGTACGGCGCGTACCGGGCGGCATCGCCGCGGGTGAACGGCTCGATGACCTGGGCGTGCAGCCGTCCGGTCCAGTCGAACAGCTCCTGGTGGGTGGCCAGATCGTCCAGATGGAGTACGGGCGCCCCGTCCAGCGCTTCGGCGAGCCTGGCCGAGAATGTGCTCTTCCCCGAGCCCGCGTGGCCGTCGACCGCGATCAGCCGAACTGGCCCGCAGGAGACGGGCCGTGCACGGATCGCGGCGGCGATGTGGTCGAGGTCTGCCATGGGGCCAGCCTAGGAGAAGTTGGCGCCGTCGCAGGTCACGCCAGTGGTCGATACCAATATTGGTGGCAGGACGCGTGGCGAATCACTGGCAGAAACGCGTCGGAAGCCGGGATAGTTGCTCCACTGTCATGCGCTCGCCGCCCCATCCGTATCCGACTGGGGGTCCACCAACGTGACCAGTACCACTCCGCGCAGGACCATTCTCGCCGCTGCGATCGCCGCTGCGGCCGCTGCCGCGGGTGCGGCCGCAGCTGTCCCCGCCGTCGCCGCCCCGGCCCCCGCGCCGGACGGGTCGCCGGCCACCGCACACACCCCGCAGACCACCGGGGGAGGGCCCGTGACCCCGCTCGTGGACAACAGCGTCTGGGCCTCGTACCCCGCCTGGCGCTCCGGTGCGGCCGACGGCACCACGGCTCTTCCCGGCCCCCGCTCGGGCCTGGTCATCGAGGCCCCGGCCGGCCGCACCGACTACACCGATCCGCACACCGGGAAGACCGCCACCTGGGAGTACGCGACCTGGACCTCACCGGTCCACCGCTCACGGGTCCCGGCCACCGAGGCCGTCGCGTCCTGGAACGCGCAGACTCCGGCAGGCACCTGGATCCTGGTCGAGCTGCGCGGCAGCTACTCGGACGGCACCGAGACCCCCTGGTACGTGATGGGCCGCTGGGCCTCGGGCGACGCGGACATCCGGCGCACCTCCCTCGACGGGCAGAGCGACGGCAAGAGCTCCATCTCGACCGACACCTTCGCCGTCGACAACGCCGCGAGCGGGCTGCGGCTGGTGTCGTACCGGCTGCGGCTGACGCTGTACCGCACCCCCGGCACCAGGCTGACGCCCACGGTCCGCCGGGTCGGGGCGATGGCGTCGGACATCCCGGACCGGTTCACCGTCCCGCCGTCCGTCCCGCGGATCGCCCGCGAGCTGAAGGTCCCGCGCTTCTCGCAGGACATCCACGCGGGCCAGTACCCGCAGTACGACAACGGCGGCGAGGCGTGGTGCAGCCCCACCTCGTCCTCGATGATCATCAAGTACTGGGGGCGCGGGCCCGCTCCGGCCGACATGGCCTGGATCGACCCGTCGTACGCGGACCCCGAGGTCTGCCAGGCGGCCCGCTACACCTATGACTACCAGTACGAGGGCTGCGGCAACTGGCCCTTCAACGCGGCCTACGCGGCGACGTACAAGGACATGAGCGCCACGGTCACCCGGCTCGGTTCGCTCACCGATCTCGAAACCCTCGTCGGTGCGGGCATCCCGGTCATCACGTCGCAGTCCTTCCTCAAGGGGGAGCTGACGGGCGCCGGTTACGGCACGTCGGGCCATCTGATGACGGTGATCGGCTTCACGGCTGACGGCGACGTCATCGCCAACGACCCCGCATCGCCGGACGACGACGCGGTCCGCCATGTGTACCGGCGCGCGGAGTGGGAGAACATCTGGCTCCGCACCAAGCGGTACGACGCGAACGGCAAGGTCGTCAGCGGCACGGGCGGGGTCTGCTACATCTACTGGCCCGCCGACCCGGCGCCCGGCCGGCACCGGGTGCTCAGGTCGCTCGGCCTGCTGTGAGCGTGTGGGGCGCCGCGGCTGGTTCGGCCCGCCGGCCGCAGCCGGTCGAAGGTGCCGGCGCCGCGGTT
>NZ_JAAGLN010000188.1 GCF_010548145.1 Streptomyces sp. SID10853
GCCGAGGCCGCGTCGGCGGCCGCTTCGGCGGCCCGTACGCCGCGGATCGCCCCGGCGACGGCGTACGCGCTGGGCGTGCTCCACGCCGACCAGCGCCACGAGGTCGAGGCCGCCCGCTACACCTTCCAGCAGACCTGGCAGCGCACGGCGGTGAGCGCCCCATGACCGGCGGAGCGGGTGTTCCGGTACGGGCGGCGGGCTGCGTGCTGTGGCGGCGCGCGCCGGGCGGCGCCCTGGAGATCTGCCTGGTCCACCGGCCGAAGTACGACGACTGGTCGCATCCGAAGGGCAAGCTGAAAGCGGGCGAGGACCCCCTGGCCGCCGCAGTGCGCGAGGTCCAGGAGGAGACCGGCCACTCCTGCGCGCCCGGCGCACGCCTGCCCACCGTGCGGTACGCGGTGAACGGACGCCCCAAGGAGGTCGACTACTGGGCCGCCGAGGCGACGGGCGGAGCGTTCACACCGAACAACGAGGTGGACCGGGTCCGCTGGCTCACACCGGCAGCCGCCCGTACCCGCCTCACCCAGCAGCACGACAGGGAACTGCTCGACGCGCTGCACGGCGCGCTGCGCTGACCACCGCACCGGGCCGCACCGGGCTGAAGCCGTGCCGGCCCCCCGCGCTGCCCTCGCGCTGCCCTCGCGCTGCCCTCGCGTTGACCGCCGCACTGACAGCCGCACTGACAGCCGCGCCGACCGCCGCCCGGAGCTGACTGCTGCCCAACCCCGGGGCGGACGGTGTGTGAGCGCACCGTCACACGTACGGACCCGCACCCGGTCGTCCGCCGAGGTTCACTCTCCGTTCACTCACCCCCGTCGGCCACTTCACCTGATCTGCCTAATTTCGGCCTTACACGGTGCACGGCAGCCCGCCGCACCGGTCACCTCTTCGCACGCCGCCGTACAACGAATCGAAACCCGGCGGCTCCTGGAAGGAACACCCGAAGTGAAGCTTCAGCAGCGCAAGACCCGGCTTCGCGCCGCCGCGCTCGGCGCCCTCGCCGTATCCGGCGCCCTGGTCCTCACGGCGTGCGGTTCGGACAACAACAGCGGCTCGACCGGAGGCACCGGCACCAAGACGAGCGCCGCATCGGACGTCAAGTGCGACGGTGCGAAGGGCCAGCTGCGCGCCTCCGGTTCGAGCGCGCAGAAGAACGCGATGGACCTGTGGGCCAAGAGCTACATGGCCGCCTGTTCCGGCGTCGAGATCAACTACAAGTCGTCCTCGTCCGGCGAGGGCATCGTCGCCTTCAACCAGGGCACGGTCGGCTACGCCGGTTCGGACTCGCCGCTGAAGCCCGCCGAGGTCGCGGACTCCAAGAAGGTCTGCACCGGCGGCGGCCAGGGCATCGACCTCCCGATGGTCGGCGGGCCCATCGCGGTCGGCTACCACCTGGAGGGCGTCGACAACCTGGTCCTCGACGGCCCCACCCTGGCGAAGATCTTCTCGACGAAGATCAAGACCTGGGACGACCCGGCGATCAAGAAGCTCAACCCCGGTGTGAAGCTGCCGTCCAAGGCGATCCAGCCCTTCCACCGCTCCGAGGACTCCGGCACCACGGAGAACCTCGGCAAGTACCTGACCGCCGCGGCGCCGAACGACTGGAAGTACCCGGGCGGCAAGTCGTGGCCCGCGCCCGGCGGCCAGGCAGCGGCCGGTTCGGCCGGTGTCTCCCAGCAGGTGAAGCAGGTCGACGGCTCGATCGGCTACTTCGAGCTCTCGTACGCCACCTCGCAGAAGATCTCCACGGTCAAGATCGACACGGGCGCCAGCACCCCGGTCGAGGCGACCTCCGACAACGCCTCCAAGGCCATCGCGGCCGCCAAGGTCGTCGGCACGGGCCCCGACCTGTCGCTCAAGCTCGACTACACCACCAAGGACGAGGGCGCCTACCCGATCGTCCTGGTGACGTACGAGATCGTCTGCGACAAGGGCAACAAGGCCGACACCCTCGGCACCGTGAAGTCCTTCCTGAACTACACCGCGAGCGACGAGGGCCAGAAGCAGCTCTCGACCGCCGGTTACGCCCCGATCCCGGCCGAGATCAACGCCAAGGTGCGCAAGACGCTCGCCACGATCTCGTAACCCGGCTCGACAAGCCCCACGGGCCACACGCCCCACCAGCTCCACCAGCAGTGATGGCGTCCGGTCCGGAGCGTCCCTCCGGACCGGCCACCGCCCCCATCCGGTGCACCGCCGCCAGGGGAGCAGCGGCTCCCCCACACAGACCGGAAAGACCATGGCTACCACCACACAGATAGACACCCCTCCACCGGAAACCCCCCTCCACACCGGGTCAGGCCGGTCCACCGGCCGGCTGGGCGACCGGGTCTTCCTGGGCCTCAGCCGGGGCTCGGGCGTCCTGCTCCTCGTGGTGATGGCAGCGATAGCGGGGTTCCTCACCTACCGCGCCTCCATCGCCATCTCGAAGGACCAGGGCAACTTCCTCACGACGTTCGACTGGCTGCCCTCGCAGACACCGCCGGTCTTCGGCATCGCGGTCCTGCTCGTCGGCACCGTCATCAGCTCGGTCATCGCGATGGTCATCGCGGTCCCCGTCGCCGTCGGGATCGCGCTCTTCATCTCGCACTACGCCCCGCGCAGGCTGGCCACCACCCTCGCCTACGTGGTGGACCTGCTGGCCGCCGTGCCGAGCATCATCTACGGCATCTGGGGCGCCCTGATCCTGGTGCCCTACCTCGGCGGCCTCAACGTCTGGCTCGACAAGTACTTCAGCTGGACGTACATCTTCGACCAGACTCAGCCCGGCGTCTCCAGGAACATGCTCACCGTCGGCATCCTGCTGGCGATCATGATCCTGCCGATCGTGACCAGCGTCAGCCGGGAGGTCTTCCTCCAGGTCCCGCGGATGAACGAGGAAGCCGCGCTCGCACTCGGCGCCACCCGCTGGGAGGTCATCAGGCTCTCCGTGCTGCCCTTCGGACGCTCCGGCATCATCTCGGCCTCGATGCTGGGCCTCGGCCGCGCGCTCGGCGAGACGATGGCCGTCGCCACGGTCCTCTCCCCCAGCTATGTGATGTCGCTGCACCTGCTCGACCCGGGCGGCGGCACCTTCGCCCAGAACATCGCGGCGAAGTTCGACGAGGCCAACCCGCTGGGGCGCGACGCCCTCATCGCGTCCGGTCTGGTCCTCTTCGTCCTCACCCTGCTCGTGAACGGCGCGGCCCGGCTGATCATCGCCCGCCGCAAGGAGTACTCGGGGGCCAACGCATGAGCGACACAGCCGTAGAGACCGGGCAGGAGCAGTCCCCCCGGGTCCACACCGCACCGAGCCTCAGCGGACGCAGCCTCCCGCGCTGGGCCCCGGCCGGCTTCGCCGTCGCGGCGATCGTGGTCGGCGTGGGCATCGGCACCGCGGCGGGACTCAGCAGCAAGGTCCAGTGGGGCCTGATCGCCGTCGTCGCCTTCCTCGCGCTCTCCTACGTCACCACCGCGGTGGTCGAGAACAAGCGCCAGGCCAAGGACCGCTTCGCCACCAGCATCATCTGGGTCTGCTTCATCCTGGCCGTCATCCCGCTGTTCTCCCTGCTGTGGACGACCATCGGCCACGGTGTGAAGGACCTCAGCGTCACCTTCCTCACCCACTCGATGGTCGGCGTCCTCTCGTCCGACCAGGGCGGCGGCGTCTACCACGCGCTGATCGGCACCCTGGAACAGGTCGGCATCGCCACCGTCATCGCCGTCCCGATCGGCCTGCTGACCGCCGTCTATCTGGTGGAGTACGGCAAGGGCGCGCTGGCCAGGTCCGTGACGTTCTTCGTGGACGTCATGACGGGCATCCCGTCCATCGTCGCCGGGCTCTTCATCCTGTCGATCATGCTGATGACCGGCATCGAGCCGTCCGGCCTGATGGGCGCGCTCGCCCTGACGATCCTGATGATCCCGGTCGTGGTCCGCTCCACCGAGGAGATGCTCAAGCTCGTCCCGAACGAGCTGCGCGAGGCCGCGCTGGCCCTCGGCGTACCGAAGTGGCGCATGATCCTCAAGGTCGTCCTGCCGACCGCGATCGGCGGGATCACCACCGGGGTGATGCTGGCCATCGCGCGCATCGCGGGCGAGACCGCGCCGATCATGCTGCTGGTGTTCGGCAGCCAGATGATCAACACCAACCCCTTCAAGGACGGCCAGTCCTCCCTGCCGTACTACATCTTCGAGCAGTACAAGCTCGGCGAGCCGCCCGCGATCGACCGGGCCTGGGCAGCGGCACTGGTGCTGATCGCCTTCGTCATGATCCTGAACCTCGTCGCCCGCGGCATAGCCCGCTGGAAGGCCCCGAAGACCGGCCGCTGAGGCCGAGAGAAGAAGCTGATTTCCATGGCCAAGCGAATCGACATCAGCGGCCTGACCGCCTACTACAGCTCCCACAAGGCCATCGAGGACATCTCGATGACCGTGGAACCCCGCTCGGTGACCGCCTTCATCGGCCCGTCCGGCTGCGGCAAGTCGACCTTCCTGCGCACCCTCAACCGGATGCACGAGGTCACCCCCGGCGGCCGCGTCGAGGGCAAGGTGATGCTGGACGACGAGAACCTGTACGGGAGCCACGTCGACCCCGTCGCCGTACGCCGTACGGTCGGCATGGTCTTCCAGCGGCCCAACCCGTTCCCGACCATGTCGATCTTCGACAACGTCGCGGCGGGCCTGCGCCTGAACGGCTCGTACAAGAAGAGCGAGCTGAACGACGTCGTCGAGAAGTCGCTCAAGGGCGCCAACCTCTGGAACGAGGTCAAGGACCGCCTCAACAAGCCGGGCTCCGGGCTCTCCGGCGGCCAGCAGCAGCGGCTCTGCATCGCCCGCGCGATCGCGGTCGAACCGCAGGTCCTCCTGATGGACGAACCGTGCTCGGCGCTCGACCCGATCTCCACCCTCGCCATCGAGGACCTGGTCGGCGAGCTGAAGGAGCGCTTCACGATCGTCATCGTGACGCACAACATGCAGCAGGCGGCGCGCGTCTCGGACCGCACGGCCTTCTTCAACCTGTCGGCGGTGGGCAAGCCGGGCCGGCTCATCGAGATCGACGAGACCGAACGGATCTTCTCGAACCCGTCGGTCCAGGCGACCGAGGACTACATCTCGGGGCGCTTCGGATAGACGTCACGGCTTGCGGTGCTGCATGGCGGTGCCACCGCAAGGCAGGAAAAAGGGCCCGCCTCCCGTGGATTCCGGGAGGCGGGCCCACTTCCGTACGGCTGTCGGCGTGGGTGCGCCGATGGTCAGAAGTGCGTCAGAAGGACGGTCAGAAAGGCGGTCAGAAGAGCAGCAGGACGACCCAGTAGCTGAGGGCAGCGACGACCGCCGCGGCCGGCATGGTGATGAACCAGCCGAGCACGATGTTCTTGGCCACGCCCCAGCGCACCGCACGCGGGCGCTTGGTGGCGCCCACACCCATGATCGCCGAGGTGATGACGTGCGTGGTCGAGATCGGCGCCTGGAAGAGGTACGAGGAGCCGAACATGATCGCGGCACCGGTGGTCTCCGCCGCGAAGCCCTGCGGCGGGTCCAGCTCGATGATCTTGCGGCCGAGGGTGCGCATGATGCGCCAGCCGCCCGCGTACGTACCGAGCGAGAGCATCAGCGCGCAGACCAGCTTGACCCAGACCGGGATCGCGTCCTGGAAGGACTCGTGGCCCGAGATGACCAGGGCCATCATGACGACACCCATGGTCTTCTGCGCGTCCTGCAGACCGTGGCCGAGCGCCATGCCCGCGGCGGAGACCGTCTGGGCGATACGGAATCCGCGCTTCGCCTTGTGCGGGTTGGACTTACGGAACAGCCACAGGATCGCGACCATCACCAGATAGCCCACCACGAGCCCGACGACCGGGGACAGGAACATCGGGATGACGATCTTCTCGACCACCCCGCTCCAGTGCACCATCGTGCCGCCCGCGAGCGCGGCGCCGACCAGTCCGCCGAACAGGGCGTGCGAGGACGAGGACGGCAGCCCGAAGTACCAGGTGATCAGGTTCCAGACGATCGCGCCGACGAGCGCGGAGAAGAGGATTCCCATCCCCTTCTGCCCCGTGGGTGTGGCGATCAGCCCCTCACTGACGGTCTTGGCGACCCCGCTGCCCAGGAAGGCGCCCGCGAGGTTCATCACAGCGGCCATCGCCAGAGCCGCACGCGGGGTCAGCGCCCGGGTGGACACCGAGGTGGCGATGGCATTGGCGGAGTCGTGGAAGCCGTTCGTGTAAGTGAATCCGAGCGCGACAGCGATGGTCACGATCAGAGTGAAGGTGTCCACGAGGTTCAGGACTCCTTGACCGCGATGGTCTCCACCGTGTTGGCGACGTGCTCGAACGCGTCGGCCGCCTCTTCCAGCACATCCACGATCTGCTTGAGCTTGAGGACCTCCATGGCGTCGTACTTGCCGTTGAAGAGGTGGGCGAGCAGCTTGCGGTGGATCTGGTCGGCCTGGTTCTCCAGCCGGTTGACCTCGATCCAGTACTCGGTGAGGTTGTTCATGGTCCGCAGGCTCGGCATCGCCTCGGCGGTCAGCACGGCGGCCCTGGCCAGCACCTCGATCTGCTGCTCGACGCCCTTGGGCAGCTCCTCGACCTGGTACAGCACGACGAGGTCGACGGCCTCCTCCATGAAGTCCATGATGTCGTCGAGGCACGAAGCGAGGTTGTAGATGTCCTCGCGGTCGAACGGCGTGATGAAGGAGGAGTTGAGCTGGTGGAAGATCGCGTGTGTCGCGTCGTCCCCCGCGTGCTCCGCTGCCCGCATCCGCTCCGCGATCTCGACCCGGCCGGATGCGTCCGCGCCGAGCAGTTCCATGAGGAGCTTCGAGCCCGTGACGATGTTGTCCGCGGATGCGGCGAACATGTCGTAGAAGCTCGTCTCCCTGGGGGTCAGACGAAAGCGCACGTGGGGTCCTCGGGGCTCTGGATTCGGTCAGGCTGATGCTAGGCGCATCATCCGGCCACGGCTAACCGGCGTTGTTCAGTGTCGCCCATGGGGCACAGTGATCAGCACGGGGCCCGCCCCGATTCTCGGAAGGATCGGTATTATATACCCACGAGGGGTATCAAGAACCTTTCTGGACAACAGGTCACCATCATTCACAACGGTTCCACAACGGGAGGACGCGATGACAACCACCGAGGCGGCCGGCGCGCCCGACCGCATGGGCCAGGAGCCGGGCACCGGGCCCGTCGTGCACGGTTACCACAAGCAGAAGGACGAACATCTCAAGCGGCTGCGCCGGATCGAGGGCCAGATCCGCGGGCTCCAGCGGCTGGTGGACGAGGACGTCTACTGCATCGACATACTCACCCAGGTATCGGCCTCCACCAAGGCCCTGCAGTCCTTCGCGCTCCAGCTCCTGGAGGAACATCTGCGGCACTGTGTGGCGGACGCGGCGGTCCGCGGCGGCGAAGAGGTCGACGCGAAGGTCGAGGAAGCCACCAAGGCCATCGCCCGGCTGCTGCGCACCTGAGTGCCCCCTTCCGGCGGTGGCTGAAAATCGCCGGTCCTGATCCTGGTCAGGTCAGGTCAGGTCAGGTCAGGTCAGCGTTCGCGGTCCCGGCGGGCGTGCGGGTGCACCTCCGGGAGCGCGGTCCGCGCGGTCCTCACCATCAGCACCTCGTCGATACGGGCCTGGCTGAGCCGCTCCTCCAGCGAGGCGGCAGCCGCGATCATCAGCTCTCCGCACAGTTCGATCTCGACGAGGGCGATGCGGTCCTGGACGGTGAGCACTCCGGCCATGGCCATCACCCCTTTCTGAGCCGACTTCCTGAGCTCTGAGCCGACTTCCTGAGCCGGCTTCCCAGCGTAGGGAAACGCCCCCGTGCCGCGCATGGCACGTACGGACCATTTCCCACTGGTTCCTGCCGGTTCCTGCTCGACGGTTCCTGCTCGACGGCCCCTACTCGACGGTTCCGGCGTAGATATCGCCGATGGGCGGCAACGTCACCGCCACCGGTACGCCGAAGTCGTAGAGCAGCGTCGTCGACGCCACCTGGACGGTCTGCCCCTTGTTGGCGAAGCTGAACGTCTCGCGGACCTTGCGCAGCCGGCCCTGGGCGTCGAAGTACGCGTCGAAGGGCACGCCAGGCCCCGCGAACCCCTTCGCCGCCGCGGCCAGCACCGGCCTGGCCTGCGGCGCCGCGTTCCGTGCGGCCACCGACAGATCGGCGGTCCCCTTGTAGTGCCGCACCCGCGTGCCGGCCAGCTGCTCCGTACCGGCGTACGCGGCCCCGCGCGCACCGCACAGCACCTCGGCCGCGACCAGCGGATCGGTCGCCCCGTTCGTCACCAGATTCCCGTCCGGGAGCTTCGCGGGTTCGATCCTGACCCACTTGCTCGCGGGGACATTGGCGCCCCGGTTCTTCATGTAGACCGCGGCGGGCGTCAGGACTTCGGTGATCGGCGGGTGCTCCTCGGCCCCCGCGGCATCCGGCGGCAGGACGACCCTGAGCCGGCCGCTGCGCCGGGCGAAGTCGAAGCCGCCCGTGCCCCTGATGGTCACCCGGGTCCCGCCGGTCGCCATCGTCATGGCCGTCCTGGCCCGGGAACTCCCGGCGCCCGACAGGACGTGCGCGGCCTGCCTGACCGCCTGCGGCCCGCCGTTCCGGTCGTCGGCCGACGCCCCGGCACCGCCCGTGCAGCCGGCGGCGCCCACCACTCCCACCAGAGCGAACGCGGCACCGGCGAGCGCCCTGGCCCTGCTGCTGTACTGCTTCACCATCGCCTGCCAACCCTCAACGCCCGGCCTGTCGTCGTCCGCGCCCGCCCGCTTCGCCTAACGACTCCCGCGAACCGCCGTCACGCCCGACGGCGTCCCCCCTGAGCCGGCCGCCGGCCGCCGGCCGGTCTGAGTACCGTGGACGGGTGCGCGACGACGACCCCCCACCGGACACCCGGCAGCACGCCACCTCGACCTCCGAACGCGGCTCCTTCTGTACGGCCCGCTGCGTCTGCGGCTGGACAGGACCGGCCCGCCGCTCGCGCGAACGCGCCCGTACGGACGCGGCGCAGCACTCGGCGGCGGCGGCCTGACCCGGGCCGGGGACTGCCCGGCGGATCATGGCGCAGACGCGGGGTCCGGCACGCCCATCCGCGGGCGGAGCGGACCCGAGGCGTATCTCACAGGGGTACAACCGGGGCAAAGCGGGCGGCGGTTGAACGGGGCGGGCACGTCAGGGAACCCGTAAGCACCGGCGGCACGTCTCGTACGCCGGGAGGTCCTCATCTATGCAACGCCGCACGCTGCTCACCGCCGTACCCGTCCTGGCCACCGCCGCCGCCTGCCGCGGCACCGGGAGTTCGGGCAGTTCCGGCGGCACCGACCAGAAGCCTCCGGGCTCCACGGCCGGTTCCGGCACCGGGACCGCGACAGGCACCCCGTCCGGCTCCGGCTCGATGCCCCGGGCGGCCGCCGACTGGACCGCGCTCGGCCGCGGGCTCGACGGCAAGCTCGTCCGCCCCGACGACGCCGACTACCCCACGGCCCGTCAGCTCTACAACACCCGCTACGACAGCCTGAAGCCCGCCGCCGTCGCGTACATCGCGGGCGACGACGACATCCGGGAGTGCCTCGCCTACGCGCGGGCGCACCGCGTACCCGTCTCGATCCGCAACGGCGGCCACTCCTACGCGGGCTGGTCGTCCGGCAACGGCCGCCTCGTCATCGACGTGTCCAAGCTGTCCCACATATCGGCGGACGGCACGATCGGCGCGGGCGCCAAGCTGGTCGACATCTACGAGACCCTCGGCAGGAGTTCGCGCGCCATCCCCGGCGGCTCCTGCCCCACGGTCGGCGTCTCGGGGCTCACCCTCGGCGGCGGCCACGGCGTCGCCTCCCGTGCGTACGGCCTGACCTGCGACAGCCTCACCTCCGCCACCCTGATCACGGCCGACGGCAGGCGCCTGACGGCGAGCGCCAAGGAGAACGAGGACCTGTTCTGGGCGCTGCGGGGCGCGGGCAACGGCAACTTCGGCGTCGTCACCGGCCTGACCTTCCGTACGCACGACGCACCGCAGACCGTCTCCGCCTATATGTCCTGGCCCTGGTCGAAGGCGCACGCGGTCATCGACGCCTGGCAGAAGTGGGGCCCGGACCAGGCCGACGAGATCTGGTCGTCGGCGCATCTGGAGGCGGCGTCGGGCGGGGCGGCCCCGAGCGTCTCCGTCGCGGCGTTCTCCCTCGGCAGTTACGGAGACCTCCAGAACGCGGTCGACCGCCTCGCCGACGCGGTGGGCGCCCCGGCGCGCTCCGTCTCCCTGCGCAGGCGCGGCTTCGAGGACGCGATGCTCGTCTACGCGGGCTGCGGGAGCCTCAGCGAGGACCAGTGCCATCTGCCGGGCCCGACGCCCGGCCGCCGTACCCAGGGCACGCTGCAGCGCGAAACATACGCCGCGGCGTCCGACTTCTACGACCGGGCGCTCCCCGCGGACGGCATCGACGCCCTGCTCTCCAGGACCCGCGCCTTCGCCGGCCTGAGCGCCGCCCAGGGCGCGGGCTCGGTGGCGCTCACCGCGCTGGGCGGTGCGATCAACCGGGTCTCGCCGTCGGCCACGGCGTTCGTGCACCGGCGTTCGCGTGTGCTGGCCCAGTACATAGCGTCCTGGCAGCCCGGCACCGCGGGCAGCGCCCAGCAGAGCTGGCTCAAGGACACGCACCGGGCGATGGGCGCGTACGCGTCGGGCGGCGCCTACCAGAACTACATCGACCCGAAGCTGACGGACTGGCGGACGGCGTACTACGGGGCGGGGGCGCCGAAGCTGGCCCAGCTCAAGAAGCAGTACGACCCGCAGCGGCTGTTCGACTTCCCGCAGGCGCTCTGACACGTCCTGACACGTCTCGGACGGTGCACGCGAACTACGGGAACTGCGTCAGCCGCGAGTCACGCGAATCCGGTGACGGTCACGCCGACCGTCACTGCGGCCACCACGCCGACCGTCACGGCGGCCGGATCCGTGACCGCCCGCAGCACCGCCGCCCGGACGGCGCGCGTGACGTCGACGGCGCGGTGGCCGCGCCGCAGCACCACGAACACCTCGGCCGTCCAGCTGTCGTGGCTGTCCGCGCCGCCGGCTCGCCCGATCCGTACACCGGCCGGGCCGCTGCGGCCGGCCGTACGCAACAGCCCGGCGAGCCCGGGCCGCAGAAACGCGACTCCGGGGACGCCGAGCGCCGCCTCCGCGACCGTCGCCGACAGCTGCGCACGGGTGTCCTGATCCGTCATCGCACACCTCCAGTGGCGCCGTTGAAACCATCAGTGACATCGGTGACATCGGTGATGTTCACATCGATCGAGGCCACCTCCATCCCCAGCGCGCTGTCCGCCGCGGCCGCGATCCGCTGCCGGATCTCGTCCGCCGCCTCCTGAAGGTTCCAGGTCAGCGCGACGGACGCCTCGATCCGTACGCGTACGGGACCCCGCGGAGCCGTCCTCGTCCCCGTGCCCGTGCCCGTTCCCGTTCCCGCCGCCGGGGCCTCCAGGTCGAGCGGGGCGATCCGGCAACTGCCCACCTGCACGCCAGGCACCAGCTCGGCAGCCGCCCGGAACGTCCTCGCGGCCGCCGCCTCGACGATCCACGCGTCCTCGTCCGGTTCACCGAGCGGCAGCGTGCGGCCGGGCCGCAGTTCGAGCCGGACCACGTCCATCACCCGCTCGACGAGCGTGAAGGCACCGGCGCCGGACTCCGGCTCCGCGCCTTCCGTGTCCCGTGCCCGCTGCACCGCGACGCCGAGCAGTTCGAGATCGCCCAGCGCGGCAGCGCAGTACTCACAGCCGGCCGTATGGGCATCCGTACCGCCGGTGTCCCACTGTTCCCACACCTCGGACAGCAGCCGGCCGCAGGGCAGCCGCTCGTCGTCGGCGCCTTCGCCGCCCGCCGCGTCCTCGGGCGGCCCGGGGTTCGCAGTCACCGCCATGCGCCCATCGCCTCCGTCAGATAGCGCCGTGCGCGGAAGACCCTGGCCCGGACCGCCTGCCGGCTGATCCCGACGGTCTCCGCGATGGTCTCGTTCGGCAGTCCGTGCAGCTCCCGCAGCACCCAGCAGGCGCGCTGCTCGGGCGAGAGACCGGCCATGGCGACCGAGAGCGCCTCCACCGCCGCATGCGACTCGGCCGCCCGCGCGGGCGAGAACGCGTGCTCGGGGGCCTGCGGCTCCGGCACGGATTCGAGCCCGGTCACCGGCCGTCTCGCGCGCAGCGCGTTCAGACAGCGGTTGGTGACGATCCGGTACATCCAGGTACGGAAAGCGGCATCCCTTCGGAATTCGGGCAGCTTGCGCCAGGCGGCGATGAAGGAGTCCTGCACGGCGTCCTCCGCTTCGGTCCGGCTGCCCAGGAGCCGGGTGGCCAATTGCAGCAGTACGGGACCGTGCCTGCGCACCAGAGTCTCGAACGCTTCCTCGTCGCCCTCACCGGCGCGTACGGCCAGCAGCCCGTCGGCCCGCCAGGGGTGGCCATCGCCTTCGGCCGGCGTCTTGTCCAGGTCTCCCGGCACGCGGCGGCTCCTCTCCTCTGCTCACGGGCTTGGACACCGGCCGGGCGTCGGTGTGACGCGACCCGAGCAGATTAGACCGGCCGGACTTCCCCCGGCGTCTTCGCGTAACGCCTCGTGCACCGCCGTGTCGAAGGAAGTGAGGGCCTACGACGTGAAGCCCGCCGGCCACAGCGCACCTCCCAGTGGCCCCCACTCACAGCCCCACTCACGAGGAGAACCCGATGACCACTCAGGAACTGTCCACCGCGAAGAACAGCACGAGCACCACGAACAACACAGGCAGCACTGGCACCGGCCCGAGCAGCAGCACCCGGAAGACCCCCGGCTCCACCACGGTGAGCGGTGGCGTCAGCGGCGCGACGGAGCCTGCGGCCTCGCGCGGCAAGACGTCCATCGCCGATGTCGTGGTCGTGAAGCTCGCGGGCACGGCGGCGCGGGAGATCCCCGGCGTGTACGACATGGGCGGCGGCCTCTCCCGCACCCTCGGCGCGGTGCGCGACCGCGTCCCCGGCGGCCGCCCGAACGTCGGCCGGGGCGTGAAGGTCGAGGTCGGCGAACGGCAGACCGCGATCGACCTGGACCTGGTCGTGGAGTACGGCGTCGCCATCACCGATGTGGCACGCGACGTACGCGAGAACGTGATCGCGGCCGTCGAGCGCATCACCGGCCTCGAAGTCGTCGAGGTGAACATCGCGGTCAACGACGTGCACCTGCTGGAGGACGACGAGTCCGACACGGGCACGGACACCCGCGTGGAGTGAACGGGCCGGAACAGGTCACATGCACGCACCTGCGCATCGAGCGGGGAGCGGGGAAGGCGAGGTGAGGTGAGTCGTGAACAGATCGTTGGTGGGACTGCTGGTGGGAATGGCCCTGGGGTTCGCCGGCTGGTTCGGCGGCTTCGGAGCGTTCCTCCTGGTCGCGGCGCTCGGCGCGATCGGCTGGGCGGTGGGCCGGGTGTCGGAGGACGAGGGGTTCGACTGGCGCGATTTCCTCGCCACCCGTGACCACCGCGGCGCGCGCGACAGCGGACACTTCCGCGACAGCGGCAACTCCCGCGGCCGGGACCGCCGATGACGGCCCCCGCCGAACGCGGCACGACGACGGTGGCCGACCGCGCGGTGCGCAGGATCGCCGAACGCGCCGCAGGCGAGGCCCTGTTGCCCGGTGACGTACGGGTCACCCACGGAGCGGTCAGCGTGCAGGGCCGCCGCGCCCGGGTCGCGGTGGATGTCGCACTGCCGTACCCGGCGGCGCTCGACGAGGCGGGCAGCCGTATCCAGCGACGCGTGACGGACCGCACCGCCGAACTGACCGGCCTCACCGTCCCCGAAGCCCGCGTCCGCATCCGCGGCCTCTCGGCGCGCCCGGCAGCCGCCGCCGGCCCGGTTCGTGGTGTCGGTGCGGGTCAGCTCCGAGGTGAAGTCCGCCACCGCGTCGAGCGCCAGGGG
>NZ_JAAGLN010000189.1 GCF_010548145.1 Streptomyces sp. SID10853
CCGGCAGCCAGGAGCGCGGCTGCACCGGGCGCGGCCGCCTGCCGCCCGCGCCGTGCCCGCCCGCGATCTGGTCGAAGATCCCGGCGCCGATGGCGACGGCCCGCATCCCGTCGGCCAGCGCGTGGTGCAGCTTGACCAGGACCGCGAAGGGGTCGCCCGCGCGCCCGGTGAGTACGTACATCTCCCAGGGCGGGCGCCCGCGTTCCAGCGGCCGCTCCATCAGCTCGCCCGCGAGCCGGTTGGCCCCGGCGGCGAAGTCACCGTCCGGCAGGACGGCATGCCGTACGTGGCGGCGTACGTCGAAGTGTCTGTCCTCGGACCAGGCGGCGCCGCCGAGCGGCAGCAGCACGGGGCGCACGCACATCCGCAGCCGGGGGATCGCGGCGGCGCGCTCCGCCAGCAGGTCCATGACCTCCCCAGGATCCGGGGAGGGAGCGGCACCGGGCCCGAACACCGCGAGGGCCCCCAGATGCATGGGGTGCTCGGCGGATTCGAGGTGCCAGAACGCGAGGTCAAGCGGGGCCAGCAGCTCGGAGCTCAACAGATCCTCGATGTCGTCGGGAGCCGGTGCCGATTCCCGTGCTGCGATGCCGTCGGCAGACACCCGGGTACAGCAGTCGGACTCCGTGGTCAGTTACGGTCAAGTGTGATCTCGATACTGACAGTTACCAACGAGTATCCATCAGACCGACGTCCTGTCCGGTACCGCGAATTCACCCCAGACGCACTTGCCGCCGCCCCGTGACTCGACCCCCCACCGGTCCGTGAGCCGCTCCACCAGCATCAGCCCCCGCCCGGATACCTCCGTCTCCGCCGCGTCCCGCACGCGCGGCAGCGCGCTCGACGAGTCGTCGACCTCGACGCGCAGTCTGCGGTGCGGCCGCGAGAGCACCCTGAGGGTGATCACCGCCCCGCCCTCCGTGTGCATCAGGGCGTTGGTCATCAGCTCGTCGGCGGCCAGCTCGATGTCGTCGGCGCGCTCCGCCGCACCCCAGGCCCTGACCGCCGCCCTGACCATGTGGCGCGCGGCGGTGAGCGCTTCGGGGTCGGACTGCGCCACGCGCTGCTGGAGCCTGCCGCCGCTCTGCGGGGCCTCCAGCCCGTGTCTGCGCAGCAGGAGCAGCGCGACGTCGTCGGTGCCGCCCCAGTCGTCGACCACCTCGCACAGCTGGTCCGCGAGGAGCTGGAGGTCCCGGGGGCCCGCCTTGACCAGATTGGTCAGCCGTCGCATCCCGTCCCCCAGGTCGGCGCCAGGCTCCTCCACCAGTCCGTCCGTGAAGAGCAGGAGGGTGTGGCCGGGGTCGAGCTCCAGGGTGGCGACCGGGTAGTCGAGCCGGCCGAACTCGGCCGAGAGCCCCAGCGGCAGCCCTCCGTCCACCGGCACCCGGCGGCAGGTCCCGTCGGGCGCCCGCAGCAGCGGGTCGACGTGTCCGGCGCGGACCAGCTGGACGACCCCGGTGGCCAGGTCCACCTCGGCGTACAGACAGGTAGCGAAGCGGTCGGTGTCCAGCTGGTGCAGGAAGTCGGAGGCCCGCGCGATCACGGTCGCCGGGCTGTGCCCCTCGGCCGCGTACGCCCGCAGCACGATGCGCAGCTGTCCCATCACGGCGGCCGCGTGGGTGTCGTGCCCCTGTACGTCACCGATGACCATGCCGAATCTGCCGCTGGGCAGCGGGATCACGTCGTACCAGTCGCCGCCGATGTCACGGCTCGTCCCGGCGGAGCGGTAGCGGACCGCGACCTGTCCGCCGGTGACCTCGGGTATCCGGCGCGGCAGCATGGCCTGCTGGAGCCCCTGGGCGAGGTCGTGCTCCTGCTCGTAGAGCATCGCGCGCTGGAGGCTCTGGCCGATGGAGCTGCCGAGCGCGATCAGCAGGTCCCGTTCTTCCGCGCTGAAGCCGACCTTGTCGCGGTAGAGCAGCCCGATCGCGCCGATCGGCCTGGCCTGCGCGATCAGCGGCAGATAGGCGGCGGAGGTGATGCCGAGGCTCTTGATGTGGGGCCAGAGCCGGGGGTACGAGACGGCGAAGTCGTGCGCGGACTCGATGAAGCGGGGCGCGAAGGTGCGGATCACCTCACCCATCGGGAACTGCTCGTCCACCCGGGTGTAGCGGGTGCCGGGCACGAAGCTTCCCTCGGGCCCGTCCGCGACCAGCCGGATCCGGCCGCCCTCGACGAGCCCCATGACCACGCTGGTGGCGCCGAGATATTCGAGTCCCCGGGAGTCGTTGAGCACATCGGTGACGTCCTGGACGGTCCTGGCGTGGGCCAGGGCCGCTGTCGTGCCGGCCACGACGCTGGTTCTCCGGCGGCCTTCGTCGTCCATGGCGACGCGGACCGAGGCGTCCGCGAGTTCCTGGGCCGCGTGCCGGACGATGCCGATGATCCGGTGCGGGCGGCCGGAGACATCGCGCCGGACGACGCCCTGCGTATGGGTCCACCGCAGAGCGCCGTCGCGGCGGCGGATCCGGAAGTACGCGCCATAGAAGGTGGCGCCGCTCTTGAGCGCCTGGGAGACCATGGCGTCCAGCCGGCCCGACTCGTCGGGCGGCACCCGGCGGGAGAGCGTCTCGGGACGGCCGTCGTACTCGTCGGCGTAGAGGTCGAACACGTCGAGGGCGGCCTGATCGAGGTGCATCAGCCCGGTGTCGAGATCCCAGTCGAAGCTGCCCATGCGGTTGAGGGCAAGGCTCAGATCCGGGTGGGCGGGCCAGTCCGACGGTAGCGACAGGGCGCCCTGTGCCCGTTCAACCATGCGCTCACTCTGTCATGGTTTGTCCAATTCTTCGAGAGGTCTCACCTTCCATTGCCGAACACTTGTTTGATTCCCACCGAGGGGCGGGGACCAGGTCCGGGCCCCCGGACCTGGCGCGGCGGCTACCCGCTCTGCTCGATCCGGAAGACCCAGGCGTACTCACCGGCGGAGCGCGCCCCCGCGGGTACGTCGATCACGAGACTGTCCCCCTTGGTGCGCCAGGTGAGCGGCCTGCGGTAACCGAGCATGGTGACCCTGTCCCCGCTGCGGACCGGCACCGGCGCCCCGACGGTGAGCGTGGCACCCGGCCGGACCAGCGAGTGGATGTAGAACGCCTTGCCCGGCCGGACCGTGAAGCGCAGATCGTCACCGAGCTGCGGCATCCGCGCCCAGTAGGTGCTGCCGTGGATGGCCTCGCCGTTGACCTCCAGCCACTTCCCGGTCTGCCGCAGCCTGGTCTGCATGATCTCCGGGATGGTGCCGTCCGCGCGCGGCCCGATGTCGAGCAGGAAGTTGCCGTTCTTGCTCGATGTGTCGACGATCGTGTGGACGATGTCCTCCGCCGACATATACATGCTGTCGGGGGTGGCCCGGTTGTAGCCGTAGCTGTACGGATCGAGCCCCCGGCTGGCCTCCCACTTGTCGGTGACGATCTGGTCGTAGGTGGTGTACTCGGGGGTCGTGAAGTCGTGCGGTCCGATGCCGGAGCGGTTGTTGACCGCGACCCCGATCGGCCGGGCCCGGTCCTTGGCGTTGTTGTAGTACTCGGCCATCACCCGGTGACTGTCGTTCGGCCCGCCGATGTCGCACCAGAGCAGCTCGGTGTCGTAGTTGTGGATGAGCTCCAGCATCTGCGGCGCCTGGTAGTCCTTGATGTAGTCCTTGCCCGCGGTGTAGCCGGTGTACGGGACGGGCTCCAAGGTGTACGGGTTGCGCGGCGGGTAGAGGTCCCCGCTCCAGGGGTTGTCCGGGTTGAACCACTCGGGCATCGAGAAGTACAGCCCCCTGTGCAGCTCCGGCGCGTACCGGCGGGAGGCGTCGAACAGCTCCTTGACCAGGTCGCGCCTGGGGCCCATCTGCACGGCGTTGCGGTCGGAGACCTTGGTGTCCCACAGCGCGAAGCCCTCGTGGTGCTTGGAGGTGAGGACGTGGTACTTCGCGCCTGCGTCCCGGAACAGCTCGACCCAGGAGCGCGGATCGAACTTCTCCGCCGTGAACCGCGGGATGAAGTCGTCGTAGTTGAAGTTCTCGCCGTAGACGTCGCGGTGGTGCGCGTACGTGGGGTTGCCGGGGTCCTGCATCTGGTTCCAGTACCACTCGGCGTACCGCTTGCCGACCGGCGCCCAGGCGGGCACGGAGTAGACACCCCAGTGGATGAAGATCCCGAACTTGGCGTCCTGGAACCAGTACGGCGCCCGGTGGGTGGAGAGCGAGGCGTCGGTGGCCTCGAACTCCGGTACGCCGAGGGTGAGCCTGCTCGCCGCCGCGGCCGCGTCGGACCCTCGGCCGTGTGCCACGACCCGGCCGTCGCGCGCGGTGCCGGGCTTCACCCCTGGCTTGCTGCGGATCCCGATCCGCACCCTCGCCTGGTCACCTGGCGCGAGTCGCGGCACGCGCGCGGGAACGACCGTACGGGCGCCCTGGACGTCGACGGAGAGCGTGAGCGCATCGGAACCGAGCACCGCGACCGTGCCCGCGTTCACGACGGTGGCCTCGACGCTCTGGGCACCCGAGTCGAGCAGGGCGGTGGTGGAGTGGGCGTCCCGCACCGTCAGCGCCCGGCCATCGGCCGCGGGCTGGAGCGAGAGGGCGAAGACATGCAGTGCCGCCTTGTCCGCCTCGGCGGGACCGGTCTTCGGCAGGGTGATCCCCACCAGCTCCCGGGTGGCGTCCACCGCGAGTTCGGAGAGCCCGATGGCGACCTGGTGCTGGTCCTTCTCGCCTGACGGTGTGTAGCGGTAGGGGGCGGAGAGCGGGCCGCTGCCGGTGTACCAGTCGGGTCCGCCGAGGCCGGCGGTGGCGGTGGAGCCGTCCGCGTAGTGCAGGGTCGCCTGCCCGGATGCCTCCCCGTAGCTGCACGCGACGAGGAACGACCCCGAGAGATACCGCCCCCTGGGCAGGTCCAGCTGTTGCCCGAGGGCGACGATGTTGTTCTTGGCCCCGGCGGTCGCGGCCGGGAAATCGAACGCGATGCCGTTCAACTGGACGGTACCGGAGGGCAGTTCCTCACCGGGGAAGGTGTAGCCGGAGCCGTCGAAGTCGCCGCCGCGGGCGTCCGCCGTATCGATGCCGTCGTTGTCGTACCACTGGTCGAGCGGTACGGGGACCGCGGCCGGGACCGCACCCCAGCCGCCCTTCGTCCGTGCGGCCGGGGCCGCCGCTGCCGCACCGGGAGGCCGGGCCCCCGGGGTGCCGGTGTCCGCGTCGGCCGTGGCCGGGGCGAGCAGGGCGGCGCCGACTGCCGCCCCCGCCGTCATTCCGAGTACATGGCGTCTTGGAAGTTCGGTCATGAGGTCCGATGATTGGAGCATGACGAGTGCCTGTCAATACACCCGGCAGCACAGAAAGCCGCCCAGAGGAATAACCCGGGAAATAACCTCCCACCAGACATCGGATGCCTGGCTCGCTTTCCATCGCGAAACACCCGCCCGGCACCACGCGAACGGCCCGCTCCGGGTGCGGAGCGGGCCGTCGGGCGTGCGTGCAGCGGTCGGTCAGTCGATCCCCTGCAGGATGTGCGGCTCGGCGAGGTCGTCCTCGTAGCCGGCCAGCCGGATCGGGGCCGACCTGGCCCAGACGTCGAGATTGAGGAGCTTCTCGGGCCGGACAGTCCCGGTACGTTCTGCCGGGCGCTGCTCGCGCTTCGTGATGGTCTCTGATGTCACCGCGCACTCCTTTGTGTCGCGTAACCGCATGGACAGGGGCAGTTCGGACGCGGTGGCGCCGGTTTCCTGGCGGGACCGCGGCCGTGGTGCGTGCCTGTCCCAGGACGGGACGAGAGATTTGGTGGAACCCCATCGACTGTCCGTCCGCATCAGAGTAACCAAATGAGCGGGGTTCCGCTCGATAGGGAGGACAGTCGGATGGCCAAGTTTTCTTTGCCTTCCGTTCAGAGGGACTTCCATCCGGCCATCATCGGCTCGAATCAGCCCGGCGGCACCCCGGGAAGGAGGCCGCCGGGAAGAGCCGGCGCCCCTACCAGTTCGCGGGGGCGTAGTCCTTGAGGAAGACGCTGTGCAGGTCTTCGCCCGCCTCGCCGCGCACGATGGGGTCGTAGACCCGGGCCGCGCCGTCGATCAGGTCAAGCGGCGCGTGAAATCCCTCGTCGGCGAGGCGCATCTTGTCGGGGTGCGGGCGCTCGTCGGTGATCCAGCCGGTGTCCACCGCGGTCATCAGAATGCCGTCGGACTCGAACATCTCCTGGCCGCTGGTGCGGGTCAGCATGTTCAGCGCGGCCTTGGCCATGTTGGTGTGCGGGTGGCCGGCGCCCTTGTAGCCGCGGCTGAAGACGCCCTCCATCGCGGACACGTTCACCACATAGGTCCGGCCGGCCGCCGCTGCCGCCATCGCCGGGCGCAGCCGGCTGATCAGGATGAACGGCGCCGTGGAGTTGCAGAGCTGGACTTCGAGCAGCTCGACCGCGTCGACCTCATCGACGGTCTGGATCCAGCTGTTGGTGTCGTGCAGATCGGGCACGAGTCCGCCCGCGTCGATCGCGGTGCCCGCCTCGATCCGCGCGGGCGAGGCGGAGCCGGTGACCAGCGCGAGCCCGGCCACGTCCTGGGCGCTCAGGCCACCGGGCCGCGCACTGGGCAGCGAGACCTGCGCCCCGCTGCCGAAGGCGCCGATGACCTGCGACGAGGGCAGCTCGCCCGCGGGCAGGGGCGCGGTCTCGGCTGCGATCAGTTCGCTGTACGCCTGCGGGGAGCGGCGCACCGTCTGCGCGGCGTTGTTGATCAGGATGTCGAGCGGGCCGGCGGCGGCGACCGAGTCGGCGAGGGCGACGACCTGGGCGGGGTCGCGCAGATCGATACCGACGACCTTCAGGCGGTGGATCCACTCGTCACTGTCGGGCATCGCCTTGAAGCGGCGGACCGCGTCCTTCGGGAAGCGGGTGGTGATGGTGGTGTGGGCGCCGTCGCGCAGCAGCCGCAGCGCGATGTACATACCGATCTTGGCCCGGCCGCCGGTGAGCAGGGCCCGCCGGCCGGTGAGGTCGGTACGGGCGTCGCGGCGCGCACGGTTCTCCGCCGCGCAGTCGCGGCAGAGCTGGTGGTAGAAGACGTCGACCTCGACATACCGGGTCTTGCAGATGTAGCAGGACCGCGGGCGCTGGAGTATCCCCGCGATGTCGCCCTGGGCGCGGGAGGAGGGCAGCACACCCTGCGTCTCGTCGTCGATGCGCTCGGCGGAGCCGGTCGCGGTGGCTTCCGTGACGGCCTTGTCGTGGGCGGTCTTGGCGGCGCGGCGCTCCTGGCGGCGGCGCTGCTTCACGGTGCGGTAGACCCCGGCGGTGGCGCGGCGCACCGCGACGGCGTCCGGGTGGTCGACCTCGATCTTCTCCAGCTCGTCGAGCACGCTGAGGCAGAGAGCCAGCCGCTCCGGGTCGATGCCGGGACCGAATGCCTGGCTGTCCTCTGTCACCGTCATCGTCGTTCCTCTGTGTTCCCCAGCCCGAGGTCAGCAGAGCCCCAGGTCAGCAGTCGGCCATCGACCAACTGACGAAGATATACGCAGCAGGGCGGGAAGCCAAAACTGGCGACCCTACACCCTGCAGGCCCCGCCGGCGGCCCGCCTGCCCCCGCCGCCCGGCCGCGGCCGGAATCCCGCCTCACACGTTCGGCCCAACACCGCGTGTTCGCCCGCTCGTTGGGCACTTTGCGGCGTAATGTCCCACTCGCGCCAATGAGTGTCATTGCGCTTCAAGAAACAGGAGAACCCCTTGTCCACAACCGCTGTCCTCCGTACCGTCCGCGGCCGGAACGTCATCGCGGGCGCAGGCGCGCTGACCACCGCCCTGACCCTCGGAGCCACCCTCATGGCAGCCGCCCCGGCCCAGGCCGCCCCGCCGCGCCCCTATGGCACGGTCACCTCCCCCACCGGCCTGATCCAGCGCATGTACCCCAGCACGGACTCGTCCGTGCGGGGCTCGCTGCCGAACCACAAGCAGGTGGGCCTGCGGTGCAAGGTGCGCGCCCAGAACATCGACGGCAACACCGTCTGGTACCTGCTCCGTGACTCCAACACCTGGATCTCGGCGCGCTACGTGGACAACACGGGCTACGTGAACTACTGCAAGGACGTCCAGCGGAGCAGCCGCGAGATGCTCAACTCGGTGCCGAAGGGCGCCAAGGGCTGATCAGCCCCTTCCGCGGAGCGCGTCCGGGATGTCCGGCACCCCGGCGCGCTCAGCGCCCCGGGGTGAAGTAACCGGTGGGGCTGGTACCGAGTGCACGGCGGAACATCGCGGTGAAGGCGCTCGGTGTCGCATAACCCAGAGCGCCGGACACCGATGTGACCGCCACTCCCCTGGCGAGAAGCGTGACCGCGTGAATGAGCCTGGCCTGCTGAACCCAGCGGGCCAGGCTCATTCCCGTCGCGGCCGGGAATCTGCGCTGCAGCGTGCGCGGGCTCAGATGCGCGAAGGCCGCGGCCTCCTGCGTACGCCACGGGGCGCCGGGGTCCCGTACGACGGCCGCGCACAGCGGCTCCAGAGCCGCATCCGCCGGGGCGGGCAGATGCAGGGCCGGGACCGGGTGCGGGGTCAGCTGGAGCAGCAGCAGCTCCATGACCTTGCCGTCGCGGCTCTCCGGTTCGTACTCGACGGGCAGCCGCGCCGCCTCCTCGATCAGTTCGCGCAGCAGCGGTGACACCGAGACGACGGTCGGCTCCTGGGGCAGGTGAGGCTGGGGCTCGACGTACAGGGTGCGCATCGCGACCGCGCCCGCGCAGCTCATCTCATGGGTCAGACCGGCCGGCACCCAGACGCCGCGGGTGGCCGGGACCACCCAGGCCCCATGGGGGGTGACCACGGTGATGGCACCGCTCGTGCCGTAGATCAGCTGGGCGCGCCGGTGGTGGTGCGGCGGGATGTGGTGGCCGTCGGGCAGGTCCCTGGCCATCGCGGCCAGCGGCCGGGGAACGGACTGGTAGTCGTCGCGCTGCTCGCTCTTCCCGTACATTGGCGCATTCTCGATAGACATTGGCGTACGGGAGAAAGTATGCCAGCGGGTGCCCGCCCTAACGTCGGCCTATGTGATCGAATCCAACGTTTCCGCAGGCCAGGACGGTGTGAGCGGGGCCGGGGCCGGGCGGCTCACTCTGCTGCTCACCGCCACCAGCGCCGTCACGGCCGCCAATGTGTATCTCAGCCAGCCGCTCATGGGCGCGGCGGCGGCCTCGCTCCGGGCCGGGCCCGACGCGCTCGCCGCCGTTCCCACCGCCACCCAGCTCGGCTATGCGGCGGGCATCCTGCTGCTGGTGCCGGCCGGTGACAGCCACGACCGGCGGCGGCTGATCCTCGGGCTCGGTACGGCGTCGGCCGTCGCGCTCGCCGGGTGCGCGCTGGCGCCTTCGCTGGGCTGGCTCGTCGTCGCGGGCTTCGCGGTCGGTCTGCTGTCGCCGGTCCCGCAGCTGGTCACTCCGCTGGCCGTGGCCCTGGCGGGTGGCGGCGGGGCCGGGCCGGGCGCGGGGCGGATCGTGGGCACCGTGCAGGGCGGTCTGCTGGTGGGGGTGCTGGCGTCCCGCGCCTATGCGGGCTCGCTGGCCGAACTGGCGGGCTGGAGGGCCGTGTTCGGCTGCTCCTGCCTGCTGACCCTGGCGCTGGTGCTCGTACTGCGCGGGGCCCTGCCGTACGTCCCGCCCGCCGCAGGCGCCGCCTCGTACCGCGCCACTCTCTCCTCGCTGCCGCGGCTCTTCCTGGCCCACCCGCTGGTCCGCCGGATCACTGTGTCGGGGGCGCTGGTCGGGATCGCGTTCGGCGCCTTCTGGACCACGCTGACCTTCCTGCTGGAGCAGCATTACCACGTCGGCCCGACCGGCGTCGGGCTGTTCGGCCTTGTCGCGGCGGCCAGCGCGCTGCTCTCGCCGTACGCGGGGCGGCTGGCCGACCGGATCGGCCGGCGCGGTGCGCTGGCGGCGCTGATCGGCCTGGTCATCGCGGGGTGGCTGATCCTGCTGCCGGGAGGCACCGGATTCTGGTGGCTGGTGGCCGGGGTGATCGTGCTCGATGTGGGGGTCTGGGGCGGTCAGGCCGTCAGCCAGACCGTGCTGTTCACGCTGGAGCCGCGCATCCACAGCCGCCTCAACACCCTCTACTTCACCTTCCGTTTCCTCGGGATCGCGCTGGGGTCGCTGGTGGGTTCGCTGGCCTGGGCGGCCGGCGGCTGGCCCGCGGTGGCGGGCACCGGAGCGGTCGCGGCCGTGGCCGGACTGGTCGTGGGGGTGCTGCCCGCACGCGACGTCGACCGCCCGCCCCCGGGCGCTTGAGTCCAGCGGCGGGGGCCGGCGGCCCTGCTCAGAGCCTCAACGGGTCAGCGGACGGCGGGCGGGGCCGCGGAGGCGTCCGTGCCCCAGTCGGACGGCTTGGCGCCGACGTCGAAGGAGAGGGTGCGGCCCGAGCGGATCTCGTCGGTGGTGAGATACGTCTTCGCGTGGGCCGTGCCGTCCACGGCCGCCGACTGGATGTACCGGTCGGTGTCCGAGGCTCCCGGCGCCTTCACCGTGAAGCCGCCGTGCGGGTAGTAGCGGCGGTCGAGCTTCAGATCGACGCGCTGGAAGGCGGGCGTCGACAGACCCCAGGTGTCGGTGCCGGGCTGGACCGGGAAGACGCCGATGGACGACAGGACGTTCCAGGCGGACATCGTGCCCAGGTCGTCGTTGCCCGTCATACCGGTCGGGGTGTCCGTGAAGAGCGTCAGCGCGGCATGCACCACATCGGTGGTCTTCCACGGCTGGCCGGTGGAGAGATAGGTGTACGGGGCGATCAGGTCGGGCTCGTTCTGCGGGTTGTACTTGTCCGCGTTGTAGTAGTCGTACGGGCCGTTGACCCACACATCGGTGGCCGTCTTCGCCGGGTCGGCGAGGAGCTGGTCGTAGGCGAAGAAGGAGTCGAGGCGCTTGTTGGCCGCGTCCTTGCCGCCGATCAGGTCCACCATGCCGGACAGGTCCTGCGGGACCATCCACTGGTACTGCCAGGCCGTGCCCTCGTGGAAGCCCTCGCCCTGCGCCGGGTCGGCGGGGCCGGTGAAGTTCCCGTTCTCGTCGCGGGCGCGGAAGAAGCCGGTCGAGGGGTCGAAGATGTTGCGGTAGCTCTGGGCTCGGTCCGCGTAGCGCTTGGCGTCCGCCGTGTGCCCGAGGTCGCCGGCCATCTGGCCGAGCATCGCGTCGGAGAGCGCGTACTCCAGGGTGGCCGAAGCCCCGTGGTCGAAGTCCGAGTCTCCGGGCTTCACATGGGCGCGGTCCTTGATGTACGGCGCGAAACCGTCCTTCAGATACTGGACGTTGGCCTCACGCCCGACCGCCGGCGAGTCGGCGGGCGGGGTGCCGTCGGCGTTCTTCTTGAGTGCGCGGTACGCCTGCTCCTCGTACCCCTTGAGCAGCCCCTGCCGGTAGGCGTTGGTGAGGAAGGGGGTGACCGGGTCGCCCGTCATGATGTTCGTCTCGACCGTGCCGTAGCCCCACTTGGGCAGCCAGCCGCTCTGCTCGTCGATCTTCAGTACGGAGATCGCCATGTTCCGTTCCTCGCGCGGGGCGAGGAGCGAGAGGAGCTGGGTCTGGGTGCGGTAGGTGTCCCAGAGCGACCAGTTCTGGTAGTAGTCGAACCCCTTGGCGCGGTGGATCTTCTGGTCCCAGCCGGTGTAGCGGCCGTCGGTGTCGCTGCCGATGTTGGGCGCGAGGAACGACCGGTAGAGCGAGGAGTAGAAGGTCCGGCGCTGGGTGTCGCTGCCGCCCTGCGCCTGGACGTCGTCCAGCCGGTCCTCCCAGCTCGACTGCGCGGCGCGGTGGACCCGGTCGAAGCTCTTGCCGCCCTCGGCGCGCAGATTGCGGGCCGCGCCCGTCGCGTCGACGTAGCTGATGGCCGTGGTGGCCTCGACCGTACGGTCCCTGGACGTGTCGAAGCGCACCCAGGCGCCGTTGCCGCCGGTCCCGGTGGACTTCCGGGAGCCCTGGGTGACGGTGCCGTCCTTCCAGGTGCCCGATGTGGTGAAGGGGCGGTCGAAGTGCGTGACGGTGTAGAGGGTGTACGGCTTGGTGTCCTGGCAGAAGCCGCTGCCCGTGATGGCGGTCCGGATGGTGCGGGAGTCGAGGACCTCGACCGATGTGGAGACCGTCTTGTGCAGTGACTGGCCCGCGTTCAGCAGGATGTTGGCCTTGTCGGTGGCGGGGAAGGTGTACCGCTGCACCCCGGTGCGCTTGGTCGCGGTGAGTTCGGCGGTGATGCCGGAGTCGAGGCCGACCTTGTAGTAGCCGGGGCTCGCCTTCTCGGTGTCGTGGCTGAACTTCGCGGCGTACTTGGCGTAGTCGGTCTCCGTGACGTCACCGGTGGTCGGCAGGGTCGGCAGATCCCCGCCGAGGCCGCAGCCCACCCCCGAGATATGCACGCTGGAGAAGCCGCGGATCTCGTTCTGGGCGTGGTCGTAGCCGGTGTTGTGCCCGGTGTCCGGCGAGAGCTGCACCATTCCGAAGGGCACCGCGGCGCCCGGGTAGGTGTTGCCCTCGTTCTCGGTGCCGATGAACGGGTTGACCAGATCGGTCAGTTGACCGCCGTGCACGGCGCCCGCGGCTTGGGCCGTCGGCACGGCGAGCACCCCGCCGATGAGCGCGGCGGCGGCCACGGCCGTCCCTGCGCCGCGCAGCCGTTGTGTCCAGTACATGGGTGGGAACCTCCACGGGTAAGGGGCGAACCTGGGTGTACGTGGCTGTCGGGGCCGGGAGCGTGCGGGTCGGGAGAAGCTGGGCCGAGGTGAGGCCGGCTTCAGGAAAGGCTGTTCAGGAGAGGCTGAGCGAGACGAGGGTGGCGTCGCCGCGCCGCCACCCGGGGACGGCGAGCGCGACATAGCGGGCCGAGCCGTCCACGGTCAGTGTGCTCTCGCGGCCGTGCCGGGAGAGTTCACCCGCCGGCCGGTAGCCGGTCCCGTCGGTGCTCAGCTCCGCGTGCGCGGCCGTGGTACGGCCGCCGGTCCACCGGGCCCGCACCGCGCTCACCCGCCGCACGGAACCGAGGTCGACGACCATCCGGCCGCCGGGGCCCGGCGTCCATGAGGTGTGGCTCTGCCCGTCGACCGCGGCGGCCGGGTCCGACATTCCCGCGGGGAGCGGGGCCGTCGGGAAGGTGGGCCTGCCCAGTGCGGCATCGGTGAGCGGATAGCGGACGGCCCCGGGGACCCTGACCTCGTACGGGCGTCCCGGCCGCAGTGTCACGCGGGCGCTGCGGCCGTCCTGACCGGTGACGGTGTACCGGCCGGACGGACCGGTGAGCCGTACCGTGCCCGCGTCGCTCACCTCGGCCCGCAGCCCGGCGGGGACCCGTGCGCCCGAGGACGTACGCAGCGTGAGGCGCGCGGGTGCCAGCAGAGCGGCCGCCGCGCCGAGTTCGGCCACATACGCGGTGCCCGCTCCTGTGACGCGCTGGTCGCCGGGATAGAGGCGTACCGAACGGGTGTCCTGCGGGAGCGTGACCGTGGTGGTGACCGGCTGTGCGGTGAGGTTGAAGAGGCTCAGCCAGCCCTCCGCGTCGCTGACCAGGACGTCAGGGCGGCCGGATGCGGGGGCGGTCCTGGCGGCGGCCGCGCGGGTGCGGTCGGCGCCGGCCGACGGGTATCCCTCCACGAGCAGCGGCTGGGCGGGGCCGTCGCAGAGGACGACCGTGTCGCCGTACACCGCGAGCGGACTGCGCGCCCCGCGTACGACGAGCCCGGCCCGCCCGTCCACACAGAGCCAGCCGCCACCGCTGGTGAGGTCGGGGTGCGGATAGCGGGCCAGGTCGGTCCAGTGCTGCCCGTCGGCCGACCCCTGCACGGTGTAGGCGCGGCCGGCCGCCGCCTCCCAGCGCAGGGTGACGCGGTTGAAGACGCGGCGGACGCCGAG